>NZ_CP015217.1:0-362500 GCF_001729245.1 Leptospira tipperaryensis | reverse complement strand
GAAGAGAAATAAAACTCAAATCCATAACGATTAAAATTGTATTCGGGTTTGGAACCTGTTTTTTCAAAGTTTCCCATTCTATCTCGGAAGCTGATAAATTCTTCAAATGAAAACGATCCTTTACAATGACGGAAGGATGATTTCTTACTCTTTCGGCTAACTGCCCGTAACCGACGTCGCACGCAAAAACCTTCCAAGCCCCTTTTTCAAGAAGAACTTCCGTAAATCCTCCCGTGGAGGCACCGAGGTCAATACAAACTTTCCCGTACGATTCTAAGGAAAAACTTTCAAATGCTTTTAAAAGTTTATAAGCACCCCGGCTTACATATTGTGGAATCACGTTTAAAATTCGAATTTCGGAATTCTCCGAAAACTGAAGACCGGCCTTTGTAATCTTTTGTTCGTTTATCAAAACGGAACCCGAAAGAATCAGGCTTCTCGCTTTTTCCAAAGTTTCCGCATAACCCTTTTTTAAAAGAAGTGAATCGAGTCTAATTTTTTCTTTGGCCAATGTAGATCGGAAGTTCCTGAAAAAATATTTTCTCTTCGGGGGTTAAAATAAAATCGGTAGAAAGAGAAATTAGATTTTTTTGAAGTTCTTGAACCATTTCCTTACAACGGTCCATTCCAAATAACACCGGATAGGTGATCTTTCCGGACTTCACATCTTTTCCGGGTGTTTTTCCAAGGGATTCCTGTGTTCCTTCCACATCCAGAATATCATCGGTAATCTGAAAAAGTAAACCGAGATCCTCTCCGTATTTTGAAAGAGAGTTCTCCCTTTCTTTCCAATCCTTTCGAAGACGGTTCCCGATCAAAAGAGAAGCTTTGATAAGAGCGCCCGTTTTCAAACGATGAGTCAATTGAACCATAGCGATTTTATCCGCTCCATTTCTAAACGGGGTCGTTGCATTCTCTCTTTCCATCTGTAAATCATAAATTTGTCCGGAGACCATTCCCGGAGCCCCGGAACCAGTATGCAGAATTTCTAATATGTCCCGATAAAGGGCGACGTCCCCATTCTCCACCTGAATAAAAGAGAGAAGATAAAAAGCAAATGAGTTGAGTGCGTCCCCCGCCAAGATCGCCGTGGATTCGGAAAATTTCTTATGAAGAGTCGGCATTCCCCTTCTAAAATCATCATTGTCCATGCTCGGAAGATCGTCGTGAATCAAGGAATAAGTATGAATACATTCCAATGCTGATCCGAGAAACAAGGCGTTCTTAGAATCAACTTGAAAGCCTCCGGACGCCGCAAGTGCCAAAACCGGTCTCAGACGTTTTCCGCCTGCGACAAGACTGTATTTCATCGCCTCAAAGAGTTCCGGTGCAGAGTGTTTGGATAAAACGGAAAGTATTTGAGAATCTAAAAAGTTCTCAAACGCAGCACGATAAGAATGGAAGATTTCAGAAAAGGCAGATTGACTCACTCTACCTCCAAACTGAAAGAATTCCTATAATTGTAAAGCAAAGTCCTACTGAGAGATAAGCCGTTTATTCTTCGCCTACGGACTTCCAAAAAATCTCAGAGGTCCAAAAGATTAAATCCTACATCGATCTTTCAAACCTTTACTTTTAATACGACTTTACCGACCGAAGTTCCCGATTGAAAGAATTTGAGTGCATCCTGAATCTTTTCGAATGGAAATGTTTTCCCGACCAAAGGTGGTGCAAGATTGAGTTTTACCAAACCGTTGAGATTCTTCGTAAGCTTTTCAACTCGATCATAGAGCCAGATCAAATTAAAACCCATCACCGCTTTATTGTCCGAAACCATTTTCATAGGATCCAACTTCGGACGAGAAAGATATTTATATGCCAACCTAGGCCAATTCACGGAGCTTCCGCCACCCATCATATCGGCGACGCCGTATACGATCATTCTTCCCATCGGAGCCATGATATCGTAACTTTCTTGAAAAATTTTCCCACCGATACATTCCAAAACTAAATCCAATTCCCTTTCGGAAAGAGAATCCTTTAGATCCTTTGCAAATCGACTCGAACGTACGATTTGTCTATCATAACCTTCTTTTTTAAGAAGTTCGATCTTGGAAGTCGTACCGATTGTTCCGATTGTGAACGCTCCCATTTTTTTTGCGATCCGGTTTGCGAGAATTCCAACTCCGCCCGCCGCACTATGAATCAAAACCGTCTGACCTTTTTGGAGATCTCCCAGAGCAACTAATGCGTAGTAGGCGGTCAATCCTTGAACTAAAAATCCAGCGCCCTGATCAAAATTCCATTTCGGAGGAAGTTTAAATATATAACGAGAATCGATATTCAAATGAGAAGCATAACCGCCGAAACGGGTCACTCCCATAATTTTATCCTTTTTCTTTACGTTCTTAACTTTCTTTCCTACCGCTAAAACGACCCCAGAATATTCAAGACCGGGTATAAAAGCGCCTTCCGGTGTCGCACTATAAAGTCCTTGAATTGCAAAGAGATCCGCAAAGTTCAAACCGATTGAATGGATCTCGACCTGAACCTCGTTTTCAGAAGGCTCCGGAAGAACTTCGCTTATCAATTCAACATTTTCTAAAGATCCCTTTTTACGAACCAGCGCTATCGTTCTTTGCATGAAACGAAGTTATAAGAATCCGGACATTTCGGGCAAGAAAATTTTCTCCGTAAAAAAAGAGAACAATGCCGGCTCGGAATCAAACCGCAAAGTCAACTCATTCTTAAATTGAAATTTTTTATACAATACGACAGATTGAAGTTCAAAGGGATAAAAAGCAGAATCCATTCTAAAAAAATGGCTACCCAAAAGCGCCACAAAGTTCATTAGAAAAATGGATTCTTTTATTCCGACAAACGAATCCATAGAAAAAAAGATTGAAAACGGACTTTAAGTCCGTCCGAAACAAAGTTTCGGTTGATCTCAATCTTTTACAAAACCGGACAAAACTTTCTTGGACGGAAAGAGGAAGTTTCGTTTCCGATTTTACGTTTTTTTAAAATGAAATTCTTTCTTCTAAAAGCGGGAGACACGAAATCCCCCGCAGATGATCAAAATTCAGGAGAATAAAATTCCTTTTCTTTTCCTCGGGGCGCAATCGTAAAACGATACTTTCTCTTCGAACGAAACTCCGGGTTGAACCAGCGAACTTCATAGATCGCCATTCCTTCCGAAGAATCACCTTGAAGACGAACGTCCAGCTCGGTTCCGGAGTCGTTTATCAATTTTCCGTCTTGGATTAAATTTTTCCATTCTTCCTTTGCATCCCTATATTGAATCGAAATCAATGGCTGATGAAATTGTATCAAAGAAGGATTCACGTCTTTATAACGAAAGATCCAGTGTTTCTCTAAGTTTTCTTCGGCAAGGACCAACCGAGGCGCTTCCTTTAAATCCCGACTTCCACGAGCCTCTTTTTTTTCGGGCATATAATGTTTTGTATCGAGTTGAAATTCCCAAGAATCCGGAAAGTTTTCCTTACCTCCTTCAACAGGCATTTGTTTTATAAGATCCGCGAGATGAGCTTGGAGAAAGGGTTGAGTTCCCGGTCCATAGATCGTATGTCCGCCTTCATAGTGTTGTTTCGAATATTCTTCCGGCGTGGTCGCATAACCGAAATAACCGTTTGTGCAAGATAGGACCGAAGTTTGTGTAATGTTCTCCCTACTCTTCGAGGTTCTTTGTTTTTCCGCTTCAAGAGCTGCGTTTGAAAATCTTCTTCCTGACTCGTTTGTTACTTCAAAAGGAACCGCGAGCAAAGCGGTATCTCCGATTCTTGCGGATTGAAGAATCATCCTATGAGGGAAATTCTTCTTAGCCAATACAAGATATTGAAAGAAAGAACCGGCGGTTCTCTTATGCCCTTGACAACCTCCGGTAAAAATATAACGGGGCCAACCTTCTCCCCAAAATGGAAGCCAGAATAAAACTGGAGTCATTCCGTCTTCGGCTCCTCCCGTCAAAGCCGTACCCGCGACGGGTCGACTGCAGAGTTCGGCTTCTCCCATCTTTGGATTCTCATACACATCGACTTCTTTTGAATTGTAAGAATACGTAACGTCAGAGTTTAGTTTTTTACCTAATGCCTGAAAGAGTTCATAAGATTTTTTTGATATTTCAAGACCGAGTCTTTTTGATTCGATAAAACCCTGCATATCCTCGCGATAATCCGGAGAATTGTCTCCATGAGTCGCGTTAGACACCGCGTGCAGAGGTTCCCATTCCGATCTATATTCTTCTTTGATCTTTAATTCCAACTCCCTTTCCGGATAAGCAAAAACGTCCGCGTTAACCGCCTTGTTCCAAGAAGGAACCGTTGTTCCGTGAATCGAATACGTGGAATAAACTGCGAGAGGTTTAAAGGAACCGTCTTTGTCTTTCGCATCCACTCGAATCATAGTCATCGTCGGATTGATCGCCTCATAAATCTGTTCCGTTTTGATTTCTTGAATTCCGGAATTACTATTTGCGGCATAGGCTTCGATCGACCGGTTTCTTGTCAGTCCCCAAACATTGGAGTTACCCGTTGCAATCTTTGCAGGTTTCGCCGATTGATACGCTTCCAAGACCGCGTTGTAGATTCTATCTTCTAAAAATTCATACCAACCTTTTTCGAAACCGGGTTTGTTTCCTGCAAACTCATTGTAGAAATTATTCTCATAAAAATTTCCGGGCGCGGAATGAGTGTGAGTTCCCGAAAGAACGATTCCCCCTAAACTGATATCCGTTTTTTCAGCGAGTCTTTCCGCAAGCCTATGATGTAACAATAAGGAACCGGAAAGAAGATCCGTTTGAATTAGGACTAAAGGAGCGTGTTGATCTTTTCTAATATAGATCACTCTCGCATAGATTTTAGTTCTAAAACCTTTCTCCGTATTCGCTAACATAGAATATCCTGCGAGCGGAAGCCCGGGCGGAGGTGTGATATCCACCTTGGATGCGCCTGCAAAAAGTCCCTTTGTGTTCGAAGTCAGAAGAGGTTTCTTATTCTTAATCACATAAGTCGTAGAGTCGCTACAACCAAGAAAGGTTAGAAAAAATAGAAAGAAAAAGAGAATCGATATGATCTCTCGGATTTTAGGAAGGTTCAAATTCAGTCTCCTCCGGGGAAGTTGTTTTACAATTGAGGCTTTGAAAAAGCAAGATGCTTTCGATCAAAACGGAACATTTTACGCCGTTTTCATTACAAATGACTTATTTTCTGATTTTAAAATCAGAGGCATCTTCAACAAAAGGAGAATAACCATAAGGTTTGGCATCAAACTACATGAATTTTTGGAAACGACTTCGATTTTACTTTTTCAATTTTTATCCCCCCTACTTTGCGGCCGGGATCCGTTACAAACAAATCAGCAAGGATTTCACTCACTTTCGTCTTAGCATGAAGCTTCACTGGTGGAACCGAAATTTAGTGGGAACTCATTTCGGCGGTTCTCTTTATTCGATGTGTGATCCTTTTTATATGCTGATCTTGATGGAGAATTTAGGTGAGGATTATCTCGTCTGGGACAAAGCGGCTACGATTCGATTTATCAGCCCCGGCTTAGGAAAGGTCTACGCAGAATTTCAGATTTCTCACCAAGAAATTGAAAGAATTCGAAAAGAAGCCGATGAAAAAAGAAAGTTAGACGCGTTCTTTCAAACAAAAGTTTACGACGAAAAAACGGGAAAGGTCGTCGCTGAATTAGATAAGGTCGTTTATGTGCGGAGAAAGGAAAGAATCAAAAAGTAAACGATCAAAATGAGAAATAGAGCTTCTTAATTTCTTTTTCGTTCAAACTCGGTAGAATCATTTCTACTCCCACAAAAATTGCGTAGGCAAGTTTGGCTTTTTGATCCGCTTGCTTACGATCCTTTGAAAGTTCCCAGTAAGCATTTTTCAAAAAAGAAATTCTTTTAGAATCTACTCGTTCCTGAATTTTTTTTACCTTAGAATTTCGAAACGCCCAGGCTCGGATCGCTCGCTCCGTATTCTTAGGCAACGCCAAAGTTAAAGACCTTAAAACTTTTAATCTTAATTGTGGAGTTGATTCTGCTTCCGCCTTCCGAATAATATCGTCCGTAAAATGTTTCTCCCAGTAATTCAACATCCTTTGCGAAAAGTCTTCGCGATTCTTAAAATGATGATAGAAGGAACCTTTTGTAAGTTTTAATTTTTTGCATAAAGATTCAATCGTAAGAGACTCTTCTCCTTTCTGATAAAGAAGATCCAAACCCGCTAATATCCAATGTTCCGCCGAATGCATGATTGAAAAATTAAAATACAAACAGAGGAATTAAATACAAAACTCCACCCAGAAAAAAGAGCACGGAAAGAAAATGAACCATCGGTTGATTGACTCTCAGAAAAATAAACTGCTCGATCAACCGGCCCCACCAAAAAAATGAAAGTCCGACCAGGATCCAAGTTCCCATCTGAGAATGGATAAGCTCCGTTCTAAAACAAAATGTAATGACGGCCATAAAAACGAAAAAGTAGATCAACCTCAAATTTGTTATTTGAAGAATAGCGCGATTTGCAAAGGAAACGCGTTTTAGGTCGTCTTTCCATCGAAATAGTTTCCAAAAATAAACGTGAAAGATTGCGAAACCAACGCTATGAATCGACCCTAAAATAAGAAAATCTTCCGGTTTCATAAAATTCTCCTTCCTTGAAGAATACTTGAAATTTGACTCGTGTCAATCAACATACCATACCTTTTGGTATGTTTTTAAATTATCGTTGAATAAAAAAATCAAAACTTGATCGTTTCGTTTAAAAGATTTTAAATTGAAATCCGTTTCGAAATATAAGGGTGGAAAGTTTAACGTCGGATCGATTTTGAAATAAAATCGAAGAGTTATGAATAGTCGAAAATTCTATTCCGGAACGGACTTTAAGTCCGGATCAAGAAATATTTCAGTGAAACAGTTTGTCGGAACAAATAAGCAAACGGCAAAAAAGGATTGTAAAGAAAAAATGTGAAGTCCTTCGGGCAAAAGAATTCTTCACCCGAAAGTTTATCTTATGCTGAAATTTTTTTCCGTTTTTCTCGAATCCAATCCAAGACCAGAATCAAAAAAGAAACAAAAAACATCGTAAACCCGACAAAAAGAAAGAACAACTTTGTCGCCGTCACGGCACCGTTCAATGTAGCCAACGGTTCGGGAACGTTCGGCCAAGAAGCTAAGAAGTAAAACATAAAAGAATTTTCAAGAATATCAAAGATCAGAAATCCTAAGGACAAAAGATTGAAAGACATCGGTAAGCCAATCTTTTGGGCGGCTCTTGTATAGATTCCTGCAAAGGATAAAAAGAGCGGGATCGGAAAAATCATATCTACGATATCGATCCAGAAATATAATTTTCGCCCTTGTTCTCCATAAGCTCCAAAAACTTCTACAATGTCCTGAGAGGAAGAAAAAGGTCGGAAGTCCATTTTTTTAGGGAGAAATCCCGTTTCGGTAATCGGAATCCATTTTTCTATAAGCTGCATCGTCTCCGCGCATAACATTGCAAAGGCGAATAAAATAATGATGCTCTTCACGGAAGTGATTTTTAGAAATGATCGGCTGATTTTTTGTAAAATCGGAGCCGACTCTGAACTCAAGACAAACCCTGTGATTACTATTAAAATCGGCAATAAGGGTCCGTGAGGTATATAACGAAAAAATAAAGTAGATCCTATCATAAGAACGGGAAGAGAAAAGATTACGTTTCCTTCCCATTTTTTTTCAGCCCTCATTTTAAATCCGAGATAACCGATCGCAAATAAAAGAAGAAAAATAGAAGGAGCCTCTATCCAACGAAATCCGATATTGCGAAATAACTCCCCAAAGAAACTTCCTCCCCAATAGGCGATCAAGTTTCCAAAAGCCGCGAGAGATAAAATACCAACGACTACATTGAAAATCTTTAAGACTGAATTCGGAAAAAATCCATTCTTATACAATTCTTTGAGTCCGAGTATAATCCCGAAGTGAATAAAAATCGTCATTCTTCCAAAAAAATAATAGTCCGTCGTTTCGGGGGAAAGTTCGGTTCTCATCCTTAAAAACACTGAGATCAATTCTCTCATCTTTAAAAGATACTGAGGAGTGGATTCTCCATTCCAAATAAATGACTGAAGTGGTGTTAATAATAATGCGAGAATCGTAGCCAGCAGTGCAAAAAACGCCGTAAAATTCATATTTTCTCCAAAAAAAAACTATCTTGATATCAAGATTCTTCAGGCCAAGAAAATAACAACTTTATCTTGACGTCAAGATAATTTCCTTAATATAGGAAATATGAAGTCCAAAAAAACGGAAGACCACGTCGATTTTATCTTAAACCAATGGGCTCAAGAAAGACCCGATCTGGATACGACTGCCATGGGGACGGTAGGAAGAATTCATCGATTGTCTTCGATGTTCTTTTATAACGTTCACAAGGAAGTTTTTGAAAGGCACGGACTTGCTACTCAAGATTTCGATGTGATGGCGGCTCTTCTTAGAAGCGGAAAACCTTATAAAAAAGCGCCGGGCGATCTACTCGCAACCTTGATGATCACATCGGGAACGATGACAAATCGAATCGATAGATTGGAATCTTTGGGTTGGGTTCAGAGAGAATCGGATCCAAAGGATAGACGCGGAGTTCTCATCTGCTTAACTTCAGAAGGAAAAACAGTCATTACAAAAACTCTTTTGGATCACGTCAAAAGCGTAGACGAATTGATGAGCGCGCTTTCCGAAAAGGAACACGCAGAACTTTCGAAACTTTTAAGAAAATTGCTTTTGAATTTGGAACGATAAAGAGACCGAAGCCTAAAAAATCTTTCGGTAACGATCAGTCCGTCATCTCTTCTCTGAGAATAATATTCGGCCATGATCGAGTTCGGGATATTATTGATAGCTTTTGATCTCGTCATCGGACCATTACGATTTTATTTTGTAGATTTTAATTTCCGAGTTTTGTGAGTCCGAAAAGGTCCACGACTTGTTTCGATTCTACGCTCATTTTTATTTTATACTCTTTTAAAGTATAGAATTTCCATTTTTCTTTAGGCAGCCTGCAATAGAAATTGTTATAACTTTTCTTTTCAGTATCTTTTTTATAAGAGAGAGGCCGGGGTTTTGGCAGATTTTTTTTGGATCGGAAAGGATTGAAGGGAGAATTTTTTATTCTACATTGGGTTTAGTTTTAGAACAAAGAAAGCCCCTCTTCCCAAAGGGCATTTCTAAATTCTTTGTAATTTCTAATGAATTAGAAATTGAATGCGAAAATTGGATCAATCGCGATGCCGTTTAACGTTCCGGAAAACGAAACGCTAAAGCTTCCGCTCGTTATCGGACTAAATCGGACTACTTATAAAAATAGAAGATTTAAAAGAATACTTAACATTTTGTAAAGCAATGGTTTTTGTAGCTCCTGCACTTGCTCCTTCCCGTTCTATCATAGTCAAACCGACGAGGAACTCGGGGCGTTCCTTCATCAAATTTAGAATTGGATAATAAGTCAAAAACGACGGATCCTTTGAGCAATGAGCGAAGGTAAAAACCGCGATTGAAAGAAAAATAATTTGAAAAATAAAAAAATATTTCCAATCAAATTCTTATCTATAGTCTGCTTTTTTCATGGAAGTGGTTCACTTATTTCCCATCGCGGCAATGTTCGCAAACCTCGCCGCCTTCTTTGCGATCATACGCGACCGAGATCCTTTCGGAGCTTATTTTCGAATCTTTTTACTTGCCTTAGCCGGCGGAAATTTTTCGATCTTCTTACTTTTAAAATCCACGTCTTCCGAAGAAGCCTCCGTTTTTTTTCATATTTTTCGCCACTTTATTTTTTTTGTTCCGTATCTTCTTCTCAGTTTGAGTAGAATTCTATCGGGACGTCCGGTAAAATCTACGATGACTTCCGTCGTTTTGACAACGACGATCGCGCTCTTGATTCTTATCGAATTTGATTTTTTCTCCGATGGATCCATTCTTATCCGAGAATGGAAATTATACGATTGGGGTTGGTTTCCCGTTTTAGAAATTCCAGCAAGAATTCTTGTCGGCGGCTTATTTGGAACTTGTTTTCTTCTTTCTCTGATTCTCTTATTGAAACCGGAAGAAACTCTTGTGAGAGGTTGGATTCCGGTTTTGGTTATCTTTTGGTGGCTGGGACTCGGTACAAATTTTATTCCTCTTTTCGGTTCGAATCTATTTCCGTTAGGAATGGGCGCCGATTCCATCATTAGCGTTTTTGTTTCGGTTTATCTTTCCAGAGAAGAAATCGAATCCGTTTTTCATAAAATCGCGGAAGGTTTTGTATGTCTGAGCGTCGCCTTGGGATTGGGTTCTCTTTCTCTTTTGTATTTAACAAGAATCGAATCGACACGATCACAAACGATTTTACTTTCCTTAATCGGAGCGGCGACCTCTTGGATTGTTCTCCGATTCTTTCGACCGGCAAAAAAATCTTTAGAATTATTGGACTTTAATCTTCTCTCTCAAAAAGGTCTTACAAAACAAGAGCTAAGAATTTGTGAATTGATAAGCGAAGGATATACTCGCAAACAAATCGGCTTTTTTCTCGGAATCGCCGACGGAACGTTACGAAATCATCTCGTTCATCTTTATGATAAAACCGTGGATAAAGAAAAAGAATCGAATGGCGGCAAAGATAAGTTTCAAAGACTTACCGTGTTTCTTCAGAAATTTAGAAAACCGTGACGATCGTCACGGTCCTAAAAACATTTCGTGACGAAACGTCTATAGATCTATTCTCAAAATTCAAGTAATCTCATTTATGGAGGTTACAATGGTAACAAAATCAATTCCCCTTTTTATTTCCGCATTCGCGCTTCTCTCAAGCGGACTGTTGCTCTTTCTAATATTAAACTTCTTTTATAAAAGATCGAAGATGATTTCTTTCGAAAAAAGAAAAAATATTTACATTCCTATCTTCGCGATTCTTCTTTTACTTCTGCTTCAGGGTGCCCTTGCGTTCCGGGGATTTTTTCTTTACTTTGGATTACCGCCAAGACTTTTAATCGGAGTCGTAACGACGTTTGTGATCTTTTTGAGCTTCGGATTTTCGTCCCGAGTTTTTCCGATTCTAAAAGAATTTGGTTCGCTCCGCCTTTGCCTCTTTCAAGTCTGGAGAATTCTTCCGGAAGTTTTGATCTTTCTTTTGGTAAGGGACGGCTTGCTTTCCGAGATCATGACCGCAAAGGGCCAAAACTTTGATCTCTGGGTTCCTCTGAGCGCTCCGATTCTTTATTTTGCAATCACTCGAAATTTGCTTTCGATCCGTTGGCTCCTTCTTTGGAACGTGATTGCGATTTTTGTTCTGGGTCTTACCGTGTTTACGGGAATCATGTCCGCGCCGTTTCCATTTCGGATCTTTTTTACGGACCCACCGAATGAAATCGTAACTCGCTTTCCGATCACTTACTTACCTTTGTTGATGGTTCCGTTAGCCTTCACTTTACATGTCTTAGGAATTGCAATTGGTTGGAAAGAATGGAAGGAAAAAGAATTCTGACGAAAAAGAAAATGTTAGAATCGTGTTCAAGTTTGTAAATCGACGATTTGAATCGAAGGTAGGAACGGATGGATTTTATAGAAACGTTTGAAGGCGAAAGAGCGGCACAATACGAAAATAGAATCGGAAGAATGATTCCGTTTTACTCGGGAGTATCCGAGTTGGTCGCAAGTTTAATAATAGATTCCATTCCCGAAGGTAAAAAAATTCTTGCGGCCGGATGTGGAACCGGCGCCGACTTCGAGGCGCTTTTAAAAGTAGCGCCGGATCGTTATCAAATCACGGGAGTGGATCCTTCTCCGGAAATGATCGAAGTCGCCAAAAAAAAATTCCCAAACTCGGACTTGGTCTGTTCTCCCGTTTCCGGTTTGGATAAGAATGTTCGTTTCTCGGGAGCCACCCTTTTGTTCGTTCTTCATTTTTTACCGGACGACGGTTCTAAACTTTCTCTTTTAAAAGATATTTCTTCCCGTTTAGGACCGGGTGGAAAGTTTATTCTCTTTGATCTGTACGATTCTAACCCGGACATGAATTCCGTTTTCCGAGAAGTCGCAGGATATCTAAGAACCTTTCAAGGCTGGGAGAATGCCGCTCTCGAAACCTACTTGGATCGTGTGAAAACGCTACATAAGATTCCCGCAAACCGATACGAAACTCTTTTTCAGGAAGCTGGTTTTCAAAACTGGAAACAAATCTTTCAGGCCCACTACGTAGGAGGCTGGATAGCATTTCGATAAATTATAATATTCTTATTTATCTGGAAATCTTCTCAGAACGGGAGTTCCATACGGATAAAATTCTTCCAGATGTTTTAGAAAACCTT
The DNA here is from genome assembly GCF_001729245.1 of Leptospira tipperaryensis. NCBI lineage: Bacteria > Pseudomonadati > Spirochaetota > Leptospiria > Leptospirales > Leptospiraceae > Leptospira > Leptospira tipperaryensis. The sequence continues at coordinate 350,215 of NZ_CP015217.1, read as the reverse complement.
TGTAAGTAAACCAACCCTTGGAGCCGAATTCTTTTGGGGCTTTTTCGATATGCATTTCTTGAGCGGGCATAAAACTAAAACCGATCAGATAGAATTTTTCTCGCTTAGAATTTTCGGCCGCGTCTAACACCATCGATACGTGCCCGATCCCGCCCGTTTCATTTTGAACAAAAAGATCTCCCGGTCTTAAATCCGCTTCGTCAATACCGAGTCCTCCTTTTTTGAGAGAATACGAATTGGAGGAAACGAACGATTTTCGTAAAAAGGAAACGTAACTCATCCCGCTCGCTTGAAACGATTTTTTTCTTCCATTGTAATCGAAAAGATAGAAGCGATTCAGCGCTCCTCTTTGTTTGTGATATTCCGCCCAAATCCTCATCGTAAAATCCGCGCATTGTTCCAAGTCATTCTGAAACAAAAGAGGTAAATCCAAAACGCCGAGCGTATCATAACGATGAATGATATTTTGTTTTTGAAAGGTCCAGAGAGTGGGTTCTGATTTTAAGGGAAGGTTTCTAACAAAATCCGAAAAAGAATCCTTTGGATAAGAAATACGAGAACTTCCTTCCGGCGTTTGAATCTGACTGATCCTTGCCCATTTTGAATCCGCGTCCAAACAACTCGTTAGGAATAAAAAACCTCCGGTCCAAAGTATTCCGGTTATCATTCCAAAATGAAAAAGAATCGAGATGAATTTCATGGTTTTTCCTAATTTGAATTCAATCCTAAGAAAATCGAAAAGGTTTTCTCTGAGACCCGCAGACGAATCCAAATCGATTCCCGATCTCTGTAAAAATCAATGAATAAGAAACTACCCTTTTAGTTAAGATTTTAGAGAAGATCGAAAAAAGAAAACGAGAGAATCGAGATTCTTCCCCTTTTCTGCTTGAATTTTCAGAATTAAATTTTGATACTTTTCACAAAAGAAGAGTTAAAGAGTTAGTTTTATTTTTTAGAATTCCAAATTTCTGAACTCTAAAATTCAGAAATGGGTTTTTTAGCTGAAAATAATTTTTATCTAAAAAGGCCTTGTTCACGACGGTGAAATTTCAAGTAAATTAAAATTTTATTATATTCAGGAACTATTATGGATTCCATAATTTCTACGATAAACTCGACCACTCTTTCTTTATTTATCCTATTTTTTCCTTGGTTTGCACTTCGAGTCGCCAAAAAAGTAAAAATTCTGGGTCTCTTAGGCCCGGTTTCGATCTGTTACATTGGCGGAATTTTTTTAGGAAACACGATCCCTTCCGGATGGATATCCAAATCGATTCCTCAGACTTTTGCCGAAATTGCGATTCCGCTCGCAATTCCCCTTTTATTGAGTTCCACCGATTTTAAAAAGGGATTTGGAGAAGCAAGATTGGCTCTCTTTTCATTTTTCCTCTCCGCCGTCTCCGTCGCGATCGTGTCCGCTGTTGCCGGCTTTTATTATTCTAACTTACATCCGGAATCCGCAAAAATTGCGGGAATACTTTCCGGATTGTACACAGGTGGAACTCCGAATCTAAACGCCGTCGGTCTTGCGATCAATACATCGAAAGAAACGATTGCGTTGGTCAACACGATTGACGTCGTGATAGGAGGAATTTATCTTCTCTTTCTGCTCACGGTCGGCAAAAAATTCTTCTCTCTCTTTTTAAGGAAAGAAAACGTATTAGAGACTTCTGTTGAAAACGTGGAACTGGAAGAACAGAGCCGCTCGATTCCCTGGAAGAATTTAGTTTTTTCCAACGGAATCGGACTTCTTCTTGCGGTTCTTGGTTTTGGGGTTTCGATCGCGTTTACGTTTTTGATTTTTTCATCTTTGTACGCGCCTTCGATTTTACTCGGAATTACAACTTGGGGAATCGGAACTTCCTTTCATTCCAAAGTAAGACAACTCAAAACTTACGAGTTCGGAAGTTATTTGATCTTGGTTTTTTCCGTGGCTATCGGATTTCTCGCGAATCTGGAAGAATTAAAACGAGATTTCGGTTCCGTATTCTTAATCTTAACTTCCATTTTGTTCGGCTCTATTTTTCTACATTTGATTTTAGGAATTATATTTCGAATTCCAGTCGATACTTGGATGATCACATCCGTTTCCAGCATCTATGGTCCCGCTTTTGTTCCACCGGTTACACAGGCGATTCGGAATCGGGGAGTTTTGGTGGTCGGAATTCTAACCGGTTTGATCGGTTACGCGATAGGAAACTATTTAGGAATCGGAATCTATTCCATTCTTGCTTCGATACGAAGTTAAGATTGATCCGTTATTTCGCAGGTTGGGTCCAAGGTCAAAAGCAGATTCTTAAAAAAAGAATTCAGAGTATCTCTTCCGCGAACTTGCAAATCCCTTTTCGTTGGGGATATGTCGGCTTGAATTTGTAAACCGTCAAAAACCGCAAGAACGGTTCTCGCGAGAAGCTCAGGAGACATGGAGTTCACAAGACTTCCCGCTTTTTGTCCTTCGCGAATCGTTTCCGCAAAAATGGATTCCAAAGAATCATAAAAAGAAACGATTTCCTTTTCCATCCCCCCGCCGTTGGAAGTTGCCTCCGCAAATAATCGAGGCGAACAATTCCCTTCGATCGTAAGTCGATTCGCCAGTCTTTCTAAGAATTCTTTCAAACGCAAATGAGGAGGGAGCGCGAGAACTTCCGGATCTTTGAATCCCAATCGATCCAAATTCAGAAAATCTCGAATCAAAGTGTCTCGAATTTCTTCCTTACTTTCAAAATGAAAATAAATTCCACCTTTGGTAAGACCGGCCGTATCCGCGATATCTTGTACCGAAGTTTTTTCAAAACCCTTTGAGAAAAAACAACGCATGGCCGCCATGAGAATCGATTCTCTGCGTACATCCTCCGGTAGTTTTTTCCATCCAAGGGTTTTAGACATAGGTTCTGGTTTCTCTTTTCATTCTCCTAAAATCTCTCACCCGGTCAAACGAATTCAGTTTTGAACACATAAATAAATACCAACTGGTCGGAATTCTGAATTGACATTTCCTTTAGAATAAATACCGATGGGTAGGAAATGAAATTTTCAACCGGAGAATTTATATGTCAGCTTCTACCTCCCCCCTCTCACAACCGCTTCGTTTGCCAAACGGGCAAGTTCTACTCAATAGAATTGCAAAGGCTTCTATGGAAGAAAGTTTAGCTGACGATGATTTTTTGCCCGGCGAACAGATGATCCAACTCTATAAACGCTGGGGACAAGGAGGCGCCGGGCTTCTTCTGACAGGAAACGCGATGATCGATCCTTACGCCATTACCGGCCCTGGAAACGTTATCGTTCGCGACAACGGAAGTTTAGATCGTTTCAAACGATGGGCCGAAGCCGGCAAGGCCGGGGGCTCCAAAATTTGGATGCAGATCAGTCATCCAGGAAGACAAGTCTTCGGTTTTATTTCGGAAACTCCCGTTGCACCTTCTGCGGTAAAGGTCAACATTCCCGGGAGAATGTTTGCGAAAGTTTTCGGAACTCCTCGCGCTCTTACGGGAGACGAAATTAAAAAAATCATAGAACGATTTATCCAAGCCGCGCTTGTCGCTGAAAAAGCCGGTTTCGACGGAGTAGAAGTTCACGCGGCTCACGGGTATCTTCTCAATCAATTTCTTTCGCCGTTGACCAATCTCAGAGAGGATCAGTGGGGAGGCTCCTTAGAAAATCGGGCAAGAATTCTTCTCGAAATCGTAAATGGAATTCAAGCTCAGACCAAAAAAGAATTTTCAGTCGGAGTCAAACTCAACTCGGCCGATTTTCAGGGCGGCGGTTTTAGAGAGGAGGACGCAATCCAAGTCATAGAAATGTTAAATAAAACGAATATAGATCTTTTGGAAATCTCCGGAGGAAATTATGAATCTCCCGCAATGCAAGGTGGAGAATCCAACGGAACTAAAAAGCGGGAAGCTTACTTTTTAGAATTTGCAAAAAAAGCAAGATCAACCGCGAAAATGCCTCTGATGTCCACGGGAGGTTTTCGTTCCAAAAGTGTGATGGAAGAAGCGATTACAAGCGGTGCGTTAGACGTCGTTGGCCTTGCGGCCCCATTTGCATTTGAACCGGATTCCGCGTCCAAACTACTTTCAGGAAATTTAAATTCCGTAGAAGTAAAAATTCCGAATCTTTCCAACTCGACCTTCAATTCTCTTTCTAAGATGTCCGCAATCCGATTACAACTCCGTAGAATCGGCCAAGGAAAAGAACCGAAACTTCCGAGTTCTTTGATTGGAAATTTAATCTTAGATCAAATTCGCTCCAGAAGAAATGCAAAGCGATATAAGAAATTCCTAAAGGTTTTTGAATTTCAAAATACATTCAAAAAACCGTCTGAAACAAAAACTCAGTAAGAATTCACATCGACAATTTGAGTTCTTACTCAGTTTAAACAAAAAAGCCTTCCTACAAAATGGAAGGCTTTTTTCAAAGATCACAAACTTGAAACGGTAAAAATTTAAGGAAAGGAATGTAAAATTTTTTCAATCGCGAGTACTAAACCGACCGATCCCAGAACCGCACCGAACATCCAGCGAGTTTGCACCGCAATTGTCTTGTGGATATCGGCGATTGCCTTATGAATATTCGCAATCGATTTGAAAATCTCCACATTCGACTCACGGAGTTCTTTCAGCTCTTTTCGAATCTCCGCTTTAAAATCAGCGATATCCGTTCGAATCTCGGATCGAAACTTAGCATTCTCAGCTTGAATCTGAATCTTAAACTCCAGAAATTCATTTTTCATTTCCGTTTTAAACGCGACAAACTCGACTTTCAATTTTGCAATTTCGGTCGATAAGTGACGTTCAAAACGATCGGAAGAAGTTTCCAGAATCTGAGCTCGAGAAGCAATGAAAGCGGAATTGAGAAAATCGACGAACTGATCGACCCCTTCCGCTCCGAGAACTTCTTCCAATTTCCTAGGTACTTTTTGAATGAAATCCATAACCATAATTGTATTCCCCGTTCTTAAAATAGCAAGCTTAGTTTTTGCCTGCTTACTGGAAACAGTTCCAGGAGCGTTACGAAAGAATGGAAAAACTGAAACTTTTTTAATTTGAACGTAAAACAAACTTTAAATTTTTATTATATTCCTATTGTATCAACGTTTGCTTCAATCGATCCGGATAATCCGTGATGATTCCGTCCACACCCGCTTGAATCAAACGTCGCATCTCGGCTCGTTCATTGACCGTCCATGGAATCACTGCGATTTTATGTGAATGCGCTTCTTGCACAAATTCATTCGTTACGTAGAGAAAATACGGAGAGATGATGTCTGCTTTGACTTCGAGAGCTTTTTCCAAAACATTCTTTCTGGTGGAATTTCCAAAACCAAAAGTCATCATCGCACCTTGGAAATATGTCAGAGAAAAGAGCGCACTCGTTTTGATCTTTGGATTTTTTTCTTTCACGATCGGAAGCGCCGGAAGATAAAAAGATTGGATCGTAGTTCGATCCGTTACCTTTGCCTTATCGACCGCTTGCACCAAAAGATTCACGTGTTCTTCTGCGATTCCCGTGGGTAGTTGTGCCTTATCGTCGTTTGGAAATTTCGTTTCGATGTTAAATTTGAGTTTTGCTTTTTGCGGAAATTGTTTTTCCGATTTGGCAACGAGCGAGAAAAATTCTTCGATTGTAATCAACTCCGTACCGGGAACGGGCGTTTGTTCCGGATACTTAGGATTTTTTTTGGTTCCACAATCGAGTTGTTTCAATTCGGCTAAAGTCAATTCATATAAGGATTGAGAAAGAATTTCGGTTCCATCCTTTTTCTGACAGATCACGGGATTTGTCTCAGAATCGTGATGGATGATTATTTTTTTATCTTTTGTAAGAACCGTATCCAGTTCTAACGTCGTCATACCTTGTCGAATCGCTTCTTCAAAGGCCGGCCAAGTGTTTTCCGGTTTTAATCCGCGAGCGCCTCGATGACCTTGCAGATCCAAGTTTCCATCCAGAGGTTTGTTGACAATGGGTGCGCTCGAACAAGCGCTTATAAAAAAGAAAAAGAAAATCGCAGGAAGAATCGTAAACGGAAGGAATCTAACTTTTGTTTTGTATTGTAAGAACATAACGGGAACCATGATCCTCTTTCCCAAAGGAGGAAAGTCTTTTTTTTGTCAGTTCCTAAATTCTAAAAAACAAAATTACAATTTCGACGCTTCAATTAGAATTCAATCGAAGATAATAGATCAGATCGGTAACGCCTGGATCGATTCCATTTTGAAACAACAACGCGGTCACCTGACCACGATGATGCGTCTGATGATTGAAAAGATGGGTCAGAACGGAAAAGATCGGAGTCGAATGCAGACTTCCTTTTGTATTTTGATATTCTAAATTCTTCACAAAATCGGACTCTGAGAATCCTTCGCCGATCCACCTTACCATATCTTGATCCACTTTCATTCTTTCTTTTTCGAGTCGATCAAAGTTACTTTCTATTTCATGTCGATGATTGGCCGCCTGCCCTTCCACACCCGCTACGGTATCTTCGGTCAAAATATCGAAGGAATAACCTCCCTTTAGGAAACGACTCAGCCAAATCTTATCGGCCCAAAGAATATGATTGAGCGTCGCGTGAATCGATCCGAAAAAGGCTTTTTGATCCTGAATTCGAATCGACTCCGGCAATTCGGCTACTACGTTATAAATCCTTTCGTTCATCCATCGATTGTAGCCGGCTAAGTTTTGAAAATTCCGATGTAACACGTTACGCTCCTTTGTAATAATAAGATCGATTTCAGAGACAAAATTGCAATACGAAATCCATATCCGAAATTCTTAAATTCGATCTTATAAAAAACTTGACAGAACAAAAATCCAATATTTAATTAAAGTCGATTCTAAATTAAATTTTTAGAATTCTTCTCTCCCGCTTTTAGAAAAGCCCACCTCGATCCTGACGAACGATTCGTCTTCGATCGACCTCAGTTTCAAATCCCAAAAGGTTAAACTAAAACCCGAAAATTCTATTTCTATCGATTCAGTTTGGTCGATGAAAAGGGCTCTTCGGTTAACAAAATCCCATTTCAAATTCAGCAGAGGAAATCTATGTACCCGAAAATTCTCACATTGATTGTGGTTTCTATTCTTCTTACAAACTCACGGAGTGTTATGAGTCAAAACCAACCTAACTTTCCGGATTACGGAAATCCGATTCGTCTCGAAGTAGCGAAAAAAATCATTCTGAAAGCGGAGGCAGAAGCCAAGAAAAACGGATGGAAGATGGTAATCTCCATTGTGGATTCCGGCGGAAACTTGGTTTATCTGGAAAGAATCGATGGAACTCAATTCGGTTCCATCGATATCTCTCAAGGAAAAGCAAAATGCGCTGTCAATTTTAGAAGACCAACAAAGGCGATGGAAGACTCCGTTGTAGCCGGCGGAATGGGACTTCGATTGATCGGTTTACCGGGAGTTTATCCGTTGGAAGGTGGAGAATTGATTCTTCTGGATGGGAAAATCATCGGTGCGATCGGCGTTTCCGGGGGAACTTCGGCGCAAGACGGTCAAGTTGCAAGAGCAGGTTTGGAAGGTCTAAAAGACTGATCGATTTTTCTTTTTCGCCAAACACGCGTTTTATGAACAAACGATCCTTGGCGTAAAAAATGCTTCCCGAGCAACTCAATCGAATTGTTTTGCTCGGGATAAAATGGTCCTGGGAATATGCAGGTTTTTTATTTTCAAAGATGACGAATCTCTGCCGGCTGCGATCTCCAATTGTTGTGACGTCCGTCCGCATACCAAAGCGGTGCTTCCACGAGTTCGCTAGGTTCGAGATTGTCCAGAGTGGACAAACTTACGCTTATAAAGTCTCCCCCGATTTCTTCGATATAACCTTCCGTATAAGTTCGAACTCCGCAGTTCTTACAAAACTTATGCGTTGCGCTCATCGTTCCGAATTGATAACTTCCCAATTCTTCTTTTCCGGAAAGAAGATGAAAGGCCGCCGGTTTTATCATCGCGCTCCAATTTCTTACCTTACTGCAGAACGAACAATTACACTTCGAGGTTCCTAAGGAAAGATCGAGATCGACTTCATATTTTACCTTTCCGCAGTGACAGCTACCGTTGTATTTTTTAATGCTCATGTCCAATACCTATTCCGTTATTTTTCTAAATTAAATATAAGTTTCAATCCATCTAAGATTCAACATTTTAAGTTTTTTAAACGAAGAATTTTTTAAATCGAATATACATTCCTTTTTGAATGTTGCCAAAAACTGTCATATATTTTCTCGAAAGAAATTTTAGACGAAGATTTTCTTTCTTCGATTCATTTTCTTTTTTACTTCGATCCAATTTAAAAACTCATTGAGCCGCGATTCGATTTTGGATTTAATAGATTCAAAGATGGAATCCAAAAAAGATAAACCAAGGGGTGTTCTGAAATCAGAGAAAACAAAAATCGATTTCAAACATGCTCGTTATTTGCCGAGTCCTAGTTTGGAATTTTTTATAGAACATCATTGGACGGTAGAATGGGATCTCCGTGGCAAGGAACCTCAACTCGCGGAAACGCTTCCACATCCGAGCGTTCATCTTGTGATCGATAAAGATAAATCGAGGATTCAAGGAATCATCGAGGGGAAATTTTCGTATCTCCTAAAAGATTTAGGAAAAGTCTGGGGAGTAAAATTCAAACCCGGAGCTTTTTATCCTTTCTATCGAAAGGCGATTCGTTCCCTTCAAAATCGATCCATCCCTATTGATTCCGTTTTTAGCGTGGACGTTTTACGTTTGGAAAACTCAATTCTTTCCGCAAAGAACGATGAAGAAAGATTAGAAACCATAGAACAAATTCTTTTGCAACGTCTTCCGGAGAAGGATGAAAATGTTTTATGGATTCAGGAAGTAATCGATTCTATCTTTAAAAATCCGAACATTCGCAAAGTCGAAGATTTAGCAAACCGTCTTCGTATTAACAAAAGAACTCTACAGCGCCAATTCAGTCGTTATGTAGGAGTGACTCCGAAATGGGTTATTCAAAGATATAGATTGCACGAGGCAGCCGAAAGATTGGAAAAAGGCGAGAACGTAGATGGAATCCAACTCGCTTTAGATTTAGGCTACTTTGATCAGGCTCACTTTATTAAAGATTTCAAAAACATAGTCGGAAAATCCCCCGAACAATATTCTAAATTGCTCAGACTAAAATAAGACCGAGCCGCAGCAAATGGAATAAAAGAATTTCTATAAACAAGGAAATCGTTTTCTATATCTCGAATCGATCTTTCCAAAGAATTTTTTCCATCACATCGGTATCTAAAAAACAAGATCAAGACATGAATTGATATTTTTCATACAAAAACCTTACATATCAAATAGATCCCCAATTTCATAGGTTTCCTTCGTTTTTAGCGAGAATTTGAAAGAATGAGAACTTCTTTTCGATAAGAAAATTATGTACAAAAAACGGAAGTAAACCTTCTTTCCGATTTGTTTTTTTAAGATTTGTGTTATCGTTTTCTTCTTCCATCTTCCTTTCAAATCAATGGGAACATGGATTCAATTTTACCTGGGTTTGTGAATCAAATATCGAAATCAAAACTTTATTTGAAAATAAAAGAGGGAAATCGGATATGAATTCATTTTGTTACACCGCAATCTTCGAATTTAAAAGTTTATCACGTCTCTTGAAAGAAGATCCGGATTCTTTCGTTAAACTCAGTACCTTATGTTTCATCATTTTATGAATACAACTGTGTTTGCAAAAAAAGAACCTAACATGTCTATTTTAGAATCATTCTATAGATTCTTACATATTCCGGTCGCTTTATTCAAAACATTATTCAGAAATCAAGACCAATCAAAAAGTTGGCTGGCGCTCTCCGACGCGGAAGAGCAAAGAAAAATCGAACTCTTATTAAATCACATGTTTCAAGTCTTTGAGGAACTTTCCTCCGGTCGATCTCTCAAAGACATTCTTTTTACTCTTGCGTCCTCGATCGAAGAATATCGTTCCGATATTCACGCGAGCATTCTTTTATTAGATAAAGACGGAGTAACTCTGAGACACGGCGCGGCCCCAAGCCTACCTAAAGAATACAATGATAGTATCGACGGTGTAAAGATCGGTCCAAAAGTAGGCTCTTGCGGAACCGCGGCTTATTTAAAAAAACTCATCATTGTACAAAACATTCAAAAAGATCCTCTCTGGGAAAATTATAAGGACCTCGCGGAAAAATTTAATTTAAAGTCCTGTTGGTCTCAGCCGATCATTTCTCCTTCCAATCAGGTTTTGGGGACATTCGCACTTTATTACAACGAACCTAAAAAACCTTCCGATCTGGATTTGAGATTGATTCACTCCTTGGCTCATATTGCTGGAATCGCGATCGAAAGAAAAAGAATCGAAGATCTCAAATCGGAAAGTGAAACGCGCTATCGTTCTTTAGTCGAACAAGCTTCGGATACCATCTTTCTAATTGATAAAGACGGCAAATACGTTGAAATCAATCCGAGCGGCTGCGCACTGTTAGGTTATACGAAAGAAGAATTTTTAAATCTTACAATTTGGGACGTCATCGAACCCGAAGATCTTATGAAGAATCCGCTTCGTGTGGAAGATCTTCGTAACGGGAAAGCCGTTTTGAGCGAGAGAAAATTGGTTCGTAAAGACGGAAGTATCGTACCGGTCGAAATCAATGCAAAAATTTTGAGAAACGGTTTGTTGCAAGGGATCGTTCGAAATATCTCCGAAAGAAAGACCGCCGAAGAAATCGTTCGTCAGGCTCAAAAAATGGAAAGTATCGGCTTACTTGCCGGTGGAATCGCTCACGATTTTAATAACCTTTTAACGATGATTATGGGAAGCGCGGAAGTGATGAAATTACGAATCGAAAATGATTCCGATCTAAACAAACACGTCCATAGAATTATCGAAGCCGCAAAAAGGGGCGGATCGATCACAAAACAACTTCTTTTATTTTCAAGACCGGGGTCTTCCGAACTCAAACCGATTTCAATTTCGCATATCATTCGAGAAGTCACCGATATACTTTCATTTTCGCTTCCAAAAAATATTTCTATCGAAACTAAAATCGATCTCGAAAATGGAATCATTCGAGGCGACAGCAGCCATCTTCATCAAGTCATTCTTAACTTAGCGTTGAACGCGAGAGACGCAATGCCCGACGGAGGCAAGATCACGATCCGCGAGACTACGGTAAAAGGAGACGAGGTTCGAAAGAAATTTCCTTCCGGAGGAAATGTTAAGGAGTATGTTTGCATTCATGTAAGCGATACCGGAAAAGGAATGAGTCCGGAGACTAAACAAAAAATCTTCGAACCTTTTTTTACTACGAAAGAAAGAGGAAAAGGAACGGGCTTGGGTCTTTCCATCGTAGATACGATCACTAAAAATCATTTCGGTTTTATCGACGTGGATTCAGTCGCCAATCAAGGAACAACTTTTAAACTCTACTTTCCGGCAATCGCGGCTTCGGAATCTCCGATTAAAGAAAACGGAAGACAACGAGCTAACATTCAAGCAACCATTCTTATCGTCGACGACGAGATTATGGTTTTGGAAGTATTGAAAGATATTCTTGAATTATCCGGTTGTAAGGTTTTTACAACGAGCTCCGGAAAACACGCTCTTGAAGTATTTCAAAATCCGGATCATCACATCGACTTGGTGATCACCGATTTAGGAATGCCGGAAATGAGCGGAGATTCTCTTTTTTTCAAATTGAAAGAAATTAAACCCGAGATAAAAGTCATCATCACTTCCGGGCATATCGAAAGAGAAAAGAAAGACAAACTTCTTTTACAAGGTGTTCAAGGAATCTTAGACAAACCGTATAAGATCGAAGAAGTACAGACCGTAATTCAAAAGATTTTGCAATCTGCGTAACAGAAATCGGCCCTGATTCTAAAATTTTCTTCTTTCGATCGTATCGATCTTCCCCATTTCCCTACGGAAAGATCGAATATTCGATTTTCAGAATGGATGTTTCTTATCGCAATCCGCCTCGCAGGAAGCTTTCGCACCGATACAAGCAAGCGGGCTAAAGTATAAACTCAGGAAGGAATTGTTAGATGAACTTGAAGAGGAAGACCCACTCGAACTCCCACTTTGCAAGAGCGCTGTTATCAACAAAGAAGCCGCCACACAGTCGGAGTCCGCCGACTTACAATAGTTATCTTCATAACATTTTTGACGAGGTGAAATTTCCGAACACTGGAACGAGACCGCAACGAACAGGATGACCAATGTCATCGATAGATATTTTTTCATGTACTCAACTTGGCCAAAAGTGCAATATCTTTTCAACAAATTATTTCACTTCATAGAAAAGAACATTATATTTTATTAAAACGTCTCTAATATAAAAAATCAGGGAATCGTTTTCTATTTACGTTTTTTTATTTTTCTCTGTCTGTAGAAAGCGATAACGGGGATAAACTTTCCTTGGATTCAATCTCTCCCATTCTCCCAAGATTTCGATAAACACTAAATTCTTTATCAGAACTTTCTGACGAAAAGAGTTTCCTTCTTGAAACCAAAAACCTAAGCTTCATTTGCGATTCGATTGTTTCGATAAAAACAAAAGTAAAAATACCGATCGATTCAATAGTAAATTCAAATATTCTAATAAAACAAAATGAGACGATTCATAAAACGCCGGGGAATCATTCTATCGTTCCAAAATTCCGAAGAACACACGAAATTCATAAGCTCCTAACGCTTTCCGAAAAAGCAAAAAACAAGGTTCCAAATCCAAGAACCCAAAATTGGAAGTATTCTAAATCCGATCCCCGGTAAAAATTTCCTAAAGATTTGAACTTATTTTCCTGAAAATCCATTTGTCCTAGGACGGAACTAGTAAAAACTGGTACTCGGAAAGCTTATGTCCCAAGATAAAAAAACACCTCTTTATGAATCCCATCGCGCACTCGGTGCAAAAATGATTCCATTTGGAGGCTGGGATATGCCTGTGCAATATTCGGGGATCATCGCTGAACACAACGCTACCAGAGAAGCAGCCGGTCTTTTCGACGTTTCTCACATGGGAGAAATTTTCGTAACGGGAGAGCCCAAAGCTATCCTTGATTTTTTAGAATCCGTCACCTGTAATTCTGTCGCGTCCCTTTCCGATTTTCAAGTTCAGTACAATGCGGTTCTGAATGAAAATGGCGGCTTAGTTGACGACGTTACGATCTATAAATTCTCTCCCGAGAAATATATGATCTGCTCCAACGCTTCCAACTACGAAGCAGTTACCGCACACTTACTCAAGTATCTTCCCGCTCAAGGTGTTCAAGTCGAAGACCAAAGTCTTCAGTGGCATCAGATCGCGCTCCAAGGTCCGAAGGCGAACGAGATCTTTTCCAAATACTTAGGAAAAGAATTGGATTCGATCAAATATTACCATTTTGCAATCCTTCCTTTTCAAGGAGAAGAGATCATCGTCTCTAGAACCGGTTACACGGGAGAAGACGGATTTGAAATCTATTCTTCCATTCCTCTCGGACTCAAGATTTGGAAAGAACTTTTAGAAGTAGGAAAGGACTTCGGTCTCATTCCTTGCGGACTCGGCGCGAGAGATACTCTTCGTATCGAAGCAAAGTATCCGCTCTACGGTCACGAACTCAACGACTCGTGGACTCCGATCGAATCCGGAATCGGATGGATCGTAAAAGAAAAAGAAATTCCTTACTTTTCATCCGAAAAAATTCTTTCTCAAAAGAAGAATGGGGTTCCTTCGAAAATCGTCGCATTTTCTCTTACGGAAGCGGGAGTTCCAAGAGAAAATTTCCGCGTATTGGATTCTCAAGGAAATGAAATCGGTAAAACAACTTCGGGAACATTTTCCCCTTCTTTGAAAAAGGGAATCGGCCTCGCGCTGATCTCTGCGGAAAAAATCAAAGACGGAGAACCGATTCAGATTGAAATCCGAGAACAACCGAAACAAGCTATCATTACAACAAAGCCTTTTATCCCAGGCAGTATCAGAAAAAATTAATTAGGAAACGGATCATGGCAGAAACGCAAGCGCCCGCAGGATATCTCTTCTCGGAAAAACACGAATGGGTCAAAATAGAAGGAGACGTTGCTCTCATTGGAATTTCAGACTTCGCACAGTCCGCGTTAGGCGACATCGTCTTCGTTGATCTTCCGAAAGCCGGAAAGGCGATCAAACAATTTGAAACCTTTGGAACCATCGAATCGGTAAAAGCAGCCGAAGATTTATACGCTCCTATCAGCGGAGAAGTCATCGAATCCAATCCGGCTCTTTCCAAAAGCCCGGGGGAAGTAAACGCAAAACCTTTCGATTCTTGGATGATTAAGGTAAAAGGTTTTTCTCCTTCCGAACTCGAAAAACTACTCAGTTCCGAAAAATACAAAACGTTCGTAGCAGGACTCGAATAACAGCAAAGTCTAATCTTGAGAATTCAAAGCAGGTGAACATGAACTCCACTCTCCAGAACCAATCCAAACAAAATCTTACAAAGGTCGGTATCGATCCTCTGGATTCCTTTCCAAGAAGACATATCGGCCCGGATCCGGAACAGATCGGAGTTATGTTAAAAGAACTCGGACTTTCTTCTCTCGAGGAATTGATTGAAAAAGCGGTTCCCGCCGGGATTCGTCTAAAAAAACCTTTGGATCTTCCCAAGGCTTCCACCGAGCATAAGATTCTTCAAGATCTGAAAACGATCGCGTCTCAGAACCAAGTCTTTCGTTCTTATATCGGAGCCGGATACAACTCCTGTGTGATTCCCGGAGTCATTCAAAGAAACATTCTAGAGAATCCGGGTTGGTACACGGCTTACACTCCGTATCAAGCTGAGATTTCTCAAGGCCGTCTCGAAGCCCTCCTCAATTTTCAAACGATGATCATCGATCTTACCGGACTTGAAATTTCCAACGCCTCTCTTTTGGACGAAGGAACCGCCGCCGCGGAAGCGATGTTCCTTGCGTATTCGGTTCGTAAGAATGAAACTGCAAAAAAATTCTTCGTCTCCGAACTCTGTCATCCGCAAACGATAGACGTAGTCGTTACGAGAGCCAATCCACTCGGAATCGAAGTTCAAATCGGAAACCACGAAAGTGTGGAACTCAACGAAGATTTTTTCGGAGTTCTTCTTCAGTATCCCGCGACAGACGGAAAGATCATCGATTATACTTCGTTCATTCAAAAGGCGCATAACGTAGGTTCGATCGCGACCGTCGCAGCCGACCTTCTTGCACTTACGATTCTCAAATCTCCGGGAGAAATGGGAGCGGACATCGCGATCGGTTCTTCTCAGAGATTCGGACTTCCTCTTGGTTACGGCGGACCACACGCGGGCTTTTTCGCAACGAAAGACGAATTCAAACGGAGCATGCCCGGAAGATTGATCGGAGTTTCCAAAGATTCACAAGGGAATCCCGGACTCAGACTTTCTCTGCAAACGAGAGAACAACATATCCGAAGAGATAAGGCGACGAGCAATATCTGTACGGCTCAAGTTTTGCTCGCGGTGATCTCTTCCATGTATGCGATTTATCACGGACCGGAAGGACTGAAAAACATCGCCACAAGAATTCATAGATTCACTTCGATTCTTTCTAACGGTTTGAAATCCGCCGGATTTGCGATCTCGGAACATTCTTCTTTTGATACGATCACGGTTCAGGCCGGAAACAAAGTGAAAGAGATTCTCCAAAAAGCGCTTTCCAAAAAAATCAACCTGAGACAATACAACGACGGAAGAATCGGAATCGCGTTAGACGAAACCGTAAACACAGAAGACCTTCAGGACCTTTTCGAAATTTTCGGAGTTAAAAACGCAGAGATCGAAAAGAACTTTTCGAACGCAGATACGATTCCTGATTCTTTAAAAAGAACCTCCTCTTATCTCACACATCCGATATTTCAGTCGCATCACACCGAAACCAAAATGCTTCGTTATATTCGAAAATTGGAATCAAGAGATCTTTCTCTAACGACTTCGATGATTCCTCTTGGTTCTTGTACGATGAAACTCAACGCGACCACGGAAATGTATCCTGTGACTTGGCCGGAGTTCGGAGCGATCCATCCGTTCGCACCGGCGGATCAAGCCAAAGGTTACAAAGTCATATTTGAACAACTGGAAAAATGGCTCTGTGAAATCACCGGTTTTGCCGGAGTTTCCTTACAACCAAACGCAGGTTCCCAAGGAGAATACGCGGGACTTCTCGCGATCCGAAGATATCACGAAAGCAGAAAAGAATCACATAGAAACGTTTGTCTGATCCCGATCTCGGCTCACGGAACCAATCCAGCGAGCGCGGCGATGGCCGGTTTTAAAGTGGTCGTCGTTTCTTGCGATCCAAACGGAAACATCGACTTAGAAGATCTCAAATCAAAAGCGGAAGAACACAAAGACGACCTCGCCGCCTTGATGATTACCTATCCTTCCACACACGGGGTCTTTGAAGAATCCGTAAAAGAAATTTGTGCAATCGTTCACACACACGGCGGACAAGTTTACATGGACGGAGCGAACATGAACGCTCAAGTCGGTTTAACAAGTCCCGGTGAAATCGGCGCCGACGTTTGCCATCTCAACTTACATAAGACTTTTTGCATACCTCACGGAGGAGGCGGTCCGGGTGTTGGTCCGATCGGAGTCGCAAAACATCTCGTTCCATTTTTACCGGGACACGTTTTAGTGGATAACACGACCGGTAACGAACACGGCGCCGTATCCGCGGCTCCTTGGGGAAGCGCGAGCATCGTTCTGATCTCTTGGACTTACATCATTCTTATGGGAGCTGAGGGACTTGCTAATGCTACCAAAACTTCCATCCTAAACGCGAACTACATTGCAAAACGTTTGGAAAAAGCCTTCCCGGTTCTTTATAAAGGGAAGAATGGCTTTGTCGCTCACGAGTGTATTCTCGACGTAAGACCGTTCAAAAAAACAGCAGGAATCGAAGTAGAAGACGTTGCAAAACGATTGATCGACTACGGTTTCCACGCGCCCACAATGTCCTTTCCTGTTCCGGGAACTCTGATGATCGAACCGACCGAATCCGAATCCTTGGAAGAATTGGATCGTTTCTGTGAAGCGATGCTTCTCATTCATCAAGAAATTTTGGATGTTCAGAACGGAGTTTTAGACAAAACGGACAATCCTTTAAAAAATTCTCCACACACCGCTGCGATGGTGACGTCGGATCGTTGGGATCATTTGTATCCGAGAGAACGAGCGGGTTATCCTGCGTCCTGGACAAAAGAACATAAGTTCTGGCCATATGTGGGAAGAGTGGATAACGTCTACGGAGATAGAAACTTAGTTTGTTCCTGTCTTCCGATCGAAAGTTATCAGTGATTTTGTTAAACGAAATCCGATAAAAGCGCAAAAGCCGAGGAATTCCACCTCGGCTTTTTAATTGGAGAATTCGAAATCAACCGCCTAACGGCTGTAATTCGGAACGATTCCCTTCTTTAGGAAAGGTTTAATTTAAGCGATATAAGAACAACAGTAGTCGCTGATCTTCTTTACGTTCAATTGAAATCTGGAATTCGCAGGAACTTCAAAGGATTGTCCGCCTTTGATTTCTTTCCAAGACGTTTCGCCCGGAAGTTTTACGAGCAAGTCCCCTTCTAAAATTTCCATAATTTCTTTTTCGTCGGTTCCAAAATCATATTCGCCGGGCATTAAAATTCCCAGAGTCTTTTTGCTTCCGTCTGAAAATAAAACGGTTCTGCTCGTAACCTTTCCTTCGTAATAGATATTCGCTTTTTTTATAACTGTAACGTTTTCAAACTGAGCCATGCGGCCTCCATCCAATGTCTTTCACTTTCCCCGCTTCGGTTTCAAAAAGAAGAATCACAAACGGCTTCGGGAAAGCCTTATCTGCAAGACTTCCAAAGGAAAAGATCAGGGAAACAATTTTAAGATTCTAAGGCATTCGAAATTCGAGAAAAATGACAAAGAGAATTTCTCTTTTTTACTACTTGACCGAACTCAAAAAAGATAATAATTGATTGTTCTTATTTTTTGAAAGGCGCTGAGAATGAAATTCGGCTTTCAAGAATAAGGCGAAAAAAATCGAAAACAGAATGAACGACAGAAAGATATTTTCTGAACAAAAAACTTTGATAAGAGGTTCCAATGTCTACTTGGAGTTTTGAATCCGATTACGCCGTTAGAATTTCTAAAAATCCGTATCACTTCCAAGGATTGATCGGATGTTTTCTTAGTTTGATTCTTTTTTTTGTTTCCATTTTCGGGTTCGGACTATTCGTATATGCGATCCAACTTTTTACCGAAGGAGAAACTTTTTATCCGGGATTAATTCTATTTTTGACTTTTTCGTTTTTGTTTCTTCTTTTTTCTTCCGTAAGAACTTATCGCAAAACAAAAGATGCGATTCAAGAAGAGAAAATTCTTCCAAAGGAAGGAATTCTTCTAATCAAAGAAACGAATCGATCGGACCTGAAGATCGATCTTTCAGCGATCGTCTGTTACAAGATAAAGAAACGAGTTGTTTCCAGAAACGGAAGCGCGAGTTCCAGCGGTTCGGGTTTTAGAACGGTCTGGGATTTATTCTTTCTTAAATCGGATGGAGCCTTTTATCTTCTACATTCTTATTCTGGAATGGAATCCCTAACAAAGGAACTTTCTCAATTCAGATCCCTTCTTCCCCTCCCCGTCTCGAATGATACAAAGGAGAATTTAGAAACCAATGGAGAGGCCTCGGTTCTTCCCTCGGTTGAAAAGGTCAAAGTAGATTCAAAATATCTAAAGTTATCTCCGACGGAGAAAGGAACAAAGGTAGAATTTACAAAAAAGAAAACGATCAAGGATAAGATTACCATTCTTTCCGTGATGGGATTTTTTTACGGCGTCTGGGGAATCATCTTTCTCTCGATGAAGGAATTCGAAATGGTTTTCCTGTTCTTTTTTATTCCGTTCTCGATCTTATTTCTCGGAATTTTTACTCTTTCTTTGATTTTTATAATGACCAAAACCTTGGAACTTACC
This sequence comes from Leptospira tipperaryensis, assembly GCF_001729245.1. Taxonomy (NCBI): domain Bacteria; kingdom Pseudomonadati; phylum Spirochaetota; class Leptospiria; order Leptospirales; family Leptospiraceae; genus Leptospira; species Leptospira tipperaryensis. The sequence goes on along the minus strand of NZ_CP015217.1, from coordinate 331,249 downwards.
GTAGATTCTTCGGGTTTGAGAATTCGATACCGGACAACACTTCCGATTTTATCTAGTTTTCTTTTTCTGGAACGTTTTTTTCCAAAGCACGTTGTGCGTCATTGCAGAGCCAATCGTTTTCCCGAAAACCAGAGCGTTCTTACGATCGCTTTAAAAGAAATTAAAAACATCCCTCAAGGGAAACTTTCCTTTTTATTCAATCTTCAGACGTTCTCTCTGACAGATTATATTCTTCCGGGCGACAAGGAGCTTTTAGGAATTTGGCACCTTATGCCTTGGCTTCCGGATTCTCCCGGTTTTGTCGATTTAATCGCGGCCGAGTCGGCGATAGAAGAAAGACTTCAATTGGAAGAGGACAAAATTCTTTTTGAAAATCTCTAAAATAAAAAAGAAAAAACGCTCTTACTTTTTAATTTAAGAATGACAAAGTTGTCCCTTGAAAAATACTGTCATCAAGATTCCTGGTGACTATAGAGAGAGGGCCACACCCGTTCCCATCCCGAACACGGAAGTTAAGCCTCTCATCGCTGATGGTACTGTGTGGTTCGCTGCATGGGAGAGTAGGACGTTGCCGGGTTTTCTTATTTTAAGCCCTCCTTTCGAAAAAAATTCAAATTCGATTCTTCCTTTCACTTTTTGCAACTTTAGAATCGAATCTACTTCCAATAAAATAATCTAAAACGAATAGAAAGAGTCCTATATTCTTTTCTACCAAGTAAAGATTTTTAGTTTAATAAAACTGAAGAGATGTAGAATTGCGCTCGCGACCCCGAGTGCGTAAAAAGGAAATCCAAGATGAGTCATCAAATTTTGCAAAGAAAAGATCTCTGCAAACCGCTGAGCTATAAAGAAGGCCTTTCCATTTCTTACGAAACGGCTCCCGACAAAAAAAGATCTCTGGCAGACCGCATCTTCGGAGATACGGACTTAGCGTTTCACTACGGTTATTTCAAAGAAATATTTAGAAGCAGAGGTTTAGCCCTCAAGGGATTCTACGATAATCCGACTTGGTGCGAATCTTCAGCTAAGATTCTCGACTTAGTAGAAAACTGCGGCGGCAAGGTCAAGGTAGAAGGAATCGAAAAAATTCTCTCCGTAGACGGGCCCGTTGTCATCGCAGGAAATCACATGAGCACTTGTGAGACCTTCATTCTTCCGACCTTTGTAACTCAATATAAGCCCGTAACATTCGTAGTCAAAGAAAGCCTAACAACAGGAAAACTTTTTGGTCCCATCATGAGATCGAGAGACCCGATCTCGGTCGGAAGAAGCAATCCAAGAGAAGACTTGGTTGCGGTTCTCGAACAAGGAACGGCTTTGCTCAAAAAAGGAATGTCGATTATCGTATTTCCACAGAGCACGCGAACCACGGATTTTACTCCTGCAGAATTCAATTCAATCGCAATCAAACTCGCGGCCCGCGCCGGAGTGCCCGTGATTCCGATCGCGCTCAGAACCGATTTCTGGGAAAACGGAAGAGTCGTGAAAGATCTGGCCCGCATTTTTAGAGATCGCAAGATTTTTATTACATTCGGCGATCCTCTTCTTCCAACCACGGATTCCAGAAAGAATCAAGAATCCTTATTGAATTTTGTGGTTTCTCATTTGAAAAACTGGGGCACAAAAGTGAATGAATGAGGATCGAAATTTTATTTCCAGGTTTCAAACCGCGAAATTCAAATTGAATCTAAACAAGAAAAAAGTATATTCCATTCTCATTGTTTATTTTTTTTGTTTGTCGTGCCAATCCTCTCCGAATTCCAAAATGGATTCCTCCACGCTTTCGATCGACGAAAACCAAGCCAACCTTCTCTGGGAACAAAAATGTGCCGTCTGTCACGGAGTGGACGGAACTCCGAAAGATTCGATTCTCCCAAAACCAAAAAAGCTCCGCGGTTTTGGAATCAAAATGGGTTTTTTCTTTGGAGGAGATAAGATGAGGGAAGGAATTTTTAAAACAATTCGAGACGGAAAAAATCTGACCATGCCTTCTTTTAAAAATGAATTGTCGGAAGAAGAAATTCGCGCTCTTGTTAAACGAATCGAAAGATTCTGATCCGACTCAGAGTTCGTTCCAAAACTCAAAACGAGGCCGGTCTTCCGACCATTTCGATCCAATCGGATGTTCTAAAACAGGTTCCGAATGTACAATCGTTCCGACAAACTGTCCGAACAAAAAAATTATTGAATTCAAACGTCCTATTCGATCGGGGAAAACTCCCGAAAAGTTAGAAGGTTTTCGAGAGTTCAACGACCTCTTCCCTAGTGTACCAATCCGGTTTTTTCAAAATTTGAACCAGGGCTTTGAATTGATTTTTGTCGAGCTCGATCGACTTCTTTTTAAAGTAATAGCGCGAAGCCTGACTCAAACCGTTCATTCCTCTTCCCCAATAAACGCTGTTGATATAGTATTCTAAAATTTCGTTTTTCCCGAGGTCTTCTTCCAAGGCTGAGGCAATCTGAATTTCCTTCCATTTGCGAGATAGGGACTTTTCCCGAGAAAGAAAAAGTGTTCTCGCGAGCTGTTGAGTGATCGTACTCGCGCCCCTGATCTTTCTAAAGAAGAACACGGAAGAAAGAAGAGTAGAATGAATATCGGAAAGGGAATATCCCCGATGCGAATAGAATCTTCTATCCTCCACTTGAACCACGTAGGAAATCCATTCTTCAGGAAGTTCATTCAGTCGAACCCATTCTAATTCCAAAGGCACCGATTCTTTTTGATCGGGTAAATAAACCAGACGATCTTGTTGGACCAAAATTTTTCTTTCAGGGAAGAATTGCTCATAAACCAGAACCGCGACAAAAAATATGGGAAGGGCTCGTAAGAAAAACGTGTAGAAAAGTTCTTTTTGTTTCAAAGTTCGCTTCCGAAAATTAAGCTTTACTCTTGTTTTTCGTACATTAGAAAAACTTCATTTTCTAATATTTCCGATGTAACAAGCTTCCATCTATTTTGATCGAAATCGGGATATTCTTTCCGACCGCCGGTGATCGACGGAAGATCGGTTTTTCCGATCAGGAATGGAACGATGGTAATATAGATTCTTGATATGAGATCCAAGCGAAAGAAGGAATCGTTCAGAGAAGGTCCGCCTTCGAGAAGAACTTCACGATATCCCCTCTCCGATAAAACCTTAAGTACTTCCAAAGGACTCAAATCGGAACCGGGAATCAAAATGATCTCCGCCACCGAGCAAAGGTTGTCCCGAACAAGAGAATAGTTTTCATTCAGACAAAAGATTAACGGAGGTTCTTTAGAAAAACGGAATACTTTTTTGTCCTCCGGAAGAGTTCCGGAGCGAAGAAGAATCACAGGTCTAGGATCTTTCCCGTCTTCCACATACCTTAGATGAATAACAGGATCGTCGTTGAGAATCGAATTCTTTCCGAGAATCAAGACCTCCGCTTTGGAGCGGATTTCATCCATTCTCTTCTTATCATTTCTGGAAGAAAGTCCGTACCATCTTCCGTCCGGACGGGAGACCTTTCCATCCAGAGTCATCGCCATGTTGATTGTTACGTTTGGGAGTGAAGTCATGCTCTCGGAACTTTGAGTTCCTGAGCTAAAAGTTTTCGAACCGAACCCATACAGGTCCCGCAACCGGTCGAGGCGCCCGTATCGTCCATGAGTTTCTCTAATGTATCATGACCGTTTCGAATCGACGTTAGGATCTCTTCTTCCGAGACCTGATTACAAACGCAGACCTTTCTAGGACGCATCAATTGACAGAGGTCGACTTGGCTGAAAAATGAGGAATCCATATCTTCTATATAATTGGACAGTTAGAAACCGGGTTTCCAATCAGATTAGAGACTCTGAAATTCTTCTGCAAGAGAAATTTTTTACGGTTTTCATTTGACATCCAGTTTCCGAAAAATAGCCTTTTTTGAAATTTCTGATTAAAAACAAAGGAAACCCATGCAAGATACAAAAAGAGCCCCTCTCCGAGAGATCCTCGGCTGGTGCATGTTCGATTTTGCGAACTCCTCTTATACAACGGTCATTATCAGTGTAACATACGGAATCGTTTTTAGCCAATTAGTCGTCCCTGCCTCCTCCAATCAGGAAAATCCGTACGAATACGGGAATCTTCTCTGGTCCATCGCGCTCGCAATTTCTTATTTGCTCGTCGTATTGACCGGGCCGATCTTCGGAGCCATCACGGACTATTCCGCGAGAAAGAAACAGTTTCTATTTTATAGTTATGTCTTCTGCATCATTTCAACGGGAGCTTTGTGGTTCGTAATCGCACCGGGACAATACGTCCTCGCCTTTATACTGATTATTCTTTCTAACTTCTTCTTTGCTTCGGGAGAAAACTTTGCTTCCAGCTTTCTTCCCTATCTCGGTCCCAAAGAAGACCTCGGAAAAATTTCAGGCTATGCATGGGGAATCGGTTACTTTGGCGGAATTGCCGCGGTCGCGTTAGTCAACACCCTAGGACCTAAAACGCTCGAGAATTTTGACAATCTAAGAATGGTTGGACCATACACGGCCTTCTTCTTTTTATTCGCCGGAATTCCGACCTTTCTTCTTTTAAGAGAATATACCGATGGAAAGGACAAACCGGAAGGACTTTCCTATCTCAAAATTGGAATGGAAAGAGTGGTCGCGACCATGAAAGAAATTCATAAATTCAGAGATATGGCAATCTATCTCGTCTCTCTTTTCTTTGCAATGGCCGCTCTTGGAATCGTAATCAGTTTTGCATTTATTTATGGAGCTCAGGAAATCAAAACGGAAGAAAAACACGAGATCGCGATGTTTCTCTTGATTCAACTTTTTGCGGCCGTCGGCGCGATCCTTTTCGGGTTCATTCAGGATAAGATCGGGGCCAAAAAGACTTTTAATATTACGCTTTTCTTATGGATTGCGTGTCTGCTGATGATCTACTGGGTAAAGGATCTGACCGCATTACTGATCGGAATCGGAGTTCCGACCACACAACAATGGGTCTTTGTAGGAACCACGGTTTTTGCCGGCGCGGGCTTAGGTGCGACACAATCCGCAAGCCGCGCTATTGTCGGGCTCTTTGCTCCCGAATCCAAATCCGGAGAATTTTTCGGGCTCTGGGGTTTGTCCGGAAAAGTCGCGGCGGCGTTCGGACTCGTCGCAGTCGGCGGACTTCAGATTTTATTCGATCTTCGAAATTCATTCTTAGTGGTCGCCGTTTTCTTCGTCATTTCGCTTCTGATCAATGCATTCGTGGATGAAGAAAGAGGAATTCAAACAGCGGTCGATTATAAAGAATCCTGAGTTATGAAAGAATCACAAGAAAGACTTGCCCTTTCTTGTGATTCCTGTTATCCTCTAAACGGATAAACCTTAGAATGGCACTTGAATCAGAAGACGAGTTCGAATCGCATCAGAGCCAAAGAAAACTGGCTCTCGCCACCATTGACGAATTGACTCAGACAAAATTGGATCTGTTGGACGCTGGAAAAGAGATTCCAAGATTTATCAATCACGCCATTTCCTATCTAAATAAAAAGTATCTGACTGAAGAAAAAGTCATCAGTGATTTCCTGATTAAGAAATAGAATCTTTTCTCCGAAAGCCTAAATTTTTTTGAACTTTATTTCTTTTTGAAAAACCCTCTCTCTAATTCTATAAATCTACGAGAAAGGAATTTAAAGCCGTTTTCAAACGTGGTTGAGGGAAGAATTTTGTAGAGACGAAAGCCTTAGGATCCGATTTGCAAACTCAGATATTCAAATTTGGATTTTTAGATTCGCCGCGAGAATTAATGTTCAAACAAAAAAGCCGCTTTGTAAGCGGCCATTCTTGATATTTTAAAAAATTCTAATATAACTTCTAACGGAATTCTAACATCTTAGAGACCATTCTCTTTTGATCCAATTCCATCGTATGAAGTTTTAGAGCGACCATCTTATCCACTTTTCTCATATATCTTTTGTACTGTAGAATGATCTGTCTCTGTTTGTTGTAAGGAAGCGGATTGGTCGGATCGTGCAACTTCGAAGTAACACTCGCAGGAACGGGTTGGATCGGATTGTCCGGCCAGAGAAAATCGGTATCATGACTGGAAAAAAATTCTAAAAGGATTTCGCTGTTATTGTTTGGAGTTCTCTTTCCATCTCCCAAAAAGGTGGGACCTTTCGGAGAATTGTTAATCAGACGTCTCATCTCTCTGATAAAAACTTCTCCCCTTGCGTTTGTTCTTTTGAACTGGAGAATGATCTTATCCAGAGATTGACCGTCGGTTCCAGGATAAATATAAATTTTAGATTGATAGAGATAGGTTTTCGGATAATCGGCAAAGGATTGACCAAGACCGAGATCCAATTCTAAGTATTGTTTGTTTTCTTTGTCTTGAAAAAGAAATTTGGCGGCTTCTCTCGGTTCGTCCTCGATATAACGAAGGGCCTTTTTATAAGTCTCATCTTTTAAGAGGTTATTGATCTTAAGAATGTTGGCCGCAATCGAAGCGTGAAGGTTATCGACTTCGATATCCGTAAATCCGCCTTTACGAACGGCTTCTATCTGTCTCTGTTCTTCCTTCTCTTCTAAGGTTAACACCTTGTTAGGCGCCGCACCGATCCCAGTGAGCGAAAGAATTGTCAGAATTGATAAAATACGGATGTTCATAGATTTACCCTTATTCAGATTATCGAAATTCTTATCCCCCGATCTTTATCTTACAAACGAAAAAAATGCAGAATATTATGACTCGTTATTCCAGGTTTAACGGCTTTTTTGAAGAAGAACTCAAAACCGGAGAGATTGCGCCTGAAAAACTGGATTTTAAAAATAGGACCTTAGAAAATCTATTTTATCTTTTTCAATCGCTTCGAGATCGCCAAACCGTTTCTCTTCTCAGCGAAGCGCCGGACCCGGGATGGGTTCGATTTTGGGAATCGAGAGGAATTCAACTTAGTCCGATTCAATTCTTAAAAAGAAATTCAAAGAAGAATCTGCTAACTTCTCCAGTGGAAAAAGATTTCATCTGGGAAGAATGGGGATCGATTTCGGATCTAAATTCTTCCGGTGAAATTCTTTATTCCTCCGTGAAGGCGGATCTTTCTAAAAGACTGAATTCTAAAATTCTTTTGACTCTTTGGAAATCGGAAATGGGTTTCCAGGATATCGATGCCAAGGTTCTCGAAAGAATCTCTCATCTTTCCGCGCTCTCGGGAGAATGGTCGGAATTCCCGCCGGAAAGGATCGTTCTCAAACCGGAATTTAGTTTTTCGGGAAGACATAAAATTCTTAAATTCAATTCTTTCGGCTCCGAAAACTCGGAAGGAATCGAATCGGAGAAAGATCGCTCCTGGTTTCCCTGCGTAGTCGAGCCTTGGGTGAAAAGAACCTCGGATTTTTCCTGCCTCTATGATTGGAACGCCGGGGTTCCGACCTCAAAAGGTTCCACGATTCAAATCTGCGATGAAAAAGGAAAATACAACGGAGCCTTTCTTCCCTCGGAAAAAGAATCCGAACGGATTCAATCTCATCTTCAACCGATTGTCGAAGCCCTATCTAAAAGTTTTTCTCCGGATTACAGCGGCCCTGTTTCCCTGGACGGTTTTGAGTTCCATTCTCAAAATAAAACAAAAATGAGAAGGCTGAGTGAAGGAAATTTTCGTTGGTCCATGGGAAGAATTCTCTTTGAACTCTCCCGATCCGAAATTCTTCTCGAAGCAAAATTGATAACGAATCCGAATCTCGCTATCCTTCCTCTTCCTTTAAAACGTCCGATTCCTGAATTTTCAGAATGGATTTTCGAGTGGGGAATTTCTCAAGGAATAGAAATTCTTCCTCTCACTCCGGATCGATTTTCAAATGGAAAAACATACGGAACTGCCTGGATCCTTTTGGGATTTCAAGGGAACTCGGCACAATCTATGTATGAAAGAATTCAAAAATTCTACTTAGAATGGAGGAAAAAGATTCTCCTTTGAAATGTACTTGAGGCTTTTTTAGACCTTGCCAGGATGTCCCATAGGTTGCGGTTTACCGCCCGGAAAACCATCCGCAAACTCTGCGGTCCAAATTCAGGATATAAAATGGAACTGTTTTTAAACTACGCTCTTTATGTAATCGTTAGCATCGGATTTCTGATCCCCTTTACCGGCTTCGTGGTCGGCGCTGGTGCCATTGTAAACGCAACGCTTGCGGGATTTACCGTTAACTTTCTTTCTCAGATTTTGGAAGAAAATAAACTCCAAGACTTTATCTCCAGAAATAAAGATAACAAACTTGGAAAAGCGCTTCAAGACGCCATTACAAAAGCTCAGAGCAAGATGAATGGCGCTCCTGCAAAAGCGGAACACGCGGAAGAAGGTCACGGATCTCACCACATCATTCCCGTTAAAACCTACTCTCTCATCTTCGCTACTCTGATTTTCTTTACCTTCATTACCGTTTGGGTAGCGGGAATCGACTTCGGAGCTATGAACGTGATCATCGCTATGGCAGTGGCAACGATGAAAGCGTCTCTCGTCCTTGCTTACTTCATGCACTTAAAATACGATACAGTGATGAACAGAGTGATCTTTGGATCCGGTTTACTCTTTCTTTTACTCCTCTTCGGATTTTCTGCGGCGGATATCTTCACTCGATTCAAGGTTTTACTTTCTTTCGCTTTCTAATTCGAATTTAAAATCTTAGAATTCGGAAAAGCCGGTCTTTGTAGATCGGCTTTTTTGTTTTGAATCGAAGATTTCAAAACAAAAGATAAGATTTCTCTATCTGAATTCCTTCCAGTATTTCCCGATCTAAGCGTAATTTGATTGGCTTTTTTTCATGAAAAGTTATCTTTTCCATTTCTTAAGGGGCATTTTATGAAATACAATTCGATTCGAAATTCTTTACTCTTGATTCTCATTGTTTCTTTTCTTATTAACTGTAAAAAAGAACACAGCCTAGATCCGAACTCTAAAGTGATCCAACTTCCGTCCCTCGGGCTTGGGCTCAACTACGAAGGCTGGTATTTTAATGACAATCCAAACCTCATCAACCAAGCACAGGAAATAGCGGCAAGTTCTGACAATTCAGGAGCGATTAAAAAAGCTCTGGAAGTCGCGGGCATCAACTTCTTCCTTTTCGAATATCCTCAGGGAAGCCCAGAGGCTCAGACTTTCAACACAAACGTAAATTATACGATAGAAGATCTTTCCAAACAACCGAGAGAAATAACACTCGACGATTATATTTCTGCAGTAACCGGTCTTTATCCAACCGTCTTTCAGAAATACGAAATGATCAATCCTCCGAAAAAATCCAAGATTCAAGGATTAGAATCGGCGCTTCTTGAAAGCAGATTTGAACAATCGATTGCGGGAAAAAGTTATAAGGTTCACAACTATCAGTTGGTATTTATCGTAGATAAGAAAGCTCACGTCTTTACGGGAACCTTTCTCGATAAGGATGCAAAAAGCAAAGGGCAAAAAGTCGCGGAACTTTTGGGCAAGTTTATTAAGATTTAAGTTCTTTCACGATTTTCCGGAAGTCGTTCGATTTCCGGGAAACAAAATAGATTATCCTTTAAAAGGAATTCCCATTCTCTCTAAAATCAGCTTCGCCTGATTTTGAAATTCAATTTCCTCTTCCTTTGAAAACGGACCGAAAATTCCCTCTTTGAAACGTTTCGAAAGAGCGATATATTCCAAACAACCGGCCACCGTATAAATCGGTTTTGCCTTTCCTTCGAAGATTTTTAACTCACCGTCTTTCTGAATGACCATCGCTCCGGGAGGAATTTTTTTTCCACCTCGAACCATACAACCCGCCATGACCATAGAACCGTCTCCGATCTCCGCATCGTCTAACACGATACTTCCGATCCCGATAAGACAACCTCTTCCGATCTTGCAGCCGTGAAGCATCGCGTTATGACCGACTAACGTATAATCTCCGATCAGGATTCCTCTACTTGAATCCGTGTGCAAGGTAGTATTGTCTTGAATGTTCACGCCTTCTCCGAGAACGATCTGATTCATATCGGCTCTCGCGACGGCCCCCGGCCAAAGAGAAGAATAAGCTCCCATCTCGACCAAACCGATCGCTGACGCCTGCGGATGAATAAACGCGGTCTCGTGAATTTTCATTTTATCTCAGCGCAAAACCGTTTTTGCCGGCCAGAGTTACAAGTTGATCGGAGATTTCTTTGATTCTTTCTTGCGTAAATGTTTTTTCGTAGTTCACCAATTTGAAACGATAACTGACCGATCTTTTTCCTTCGGGAACGTTTCCTCCGGAGAATTGAGAATAAACCCAACCGTCTTTGAGTTCGGGAATCTTCTCCTCTTTGACAAGTTCCGTAAAACGATTTGTGTTTTCCTTTTCTCCAATGAGAATCGAAAGATCGATCTCGGCTTCGGGAAATTGAGAAGGGGGAACGAATCTTGAAATTTTACGATTCGCATTCCAGATTTCAACGATCGCGGAGAAATCAAATGATCCGTAGATCACCCTTTTTTTCAGTTCAAAAGAATCCAACACCGCAGGATGGACGTAGCCTAAAACTCCGACTTGTCGCGAATCGACTACCAAAGACAAACTCGCCGCGGGATGATAAAAGGATTCTTGTTTGATCTCCCAGGAATAATCAAAAAGACGAATGGACTCAAGAAGAGATTCGATTTGTTTTCTTACATTTAGAAAATCTTCTTCTAAAAGTTTTAAATCGGATTCTGAATTTTTTCTTTCAAAAGCGACCGCATAGGCTAAGAATTTCTTTTCGTTATTCGGTTCCGGCAGATTGAAATAAGTTCTTCCAAACTCGAACAATTTGATTTCCGAAAAACGATCCTGGTTGGTTCTCACATTCTTCAGAAGAGAAGGGAGCAAAGAATTTCTGAGAACCGCTTGTTCTTCCGGCATCTCATTCTTAATTTTAACTGAAAGTTTTGGATCTCCGTCGACCGTATTTTCTTTTAAAGATTGAAAGGAATAATTATAAACTTCGTGAAAGCTAAGACTTCCCGAAAAAAATGTTTTGAGTTTTCTTTCCAATTCACGACCCAGATTTCGAATCGGAGTTTTTACTTCAGCCAAAACCGGAGCGACTTGAATCGTATCGTAACCTCGGGTCCTTCCGATCTCTTCCACGAGGTCTTCCGGAATCGTCACGTCGTAGTTGTGACGGAATTTAGGAACCAAAACTTCCAGGTGTTCTCCTTTCCAAGAAACGCCGAAGTGAAGTCTTTCTAAAATATCGGTAACGTCGCCCTTTGATAATTCTACTCCGAGCTTTGTATTGATAAAATGAATATCCGTATGAATGTGAACTTCTTTATGAGGAGTATGTAAAAATCCAACCGGCTCGGAAGCCTTGAGTTCCGTACATCCGTTTTCTTTTAAGAGATTGAGTGCTCTTCGAATCACAGGAAGAGTTGTAGTCGCCTCCAAACCTTTCTCGTAACGTACGGAAGAATCGGACCGAATCCCTGTTAGGCGGATTGATTTACGAACTCGTTCTCTCGCGAAGACGGCGGATTCCATTACGATTTCGGTGGAGCCGTTCTGAACCGCGGATTCTTTTCCACCCATCACACCGGCGATCGCGACCGGCTTTCCTTGATTTCGTATGAGAAGAATTTCTTCTTCCAGAGCGGGAGAACTTTCATCCAACAAAGCAAAACTTTCTCCCTTCTTCGCAAACGATACTTCGAGAGAAATCCCACCTTGAGTTTCCAAGAATTTCTTATCAAAAAAATGAGTGGGTTGTCCCATCTCGAGCATTACGTAATTGGAAATATCAACGACGTTATTGATCACTCGAATTCCGCATTTTTGTAATCTCGCCCGAAACTTTCTTTTGGAAGGAAGAATCGAAACTCCCTGAATCGAAGAAGCGTAGTAAGAATGTGCATTCTGATTTTCTAATACTTTTGGAAGAGGAATGTTGAGATCAAAATTCCAAAGAGACTCAAAAGGATTAAATTGAACCGGAAGTTTCAGCTGCGACGCAAGTTCTCTCGCAAAACCGAAATGATTCCAAAGATCCGGTCTATGAGTGATCGACTTATTATCCACGTCGAATATGATATCATCGTAATGTAATAGAGCTCGGATCGATTTTCCGATCTCGGCTCCTTCCACGTCGTTTAAAATCCAAACACCGGAACTTTCTTCTGCAAGGGACAATTCTTTTTCGGAACAGAGCATTCCGGAACTTTTCACTCCTCTCAGTTCCGATTCTAAGATTTCCTTATCTCCCAGTTTTGCGCCGGGAATTGCGAGCGGAACCAAGTCCCCAACTTTTACATTGGTGGCGCCGGTGACAATTTGGGATTTTGCGGAACCGTTCGTGACCTGCGCGATTTGGAGTTTATCTGCGGAAGGATGTTTTTCAAGAGATTCTATCTTTACAATTTTTACAAAATCCAACTCGGGACGAAAGGGATCGGCGCCGTCGATTTCACAAACCGAAATCGCAATTTTTTTTAAGATCGCATCGAGACCGACCTCTTTCAAAGGTGCAAAGTCATTCATCCAGTCTAAGGAAAGTTTCACGTCGTCAGGCTCCGTTCCAATTGCTAAGGTCCAGAAACCTCGACCAAAATCGGATGTCGAGCAGGAAAAGGAGCCGGGTTTAGTCCGGCAAATATACTTGGAAAAGTTGAAAACGGTGTTGAATGGTTTTTCCGTTTCTGACTTTCCGAAGCTCTCGATCAAAGTCTTCTTTTACCTTCTGAATCTCGTTTCGAGTTCGATTCATCGCGGATTTTTTTTCGGGTTTTCCTTCCCATTTGAAAGCTGCTTCCTGACGCATCAGTTTTTCTTCGAGTTGTCTTAGGGTGTTTTGATTGCTCGTGCGAATCTTAAATTCTTCTTTTTGAAAAAGATCCAGGGTTTGATCTCCCAGCTGCTTTTTACGCGATTCTACGATTTCATCCAAAGCCAAATAAGTTCGGATTAAATTTTCCTCAAACCGAGCCGGGAGTTCCATGTCAGTTGTTTTCATTTTAGAATCAGAATCGAAGTCTCTCAGTTCTTCGGGAAGTTCTTGTATTTGTTTGATACTTCCGCTCTGTCGACTACATTCAAAGTAAAACAACTCGGTTCGGTTGAGGGTAAATTGAAAGTCCACCAAGAAAACGTAATATTCTTTTTTAGAAATAGAATGAAAGGAAGTCCCCCAACCTTTTTGATTCTGAATCAAATGAGAAACGGCTTTGTCAACCAGAGGATGTCCGAACGCTAAAAATTCCAAGCTATCGTTTTGAAGCGCAAGTTCCGAATCGAAAGTTCCGAACTTTCCTTTATAAAGCGCCGATTCGATTTCGTAAACCTGAGGTTTCTTTTTGACGAGTTTAAAACCCGCCTCTTCCGGAAACGTCCGCGTAAACCGGGATACGAATTCTTCCAGGTGAGTATTGTTAAACGAACGTTCTTCGAGGGTATGACTGTAATAATCCAAAAGATTAAAGTCGATCATCTTTGGAGTCACGAGATCGCTTAACTTTTCAAAACCTTTTTTAGCGATTTTGATTCTGTTATCGATTTCATCTTCCATTTCGACTTTGGATTTATTGCCCGTAACAAATTTCATAAAGGAAGAATTAAAATCCAATTCGTCTTCGATCGCGCCTAAGAGTTCGTCCGATGAGCCGATCGATTCTTCAAAAAGACGAATTTTATTTGTGAGCACTTCGAGGATTCGTTCCGCCACGGTGTCCTTGCTCGCAAAATTAAAAATAAAGACGTTGTCCTTTTGTCCAAATCTATGGATTCTTCCGATTCTTTGTTCTATCTTTAGAGGACTCCAAGGAAGATCGTAATTAAAAAGTACGTTCGCAAACTGAAGATTTCTTCCTTCTCCTCCGGCTTCGGTACAAATAAGAATTTCTGTTTTCGTTTTAAATTCTACGATCGCCCTTTCTTTCGCATCCGCGCTCAAAGAACCGTGAAACAGAGTCACTTGAAATTCAGCCAAGACGGACGCCAGAAAATCCTGAGTCGTTCTAAACTGAGTAAAGATGATAAACTTAGGATGTCCTTCCTTCTGTAATTTTAGAATGGTTTCTTTGAGTTTGATCGACTTCTTATCTTCTTTGATTTTTTTTCCGAGAAGAATCAATCGATTGAGAGAAAGAAGTTCTCTTCTTAAACTCTGAAGGTCGAGTTGCACCGATTCGTCCAAACCGGAGACAAATTCTTCCACGTCTTCGGTTTCATCCAAGTCCCATTCTTCCAACTTAGATTCCATTTGTTTAATATGATGAAATCGATTTTCCAAAAGAAATCTTCGTTTTGTGAGCGCTGACAAAAGCGCAAATACGGAAGAATCCAAAAGTTTCTGAAAAACAATCATAACAAATCCGATCGCTCGGTTTTGTGTTCTCATCGCGAGATTGTATTCCCTACGAACGTAGTTGGTTGTTTCTTCGTAAAATTCCCTTTCCACTGGAGACAGTTCGATTCTTACAGTTTTTGCAAATCGTTTTGTAAAACCGCCGACTTCGACCTTTCTTCTTCTCAAAAGAACTTTGGAAATTTTTTCTTTGAGATCGGTTTTATTCCCGAGTATATAATCATTTACGAATGTATGATATGGTCCTAAAATATTCGGATCAATCAGATGCATCAAATAATAGAGTTCTTCTAATTTTCCGCGAAACGGAGTCGCCGTTAATAGAAGAAGACATTCGCACTTTTTGGAGATTTTTTCCGCAAATAAATAGGCTCTTGTGATTTTATGATAGTCTCTGCGAAGTCTGTGCGCTTCGTCAAAGATGACGATGTCCCATTTTGTTTTTAAAATTTCTTCCGCGTATTTCGGATTTTTGATAAAGTCAACGGAAGTTATGACGTGTTGAAAGTTCTTCCAATTCTTCTCGCCTTCGGTGTGAAAATTCTTTCTCTTCACGATTTCGAAGTCTTCGTTAAACTTATTCTTCAGCTCTTGTTGCCACTGCACCAAAAGTGGAGAAGGAGCGACGACCAGAACTTTTTTGTAACCTCTTCGAAAGATCAACTCCTTCATAACAAGAGCGGCTTCGATCGTTTTGCCCAAACCGACTTCGTCCGCCAAAATAAAACGAGGACGGAGACTATTGACTACGATATAAGTAGATTCGATCTGGTGAGGTAAAAGCCTAGTTCTGGAATTGGAAAGCGCCGAAAGTTTATCAAACGCGTGAGTAAGCTTGAGTTCGTACGCGGTCAGCGAAAGATCCATCAGGCTCGGCTGTTCCCCGATATTTCTCAGCGGAGACGGATAACCGGGAAGAATTCTTAAATGAGGAGAATTTTCAGAGACCGTTTTTTTTGAAGAAGCGGAAGCAAATTCAATCGTAAGCTTACCTTCTTCCGAAGATACGATCTTTCCGATTCCTAACTCGGGTGAGTTGGTAAGAAAACAGAAATCTCCTCTGTATCCGGAACGCTGCTTGGATTCGAAATCGAGGCTGAGTTGTAAGGTTTCTTCCAACTAAACTCCCCTTTGATCGCCCCATATATACTTATGGGTTTGCAGAGAAAGACGAAGCCCGGAACCAAGCGAAGACTTGATCCATTCCGAAAGAAGCTCCGGAGACAATTCGCCCTGCACCGGAGAAGCCAAAAGATTTCCGAATAACCGAAACTCTTGAATCACTTCGACACATCTGTCAAAATCCATTCTATCTCGAATCACAAACTTAATTTCATCCAAATCGTTCTTTCTATCTTTATAGATTTCTAAATTTTTCAAAAGCATCCGATCTTCCATCCCGGAACCCGGAAGCTTATAATCCAAAGTAAAGACAAACGAATCCAATCCTTCGATGGACTCGGCTCCGTTTGTTTCCACTCTTGGTCGAGGATAAGAACCCGATTGATTTCGAGTTCTAAAGATTTCATTTCCGAATGCTACGCTGAAATCGCGGTTTCTACCTTCTAAAGGCTCGCCTCCGGTAAGGAGAATCTGCGTATCCACCGGACTCAGTTCTCGAACTTGTTTCAAAACTTGTTCAAGATCCAATTCTTCCCCTGCGTTTGGAGAAAGCGCATAAGGAGTATCGCACCACAACTTTCTTCCAGTCGTCATTCCGCATCGTAAGGAGCATCCCGCCATCCGAACAAAGACGGTCGGCAATCCTGTTGAAATTCCTTCTCCCGAAAGAGAAAGATAGATTTCGTGTACGGAGGTTTTCAGATTGTTCATGGGTTCTTATGAGTACAAGATTTTTCTTTTTGCAAGCGTCGCGTTTACAAAAAAATTAAAAAGGCTAATTCCAGAATTTCCAACCTACCCTTTGCGGTCAACTCTCGGAGCTTCCATTTAGACAAAGCGGATTTTTTTCGAGTTCAAAACTTGGTATTGACAAAAAGAATATTTCAAAATGAAAAAAGAAGCAAGATTCTTATTTGAGATTCAGAAGAAAACATTGTCTTCATTCTTCTTAGTTTGAATTCTCAATGAAGTCGAAAAAAAGGGCAGTTCTTTTGCTTGTCAATCCGAGCCAAAATCATTCCCTTTGTAATATAAAACAATTACGGGGCTCCCTTGATTCGTTACATTCCGTCATTCCTCTTTGTTTATCTATTCCAACTTCCCTTTCGCATTTTACCGTATCGTCTTTGTTTATTCTTCGGAAAATGTTTGGTCATTCTTCTTTATCCCTTAGCCAGAAAGCACAGAAGAATCGCTTATGAAAATATTTCTTATGCATTTCCTGAGTATACCGAAGCCCAGAAAAAAGAACTCGTATGGAAGAGCATTCTCCATATTGGAAACTTAGTCGCGGGAACTCTTTATGCTCCAAGACTCAATCAGAAATGGATGGATAAGTATCTCGTCTATGATAAAGAATCTTTAGAGATCGAAAGAAAGACAAACGAAGAAGGAATCGGAGTCGTTCTTATCTCCGGGCATTTTGGAACCTGGGAAATTCTAGTTCAGTTTATGGGAATTCGAATGAAAGGCGCAGGGATTTATAAGAAAGTAAGAAATCCTTATGTTGATAGATTGATTTATAAACTTAGAACGAAGAATGGAATCAAACTTGTATCTACGGATGAATCCAGCCAAGTAGCAAAGTTGATCAAACAAGGTTATTGGATGGGATTCGGTTCCGATCAGAATGCGGGAAAGGTCGGGATTTTTGTAAATTTCTTCAATCGTCCGGCTTCCACTTATCAAGGCCCTGCGTTGATGGCATATCTGACAGGTGCGAAGATGTTGCTCTATTCAGTTCTTTGCGGAGAAAAGGGCAAAGTTATCGTTCGAATCAAAGACTTGGGATTTGTGGATAAAAAAGCTTTCGACGATCGTGAAACTGCAATCCGCCATTATACCGAAGTTTGGACAAAAGCCTTAGAGGAAGAAGTGAAACTGTTTCCGGAACAGTATTTTTGGGTTCATAGGCGCTGGAGAACCAAGCCGGGAGATTTTCCCGGCCAAGTTTGATTTTTACTTCTTAGGAAAATTCTTCTTATAAAATTCTAAAGAATCTAAAACGATTTGTCTAGCAAGTTTTGCGTTTTGAAAATCTTCGATGACCACGGTTTTATTTTCTAGTTTCTTATAATCTTCAAAGAAATGTTTTAACTCCAGAGTGAAATGCGGAGGAAGTTCCGAGATATCATTGATGTGATTTACGGACATATCGTTGGCGGCGACCGCGATGATTTTATCGTCTTCCTCGCCGGAATCCAACATTCTCATCACTCCGATTACTTTCGATTTTACCAGACAAAGCGGTTCGAGCTCCACTTGAGAAAGGACCAGAATGTCCAAAGGGTCGTGATCTCCACAATACGATTGGGGAATAAATCCGTAATTCGCAGGATAATAAAAAGAAGAATACAAAACCCGATCTAATTTTAGAATCCCGTATTCCTTATCTACTTCATACTTCGCTCTGCTGCCGCGTTTGATTTCAATAATTCCGTTCACAAATTCCGGAATCTCTTCTCCCGGAGAAATATCATGCCAAGGGTGTACCATAACAGAAAGCTATTGAACGGTTTTCGGGAAGGCAAGTGTAAAACGCCCAATCCGTTGATTCGATTTTCCAAAATAAAAGCCTCAAGGACGGGAAATAGCCCATGAACTCCTCATAAATCGGAAAATTCTTCATTTTTCTGATTTGGACATAAAAAACAAAAGAGGATGGGTCGGAACTCCGGGATTCCTAAAAAATAAAATGCCCGTTTTTCTTATAAAAAAGGAAATTTTGGTAAATAAATTTTCTTCCATGAGTTATCTTGAATGAGGACAATTTTATGCTAAAACTAACCCTTATTTCATCCATTTTGATTTTCTTGGTTCAATGCGCTCAAGCGGACAAAATGCAACTGGATGCCTCGAAAGGTTTAGGAACCGTCCTACAAGTTGTCGCAACGGAAGTGGTAAATACTCCCGTAAGCAATCAGCAAAATTCGACCGCAACTTCCGGAGGAACCGGTACTTCGACATTTAATTTCGGAGGAAACGTTTCCGGTCTCGTCAGTGGAAGTCTTACGTTAACAAACGGAAGCAGTAACGTTACCATTCTTCCTACGTCGCCGGGAATCACCGGTGGAGCGGGGACCTATCAATTCTCTACTTCGCTCAGTAGCGGAGGGACTTATAACGTTTCTATCACCGGATTTCCGACCAATCTTTCCTGCAATATATACAATAATACCGGTACGGCTTCGGCGAACGTAACTAACATCGATGTCTATTGTTTCTCGGTCGTTATTACTTCAAGTCTTACCGTTGTCGAAGGTACGACCAATGCCTCCACCAATTTTACCCTGAATCTCTCTCACCCGCCGAGCCCGACTCCATCGAGTACTGTTAGCATTTCTTATCCGAATTTTCCGGCAAATCTCAGCGTCAATTCCGCTCTTCCTACTACCCTAGGAACTACCGCCGTAAATCGTATCATTAGCGGAACGAATGAAACAGGGACCCCGGATTTTGCAGACGAAAGCGAAGTCATTACAGCAAGAGTCTCTCAGTCAATTGGAAGTGCGACTAACGTGTCTACGACTTCAAGCGTAACTATCAACGATAATGATAAAAGAATTTATATGGTGAACGCCGGAAACGGTGGGACTGGGAACTTAGGAGGAAAGGCCGGCGCAGATACCCTTTGTTCTTCCAATAAACCGGGCGGAGTTTCCGGGACGGTTATCGCGTTGTTGGGAACCTCTACGAGAAAACCGCTTCCAACACCTACCAGCGACTGGCCTCTCAAACCTCTTTACACTTACTATAGAACTGACAATACTACAATCATAGCTTCGTCTAACAGCGCTTCCATTCTTCCATTTTCATGGACGAATAAGGTAAGTTCCAACGCGGGAGTTACGGCTGCGTTTGCTTGTCCAATGGGAAGCAACGCCTGCGGTTATGTAACGGGATTCGATAATACTTGGGCTCTTCTCTCGAGCCAGAACTGTTCCAACTGGACGAGCACCAGCAGTTCCGTGGATGGAATGACTGGTTGGGCGGGAAGCATCACCTCCGCAGCGATCGCCTATTTTGCTTCCACCTGCGATGCTTTAGGTTCCTCAGCGAACGTGATTTGTGTTGAGCAATAGTCAAAAGGAAAAACTTTAGATCGAAGACCTAAGGCAAAAGAAAACCTCTTTAAGCCTTAGGTTTCCAGCTCCACGTTACGGCCAATAAAGCGAGCGCTATCAAAGTAGCTCCGATGATCAAATATAAGGATTGCTCCCAATGGAATCCTTCTTGCTTGCTCATCCATCCAACGGCTTTTGAAAGACTCGTTCTACCGAGATAACCGAATAAACCGATAAATCCCGCCGCAGTTCCGACCGCCTTTTTCGAAGTAAAATCCAATCCCGCCACTCCTAAAAGCATGACCGGCGGATAGATAAAAAAACCGACGACTCCGAACAGTGTGAGATCCAGCCAGAGATAACCGGGAGGAGTAAAGAGCAATCCGGTCAAAGCGAATAGAATCGGGACCATACATAGAAAACTCACCATTCCCCTCTTTCCTCCGAGTTTGTCGGAGCCCCAACCCACGAGCAATGTGGAACCGATTCCGGCAAATTCATAGATCAAGGTGCTCACACCTCCTTTTTCCAAAGTCGCTCCTTTTGCAAACTTCAAATAGGTCGGTCCGATATCTGTAAGACTGTAACGAACCACGTAGACAAAAAAGTTAGCAAATGCAAAGGTCCATATATAATAATTTTTGAATACAGCTTGAACGATGATTTCTTTAAAACTCAGCTCCCTTTCCTGATCGGCAACGGGAATTCTTAATTCTTTTTCCGGATCTTCCTGATGTTCTTCGATTGATGGAAGACCAACAGACTGCGGAGTGTCCAACAATCGAAAAAGAAGATATACTGCGGTCACGATTGCAATTGAAGCTGGAATGTAGAATGCGTTTCTCCATCCCCACCAAGAGGCGCTATAGGCCGCAACCACGCCGACGATACCGCCGCCCACGTTATGCGCGATATTCCAAATCGCAAATGTAGAACCTCTTTCCGCAACACCGAACCAGTGTCCCAAAGATCTTCCGCAAGGAGGCCAGCCCATTCCTTGAACGAATCCGTTCAAAGCCCAGAGATAAAAATGAGTTTCATAATCGCTCGATGCGCCAAAAAACAAATTACAAACTGCGGTTAAAAACAAACCGAGGGGCATAAAGAATCTGGGATTACTTCGATCCGATAACGCTCCCATGATAAATTTACCGATCCCGTATGTGATCGCAGTTACCGCGAGAATATTCGTAATCTCTTCCTGACTGTAATGAAGCGCTTCTCCCATTTCCTTGGAAACGACGGGAAAATTATTCCGAACCAAATAGAACACGGCGTAACCGATAAAGGTCGCTTCTAAGATCCTCCAACGAAAACGAGGATATTTTTTTTCGATTTCTTCCGGAGGTAAAAGGGGTTTTGGTTTTGCGGGCAGAATCCAGCGAAATAAGGAAATCATTAGGCCACGATCTTAAAAAACTGAGGTCGCTTTACAAGATCATTTTCGATCAAAAAATGACGCCTCGTGACGAAAAGAGGAAAAATAAATTCTTACTTCTTTCCAGTTTTAGAAATGAATTCTTAAAAAAGCGCAAAATGACGCCTGAATTGATTCGTCCTTGCTTGTTCTTGCAATCCTTTCAAGCGTTCAACTACGTACAAAGGGCTATTCAATCAAATAAGCTTTTCACTTTAGAATTTTCTATAAAGGGAAAAGGCTCTCCCGAAATGGCAAAAATAAAATCGTAGAAATAAAATTAAGATTCCCGTTTCCAAATGGAATCTGTATCGTTTTATAACTTACCACTTATGCTCAAGTATCCTTTGATATCTGCCCCGGCCAAAGTTTCTTTTTTATATCTCATATTCGCTTCCGCCTGGATTTTTCTCTCGGATCAATTCATTAGCCTACTTTCTTTGGACCCGCTCTTTCTTACTACCTTGCAAACATACAAGGGCTGGAGCTTTGTCGGAATCACGACCTTGCTTCTGTTTATTATTCTCAATCGCTATTTTATTCTTCTTAAAAAAGAATCCGATGAACAAAAGTTAGCCGAGACCGCGCTCATAGAATCGGAACGAAGATTTCGTGTAACTTTAGAAAATATAAATTTGATCGGTTTGGGCTTGGACTCGGAAGGAAATATAACCTTTTGTAACGATTATCTTTTGAATCTAACCGGCTGGAAAAGAGAAGAGCTCATCGGAAACAATTGGTTCGATTACTTTTTACTTCCGGAAGAAAGAGAACAAGTGTTGTCGATTTTCAAAGAAGCGATTCGGACCAAGGCCCTCCCGCTTCACTATGAAAATTATCTGCGAACAAGAAGCGGAGAAAAAAAATTAATCCAGTGGGACAATACGATTCTTCAAGATAGGAACAACCGCATCATCGGAACGATCAGTATCGGAACCGATATCACCGATCGCAAACGTGCAGAATCCGATCGCCTCGAATTGGAAAGACGTTTGTTACACGCGCAAAAATTGGAAAGCCTTGGAGTTTTAGCCGGAGGAATCGCTCACGATTTTAATAATCTTCTCGGAGGAATTTTCGGTTACATCGATCTTGCTCGTGAAAAAGCGGAAGCCGGAGAATCAAACACGCGATATCTAGATAAGGCTATTACGGTTTTCAATCGAGCAAAGGATCTAACGCAACAACTGTTAACGTTCGCCAAAGGGGGAAAACCAATTCGCAAAACGGGATCACTGGCTCCTATCATAAACGACTGCGTATTGTTTTCTTTAAGCGGTTCAAACGTATCCTGTCATTTTGAAATTGAAGAAACTATGGGGCTTTGCGATTTCGACGAGAATCAAATCCATCAAGTCCTGGAAAATATCATTATAAACTCGATTCAATCGATGCCTCTTGGCGGAACAATTTTGGTTTCGGCAAAGAATATGTATCTCGGTAAATACAATTCTGTTCGTTTGAAGGAAGGAGACTACATACAAATTTCAGTTCAAGACAGCGGAACCGGAATTCCCAAAGATCTACTCCCGCGTATTTTTGAACCTTTCTTTACGACCAAACAAAAAGGAACCGGTTTAGGATTGGCGACTTCCTATTCAATCGTTCAGAAACACGACGGAGGAATCGAAGTCAAATCCGAATTAGGAGTCGGAAGTACATTCAATATTTATTTACCAGTTTCACAAAACGAAATCAAATCCAATCCTCACAAGGAAATAAATTATCACAAAGGACTCGGAAGGGTTCTTATAATGGATGATGAGGACTTTATTATCGAGATTTTCTCGGAGATGTTGGAAAAGATGGGATACCATACGGTCAGTGCAAAAAACGGATCCGACGCAATTCAACTCTTCAAAGAAGCCAAAAATTCTTTCAAACCTTTTGATATTTTAATTTTTGATCTCACGATCCCCGGCGGAATGGGCGGAGAAAAGGCGATTTCTGAAATTCGAAAATTGGATCCGAATGTGATTGCGATCGCGTCGAGCGGTTATTCCGAAGACCCTGTCATTTCTTCGCCGAAAGAATACGGTTTTTCAGCGAGTCTTCGTAAGCCGTTTCGCAAAGGCGACCTCGCAGAACTTTTAGAAAAACTTCTCAGCGGTAAAACTCACTATACATTCTGATTTTTCTCAAAGAGAAACGTTTTGTTTTTTTCCACAATTCGATTTTATCGACTGATTCTTTTTGATTTGCAATTTATTCGGATTGAAATTTCTTATTTCGATCATGATCGAATTCAATTCGCCTACAATCAAGAAGATGAAGTTCAAGAACGGAGACAAGGTCTTCGTGTTTTCTAAAAACGAAATCTATTCTTCAGAACCGATAGAAGGAGTGAAATTCATCGATCAAAGTTCCGAAGCGAATGGAATTCTTCTTTTTGTAGATTCTTCATCCTCGCTCAAATCGTCTTTCTCAAAGATTAAAAAAAACTTAAAAGAGAATGTTCTTTTCTGGGTCGCTTATCCGAAAAAGTCTTCGGGTATTCAGACAGATTTGGAAAGAGATCACGGCTGGGAACCTCTTTCTGAAGAAAACTACGACGGGGTCGCCTTAGTGTCGTTAAACGAAACTTGGTCAGCCATGAGGTTTAAAAAGAAAGACAAAGTAAAAAAGGGAGGTTCGAAAGAGGAAAAACAAAAAAAGCCGGGATTATCAAAATATATCAATTACGAAAAAAAGACCGTTCGACTTCCCGAAGACGTTCTCAAAACGTTTTCAAAATCGAAGTCTTCAAAAGAATCCTTTGAAACGCTCTCCTGGTCTCATCAAAGAGAATACGTCGAATCCATCTTAGAGGCCAAAACTTCGGAAACAAGAACCAAAAGAATTTTAAAATTGATGGATCACCTGAATTCTAAAAAACCAAAGAAACCAAGTTCAAAGAAGAAAAAGTAAACTTAAAATTTAAACCTAATTCTTACCAAGGGTAATAATCCAAAACGTCTCCTTCTAAAACCTCTCCTTGTTCCGCGGGATGCAACGCGATCCCGTCCGAAAACAAACCCGCGCGAATATCGCCGCTTCCGTTAAACGACTTTGCGCTGATCCCCGTTTTCTCTTTCGTTTCCAAAAACACGGGAAAGTATTCCGGTAAAGAGTTCTTCTTTTTTCTTTTTCCATAGAAGGAATATCTCTGCGGTTTGGAAATTTCCATTCCTAAATAAGAACGAATATAAGGATCTAAAAAAATTCTCGCGCAAACCTGAACGCTGAATGGATTTCCCGGAAGTCCGAACACGACCGTCTTTCCTTTTTTTCCAAACCAAATCGGCTTACCGGGTTTTAACGAAACCTTATGAAAGATTTTTTTTACTCCGAGTTTTTCCAAAATGGGAGGAATCAAATCCATACTTCCCATGGAAACTCCGCCCGATAATAAAAGTATATCCGACTCCAAACCCTTATCGAGAGCCTCGGTGATTTTTGTTTCTTCATCCGGAACTAAAACGATTGATTTCGGTTGGATATTGTATCGATTCAAAATGGCGATCAAAGAATAAGAATTAGAATCTCTGATCTGAAACGGAAGTGGTGTCGACCCAACCGGAACGACTTCGTTTCCAGTAGAGACAATGGAAACCGTCGGCAAGGAATTTACGGAAACAAGATCCACACCCAAACAAGCTAATAGAGAAATTTCAGGCATTCCTATTTTGGTTCCGGAACCGAGGACGAATTCCCCCTTTTTTAGATCTTCTCCTCGAACCGCTACATTCATAAAATGGAATATTTTGTCCGAATTCAATTTGACTTTTGAAATCGAATTCTCAAGAGATAACTCTTGACTGTCCTCGATCTTGATCACCGCGTCCAAACCTTCCGGAACGGGAGCTCCCGTCATGATCTTCACGATTTCTTCGCCCGGATCCAAGTTGGATTCCATTCCAGCAAAGATTTCTTTTTTACAATGATAGATTTTTGAAGAATCATAATCGGCGCTTTTGATCGCATAACCGTCCATCGTAGAACGGTGAAAAGGCGGATAGTCTCGATCCGCGTATATGTCTTTGGAAAGAGTTCTTCCTAAACTTTCTCTTAGAGCTACCGATTCCGATTCTGCTTTTGAAACTTCCTCGAGAATTTTAGAAAGAGCTTCCTCGATCGAGATCAATGACCTTCTCCTCTCATCATCTTCTTCGCGTGAAAGATCGCAGGAAAGATCGCCTTAAGACTTTCTCTTGCTCCGTTCGAACTGCCGGGCACACAAACGATCAGAGTCTTTTTGATTCTCCCTGCGAGAGAACGGGAAAGCATCGCATAAGGAGTTCTGTCTTGTCCAAAGGAACGCATCGCCTCGGCGATTCCGGGAATTTCCTGATCTAAAAGATTTTTTACCGTATCCGTAGTATTGTCCCTCGGACCCAATCCGGTTCCTCCGGTCGTGACGATTAGATCTACGCCGGAGGCTACCCAGTCCTCGATTTTTTTACGAATCTCGTTCGGTTCGTCCGGAACAATCGTATATTCGTGAATTAAAACATTCGCATCTTTTAATATACTTTCAATGACCTTACCTGAGCTATCCTCTCGTTTACCTGCAAAGGTGGAATCCGAACAAACTAAAATCGCTGCTTTCGAACCTTCCGCAAACTTTGAAAATTGGACTTCGCTCTTACCGCCTTTTTTTTCGAGCAACCGTATGGAGGATATTTCTAATTGTTTATCAATCGGTTTGAGAAGATCATAGATCGTCAACGCCGCCAAACTGAGTCCGGTTAAAACTTCCATTTCGATTCCGGTCTTTCCGATCGACTTTGCGGTCGCGGTAATCTTAACTCCCTTTTCTACAAGTTCGAATGAAAGATCAAAAAAATCGATGTTTACCGGATGACAATGAGGAATGAGATCGGATGTTTTTTTAGAAGCAAGAAGTCCGCTTGCTTTTGCAATTCCGAAAAGATCTCCCTTGGGGAGGGTATTCTCGCGAATTCTTTTTAACGTTTCAGGATTACAATATACAAACCCCTCAGCCACCGCGGATCGGAGGCTGATTTTTTTTTCGGTGATGTCGATCATTCTTTTGTCCTAACTGAGAGAATACGGACGGTGGATAAGCGATCGAAGAGAATCCATTTCCAAATAAAAATGAACTATACTTCCAATGATCAATAAAGCCGGAGATCGCACTTCTTTTTCTTTCGCGATCCATTGAATACTACCCAAAGTACCGGTGATCATTCTTTGCGATTCTAAGGTTGCATTTTCTATGATCGCAACCGGAACCGTCTCCGAGTTTCCGCAAGAGATCAAATCATCCACAATCTCTTCTAAAGAATTCAAACCCATGTAAACTACGAGAGTTTTTCCTTCACAGGAAAGATTTTTAAAACTCTCGGAATTTTTTCCATTCTTTCCGTGCCCGGATAAATATAAAATTTCTTTAGAATACTCTCGATGTGTCAGAGGAAATCCGAGATGAGCGGCGGCGCCGGAAGCCGTAGTAATACCGGCTACGATCTCACATTCGATTCCGAGCGACAAAAGAGATTCTACTTCCTCGCCCACTCTTCCAAAAACGGAAGGGTCTCCGCCTTTCAGACGTACTACGACCTTGTATTGAAGGGCCATATCGGCGAGCTTTTGATTGATCTCTGTCTGTTGGCAACTGTGTTGTCCCAGTCGTTTGCCGACATAGATCAACTCGGTTTTCTTACGGCACATTCTCAGAATTCGAGAAGCAACGAGATCGTCATATAAAACGACGTCCGCTTGGCGAAGAACTTTAACCGCCTTTCTTGTCAGCAATTCAGGATCTCCCGGTCCCGCGCCGACGAGATAAACTTTTCCATAGTTCGGATTCATTTTGAATTTCCGGCTACGGTCAAATCCGTAAGAGTATTATAATTTAAGAATGCTCTAAAATGTTCCTTCGGAACGTCCGATCCGATTCCGTTCGATCTTTCGAGAATATTTTTCGGAGACGGATTGAAATCGGATTTTTTTATTTTTAAACCGACTTCGTTTAACAATTCGGAAGTGTAGATAGCGGGAAAGGGTTCGACTTTTCCTTCCAGTGTAAAAAAATAACTCTTCTTTCCGGGGTTTGAATTGTATAAGTTTAATAACTCGGAAAATATCCAAGGATCGCGAGAAGGCATGTCGCAGGCAAGGACCAGAAAATCCTCATTTGGGTAGAGATCGTGGGCCGAAAGAATGCCGGACATCGGCCCGATGTTTTCGTAGAAATCTTCCACAAATTCTCTATCTAAAATTAGTTTAGTGTATTCGGTCCTTTGTTCAGCCCGAATCGAAATCAGACAACCGTCGGTAAACGGAGACAAGGTTTCAACTCTCTCATCGACCCAAAGATTTCCTTCCGTCGAGAGTAATCCCTTGTCCCTTCCCATTCTGCTGGAGTTTCCTCCGCATAGAACGAGTCCTTTCGGTTTTCGTTCCGTCATCGATTCACCTTCAATGGCGTATAACGTTCATGTCCTGTTGCCCCGGCCGCACAGCCCGCACAATTGAGAGTCCATTCGGAAGTTTGATCGGAATAAAATTCCTTTTTCCAAATCGGAACTTCGTGTTTGACACGATCTATGATATATCGATTGGCTTCGTAAGCTTCTTTACGATGAGAAGAAGCGGTAATTACACAAACGGAAGATTCTTCCGGATAGACCGTTCCGGTTCTATGAACACAGATCGCTTTTTTTAGATGAAAGACTTCGATCGCGTCTTCTAATATTTTCGCGATCATCGGCTCCGCCATCGGCGCGTAAGCTTCGTAAAATAAATGTGTCACTTGTTTGTTCGAGTTCGCGGTATCTCTGGGTTCCCCGCTGAATAACACAACCGCTCCACAGGAAGGATCGTGTCCTTGAGAAAGTATTTTGTTTAGATCGATCGGTTCTTCTTGAAGATACATATCAACCTCCGCTCAAAGGAGGAAGAATCAAAACGGTTTCTCCCTCAACTACGATTCGATCGGCTCCGACCATCTTGTCCTGAACCGCCCAAAGAGATACTTCCAGGATCTGACTCGTTTCCGGCTTTTTCTTTCTCATCTCGTCCACCACGTCCAAAACGCGAACCGGAGATTCTAAATTTAATACGAAGTCGGATTGAAAGTGATCTTTTAAGATTCCGAATGTTTTTACCGCCACTTCCATCTTCAACCTCCGATTGCCATCATCGTAAGATCGCTTCCCTTAAAACGAACGTCTTGTTTCTGACGTAACGCCAAGATAAGAATCTGTTCCATATCGATTCCCTGTTCCCTGAGCTTCGGTAACGGAAACCCAGTGGAGGAACTCAGACAACCGTAAAGACTTCCCTTACTGTCCAAACGAAGACGATCACAATCGCTGCAAAAAGGAGCGGACTCGTTTGCAATGATACCGAAAGAATTTCCGTTTTCAGTATTCCAATAATTTGCGGTGGAAGATAACTTTCTCGTTTGAGGAGTCAAAGTTCCGTAGTGCTCTTCCACACGATCTAAAATTTCCTTTTGAGAAAAGATGGGGATTGTATCCGAATTTTGTAAATAACCCATCTTCATCAGCTCCAAAAATCGAGGAAGAATTCCTTTATTCCATGAATATTCAAGAATTGGAATGATCTGATCTTCGTTTTTTCCTCTTACCAAAGTGCAATTGATTCTAACCTTTAGTCCGGAATCCACCGCTGCATCAATCCCCTTCAAAGTCTGCTTAAAAGCAGAACGTCGACTCATCGTTTGAAAGGATTCCGACGTCATCGCATCCAGAGAAACGTTGATCGAATCCAATCCCGCGTTTTTTAGATCCGATGCTTGTTTCGAAAGAATCGAACCGTTCGTGGTCAGAGAAATTTGCGGGATTCCTAAATTCTTCAATTCCCGAACGAGAATTTTCAAGTGCGGATAAAGAGTCGGTTCTCCTCCGGTAAGTCTTACCTTTTTTAAATGTAACAAAGAATGAAGTTCGTGAACGATACGAATCCATTCATCCACTTCCAAAAAAGAATTCTTCCGGGACAAACGGACGTCTTCATCCACGCAGTAGGTACAGGCAAAATTGCAACGATCCAGAAGACTGATTCTTAGAGTTTGAAAACTCCTTCCAAAACCGTCGCGTATCATACACCATACCTCTTAACTCATTCTTTCGCTACCAAGGAAGAGTCGACTGCGAGATAAACCATTCCATCTTCCACTTTCACAGGGAAGGTACGAACCGTATAAGAATCTCCAGAGATACATTCTCCCGTTTTTAAAGAGAACGATCTTTTGTGCAATGGACAGGCAACCTTCGGTTCCCCTTTCGAGTCTCCGGTAAGTCCTCTGGATAAGACCATGTCTCCCGTATGCGGGCAGCGATTCTCACAAGCATACCACTCATCTCCTTGTTGGAAATGAAAAATTGCGATTTGTTCGTCTCCAACCTTGGCGCACGTTCCCCCATCTTGGGAGAATTCGGAGACCGGAGCGATTTCGATCCAAATTTTTTCTACAAACGCTGTTTCCATGAAAACTCCTTCCTCCTCTATTAAACTGAAATTTCTTCTTTTACCCAATCCACAGGACGGATTTGACCGCGTTCTTCGATGAACTGAACGTTTGCATCCGGCTGATCGCTGTTTACAAAGTGTTTGAATTTCTTTTGTTTTTCAGGATCATCCACAACGGCTTTCCACTCGCAGTGGTAACTGTCGACGAGCGTTTGCATTTCGGCTTCGAGTTGTTCGTTGATTCCGAGACGATCGTTGATGATCACGTCTTTGAGATAATCGATTCCGCCTTCCAGTTGTTTGAGCCAAGCTGCGGTGCGAGTCAACTTGTCCGCGGTTCTAATGTAGAACATTAAAAAACGATCGATGTATTTGATACAGGTGTCTTCGTCGATATCGGCGGCCAACAAGAGCGCGTGCTGCGGAGTAACTCCGCCGTTCCCGCCGACATAAAGATTCCATCCTTTTTCAGTAGCGATGATTCCAAAGTCCTTACTCTGCGCTTCTGCACATTCACGAATACAACCGGAAACTGCCGCCTTCAATTTATGAGGAGAACGAATCCCACGATAACGTTCTTCGATACGAATTGCAAAGGACGTGCTGTCTTGTACTCCGTATCTACACCAAGTAGAACCTACGCAACTCTTTACGGTTCTCATTGCTTTTCCGTAAGCGTGTCCACTTTCAAAACCTGCGTCCACGAGATCGCCCCAGATATCGGGAAGGTCTTCCATCCTTGCACCGAGAAGATCGATTCTTTGACCGCCGGTAATCTTGCAATAGAGATTGAATTTTTTTGCAACGGCTCCGATGACGATGAGTTTCTCAGGAGTGATTTCTCCGCCGGGAATTCTCGGAACAACGGAATACGTCCCACCTCTCTGAATGTTTGCTAAATACTTATCATTCGTATCTTGGATCTCTCTGTGTTTTTTATGTACGATCGTTTCGTTCCATAAACTCGCGAGAATGGAAGCAACCGCAGGTTTACACGTTTCGCAACCCAATCCTTTTCCACTGCTGGTCAGAACCTCTTCGAACGTTTTCAATTTTTTGACTTTGATCACTTGAAAGAGTTCTTGTCTGGAATAAGCAAAGTGTTCGCAAAGATGTTCGGTTACTACTTTTCCAAGCGCTTTCAATTCTCCTTTGAGAAGAGAGTTTACTTGCGGAGTACAACCGCCACAACCGGTTCCCGCTTTCGTACATTCTTTCAAGGAACCCATTTCCAGGCAGTCTTGATTTCGAATCGCGCTTAAGATGTCTCCTTTGGAAACGTTGTTGCAAGAACAGATCTTCGCTTCATCCGGTAAAGATCCGGCGCCAAACGACGATTCGGCGGAAACGGATCCGACGATAAGACTTTCGGGTTCAGCCGGAAGTTCGATCTTATTCAGATAGAGCGCAAGAAGATTGCCGTAAGCGCTCGCGTCTCCCACGAGAATTCCCCCCAGAAGAGTTTTTCCGTCTTCCGAGACTACTAACTTTTTATAAATACCCGTAAGAGGATTTTTGAATGCGATTGGTATATGTTTGGATTGGCCCAGCGCGTCTCCAAAAGAAGCGACGTCCACTCCGATCAGTTTTAATTTTGTAGAAAGATCGGAACCTGCATATTGTTTAGAAGAATCTGCCGTATAACAAAGATTATGCGCTACGATCTCGGCCATCTCGTATCCGGGAGCGACAAGACCGTAGATCATACCTTTGTGAAGCGCGCATTCTCCAATAGAATAGATTCCTGAAACATTCGTTTCCAAAGAATCGTTCACGAGAATTCCGCCTCTCTCGCCCACTGAAATTCCGGAAGACTTCGCCAACTCATCTCTCGGTCTGATACCCGCGGAAACAACGAGCATTTCCGTTTCTAAAACGGATCCGTCTACAAATTCCAAACCCGCAATGGAAGAATCTCCAAATGCCCGTTTTGTATTTTTTTCCAGATGAATCAAAACACCCAGCTCTTCGATTTTAGATTTAAGAATCGAAGAAGCCGCCTCATCCAACTGACGCGGCATCAAACGAGAAGCAAATTCGACGACGTCAGTTTTCAAATTCATATCGACAAGAGCCTTTGCAGCTTCCAAACCGAGGAGACCGCCGCCAAGCACGGTTGCCTTTTGAACAGACTTACCGTATTCTAAGATTTGTTCCAAATCCTCGATCGTACGATAAACAAATACCCCCTTTTTATCAATCCCTTCAAAGGTAGGGACAAAAGGAGCCGAACCGGTCGCTAAAACGAGTTTATCGAAATGATAAAAATCTCCGAAGGACGTTTCGATTTTTTTAGAAGTTGTATCGATCGATATCACCTTTTCTTTCAGGTGTAAGTCGATTTTATTTTCGGAATACCAATTCTCTTTAGAAAGATAGAGCGGGTCAACGGAACGATTGGTAAAATATTCGGAGAGATGTACTCGATCGTAAGCACGTCTAGGCTCCTCTCCGAATATTAGAATTTCATACTTTTCATTTCCGCCAAACTCGATAATCTTTTCGGCAAGACGATGTCCCACCATCCCATTTCCAATAATAACTAATTTTTGTTTCGACATTTTTATTTCTCCGGAAAAATTTTCAGTTAAGCGGATTCCATTCCCAAGTCCGCTTCGTCCGGAGATTTACTCCACACGTAGAAGTTCGTTCCGTATAAGACGGCCGCCGCAACGAGCACGATAAACGCAAGCGCGGTAAATCCGGCGGCATAAGTTCCCCAAGCAGACTTCAAAGAACCCAATAGATTCGGAACGAGAAAACCTCCGAATCCACCGAAAGCTCCGACAAAGCCGGTGATGATACCGATGTCCTTTTTAAAACGGGAAGGAACCAATTGAAAAACAGAACCGTTCCCCAAACCCAAACAAAGCATCAGAAGAACAAAAAGAGGTAAAATGACGCCTAACGCGGGAAGTGTCGAAATTCCAAAAAGAATGAGAGAAGCCGCGATCAAAACTACGATCAAAACAGAAGCTCCTCCAAATCGATCGGAAAGATAACCGCCAAACGGACGGACCATACTCGCACCAATAATACAATAGGTCGTGTAGAGTCCCGTGGTAACTTTATCCGCTCCATATTGGTCGTAGTAGAACATCGGAAGAAAACTCGCGAGTCCTACAAACCCACCGAATGTGATACTGTATAGAAAACTGAAAACCAGGGCGTCTCCGGATTTGATAGGAGCAAGATATTCCAAAATCGTCTTTCCGGAAGGTTTGATTTCGTCTTCTTTTGCAAAAAAGAAAAAGAATATAAACACTAAACTCATCGGAATCAACGCGAGTCCGAAAGCGGCGTGCCAACCGAAAGAACGCGCGATATCGGGAGCAAACAAGGTAGCAAAGACGGAGCCGCTATTTCCCGCGCCCGCAATTCCCATTACCAAACCTTGATATTTGGCGGGATAACTTCTACTTGCGAGAGGAAGTGCGACCGCAAAACTGGAACCGGCAACTCCGAGCAATAATCCGATTGCATAAACTTCAGTCATAGAATTTCCAAACTGCCATCCTAAGACCAGTGGGACCATCGTAACGAGCATTCCAATCAACGCAACCTTACGAGATCCAAAACGATCGGACAATAAACCCATCGGGATTCTAAGCAAGGTTCCGCCTAACAGCGGTATGGAGACCATCAATCCTTTTTGAGCCGGGCTCAATTTGAATTCCTCGGCAAGAAAAACGCCGAGAGCGGCTAAGAGCATCCAAACCATAAAGCTAAAATCGAAATAAAGAAAAGAGCTAAGTAAGGTTGGAAAGTGACCGGCAGATAAAAATTCTTTAAACTTTTTCATTTACAATTTTCCTTCTAAGTGTGCGAACTTTAAAGAGAAGTTCCCAGTTTATATAGAGCAAAAACCGTACCAGATCTAAGTTTTATTTAGAATCGCCATTTACCCTCAGCTTATGGGTGTTAAAACGCGGATTGGAAGAAATGTACTCGACTTGTTCGCATTTGAATTCCCTCAGTTCGCAAATTTGAATACACGTTATTCGCTGTTTATAAATTGGGCATTCGGTACATACTTGAGTATTTTTTCCATTTCGTTTATCAATCGAGACGATAAGAAGGCTTTGTTTCATTCGCGTTACAAGGATTGAAAAAATAAAAAATTGCTCGGAACTGCTCCCTTAGCATTGAGAAGGATCTACATTCGGTACTTCTTTTTTATAAATGAACTCAGTTTGATCTTTGGTATCATTCTTGCATAAGTTTGGAAGTGAATCATTCAGAGACGTATTCTACGACCTGTTCTTATTGTGGTGTTGGATGTGGAGTACTTGTACACAAACATTCCGATTATGAATTGAAAGTAGAAGGAGATCCAAGTCATCCCGCGAATCGTGGAATGCTTTGCTCCAAAGGAATGAACTTAAACTATTCCGTATTGGATCGTTCCGATCGTTTATTGTATCCGATGATGCGAAGCGATCGTTTTTCTCCGCAGATCAGAACGGATTGGGACTCGGCTCTCAATCGAGTTTCACAAGATTTCAAAAGAATCATTCAAGAACACGGGCCCGATTCGGTGGGCTTTTACGTTTCAGGGCAATTGTTAACCGAAGAATATTACGTAGTCAACAAGCTCGCAAAAGGTTTTTTAGGAACCAATAATATAGATACAAACTCAAGACTTTGTATGAGTTCAGCCGTTGTAGGTTATAAGATGGCCCTCGGTGAAGATAGCGTTCCTATCAGTTACGAAGACATAGAATTAGCTGATTGTTTTTTAGTCGCCGGTGCGAATCCCGCTTGGTGTCACCCGATTTTGTTTCGCAGAATCGAAGCAAGAAAACAATCCGATCCAAACGTAAAGTTAATCGTTGTCGATCCGAGAAGAACTGAGAGCTGCGAAGACGCGGATCTTCATCTTCAGATTCTTCCTGGAAGCGATATCCATCTCTTTCACGCGATAGCGAGAATTCTTATCGAACAAAACAGAATCGATTCCGAATTTCTAAAAAATCATACAGAAGGCTTTGAAGAATTAAAGCAAAAAGTTTTTTCGGTAAGCGTTGAGGAATGTGCGAAGTTTTGCAATATTCCCTCCGAACAAATTTACACAGCCGCCGAGATCATCGGAAACTCCAAGGGATTTCTTTCTCTTTGGGCTATGGGACTCAATCAAAGCGTGATCGGAGTCAATAAGAATCTCGCACTCCTCAATCTATCTCTTCTCACGGGTCAAATTGGAAAACCGGGTGCAGGTCCATTTTCACTTACCGGACAACCGAATGCAATGGGCGGTCGTGAAGTAGGCGGCCTTTGTAATCTTCTTCCTGCACATAGAAACTTAGCCGATCCGCAACACAGAGCCGAAGTAGCGCAATTCTGGGGAGTAAATTCCATCCAAGAAAAACCGGGATATAGCGCGACGGAAATGTTCGAACACCTTCGTAGCGGAAAGATGAAAGCGATTTGGATTATCTGTACCAATCCAACCGTAAGTCTTCCCGACGCTCGTCTTGTAGAATCGGGACTTCGTTTAGCGGAATTAGTCGTCGTTCAAGATATTTCCAAAGATTCTTCCGCGATCCCTTTTGCGGACGTGATTCTTCCTGCTGCGGGTTGGGCGGAAAAACAAGGAACGATGACAAACTCGGATAGAAGAATTACTTATCTCCCGCAGATCATAAATCCTCCGGGTGAAGCAAAACCGGACACTTGGATCCTCAATCAGTTCGCGATCAAGATGGGATTTCATTCTTCCTTTGCGTTTCAAGACGAAGGAGAAGTTTTTGACGAGCATTGTCGCTTAACAAAAGGAACTAACATCGATATCGCAGGACTAGATTATAATATTTTAAAGGAAAGAAGATCCGTTCAGTGGCCGTTTCCGACAAAGGATCACGGAGGCACCGAACGTTTATTCACGGATCATAAATTTTACCGACCTAATGGCAAGGCGAAGATTCACGCGGTGGATCCGGAAGATTCTTCTGAAAAAGCAAACTCAGAATTTCCTTTGATCTTAACTACCGGAAGAATCCGAGATCAGTGGCATACGATGACCCGCACCGGAAAAGTGCGTAAACTCAACGAACACAGACGAGAGCCTTTTTTGGAAATTCATCCTAAGGATGCAAAGGCAAGAAAGATCTTAGAAGGATCGATCGTTGAAGTTGCAAATGCAAGGGGAAGGGTTCGCGTAAGAGCGGCGATCACGGAAGACATCAAGGAAGGTGTAGTTTTTCTTCCGATGCACTGGGGAAAAAAACTGGGAAGAGACGATTCCCGCGCTAACAATTTGACGAGCGGAGCCTTTGATCCTTTTTCAAAACAACCCGGATTTAAAATTTCAGCGGTCAACGTTCGTATTTATCGAAAAGAAAAAGAAAAAATCCTCATCATAGGCGGAGGGAATGGAACCCTCGCGTTTCTAAAACACTATCGCGCCTTGGACAGCGAAAGCGAAATCACGGTTCTTTGTAAGGAAAAAAATCCGTTCTACAATCGAATCCTTCTTCCCGATTTGATCAGCGGTGAAAAAGAATTCGGCGATCTCATGGGGATCACGGAAGAAGAAATTCAATCTTGGAATTTTAAAATCCTTCCCGATACCGAAGTCTCTCAAATTCATCCGGAAGGAAAAGTTGTCAAAGACCTCGAGGGGAACGTATATTCCTACAACAAGTTGATTTTTGCTACTGGAAGCTCGCCTAACGTTCCAAGCACGATCAAAAAAGAAATGGAAGGAATCTTTTGTCTTCGTGCCAAAGAGGACGCAGAAAGAATCAAAGGATTTTTTGTAAGAGATTCTCACGTTTTGATCGTAGGCGGCGGATTACTCGGTTTAGAAGTCGCGGCCGCATTAAAATCTCTGCATGTACGAGTTACCGTTTTAGTTCGTACGGATCGGCTCATGTCGAAACAACTGGATCCGACCGCTTCTCAAATTCTAAAAGAAGAAATCGAATCCAGAGGAATCGAAATCATTTTTGAAACCGAAATCGCAAAGATCAAAGGAACTTCTAAGGTTCAAAACGTAAAACTTAGCAACGGTCAAATCATCGAACCGGATGGAATCGTTTTCGCTACGGGAACTTCCCCGAATCTTCAATTGGGAATGGCCGCCGGCCTTGATTGCAAACATGGAATTCTCGTAGATCCGTATCTTAGAACTTCCGATCCGGACATCTATGCAATCGGTGAAGTCGCTGAACACGCCTCCGGACTTTATGGAACCGTAGCGGCGACCGAAGATCAGTCCAAAATCGCGGCTCATCATATCTACGGTTACGCGTTCGATTTTTACAAAGGATCGGTTCATTCCAATCTTCTTAAGATTCCGGAATTGGATTTGGTTTCCCTTCGTTTAGCGGAAACTCCGATGGATATTTCAGAGGATCCCTCCGGAGAATACGAAGAGATCGTATTCTTAGATCGTAAAAAAAGAAAATATAAGAAATGCATTATAAAGGCGGATAAGCTGGTCGGAGCCATTTTGATCGGCGACAAATCCAATCTTCAAGAATTTAGAGAATTGATTTCAAGCGGTATAGAACTCGGAGAAAGAAGAGAACAACTTCTCTCCGGAACTTCGACTCCCAGAAAACCGGTGATTGGAAAATTAGTCTGCGCCTGCAACGGGGTCGGAGAAGGAAATCTCTGCGAAGAAATCAAAAACGGAATCAAAACAATAGAAGAACTTGGAAAGGCAACCGGAGCGGGAACCGGATGCGGAAGCTGTAGACCGGAAGTTTCCAAGATTCTAAAATCCAATTTAGTGACGAGTATAAGCGAAAAATGAATTTCAAAAAAATAAATTTTAAAGGGTCCGAAATTGAAATCTCACAAAACAAGAGCCGTAGCTCTTTTATTTCTCTCGTTTGTTTCCTTTTCTATCGCAATTCAAGCTCAGGAAAAAACGGAAGCAACACCATCTAACGTTCCAAACAACACGATTACGAGCCAACCTGCAACTCCTGAAAAACAGGAACCGATTCTTCCCAAAGAACCGAAAAAAGAATTACCTTGGTTTGAAACGATCAAATTCGGCGGTATGATACGAATTCGCCCGGAAGCGAAGTACAATTATGATTTTGATAGATTCAAAAATGATAATACTTCTTTTGTCGGCGCAAAAGCTCAGATCTGGTTGGAAAAAGACATTTCAGAAAAAACAAAAGTAAGAATCACTTTGCAGGATTCCGCGCTCTGGGGAGGAGAAAAAGGTTCCTATTCGGGTTTGGATACTGCAAACGATAACACAAGACAATCCGTCGGCATAAGAGAAGCCTGGATCGAATCTAAGGAATTATTGGGTCCGGTCACGTTACAGGCGGGAAGACAAATCCTAAAATACGGAGACGAAAGACTTGTTGGTGCGCTGGATTGGACGAACGTCGGAAGGAGTTTTAACGGATTTCGTTTTAAATTGGATCAAGAATTTTTTTCCTCACATGCATGGGTTATGATCGTAGGAGAACAAGATTCCGATATCGTCGGTAACAGTACTTCACTCGGTAAAAAAAATTCATTCCCGACTCAGTACAATTGTCCTGCTAATACGAACACTCCTTGTAAACTTTCGGCCGATATTCCGAAACAACAACAAGGCGATTCTACTTTCACCGGATTTTATAACACGATTAAATTCTCAAAACATCTTCACTTGGATGCGTATTACATCGGTCTCTATAAGAAATGGCTACCGCAGAATAATTCTACAATCCTTTTACTTGCAAATCCGGAAACGGTTCCTCGCGATTCCAGATACGATCAACTTCATACATTCGGATTCAGAATTTCTAATAAAACAACGAAGGATAAAAAATCGGAAACTCCGCTTGATTTCTCTTTTGAGTATTCGGCTCAAACAGGAAAAACCGGTTGGAACGTGACTCCGGGTTGGGACTCGTTAAACACAAACGTTTCCACCGTGGATCCTCTCACAGGACAGACCATTACTAAAAGTTTATATAAAGAAAGACAAGCTTACGACGCCTATGCTTACGCATTGGATATGGGTTATACCATCGGCTCATTTCGACTTGGTGCAGAGTATGACGTTGCCAGCGGAGATCCGAATCGCAAAGATGGTAAAGTTGCGACCTTCTCCAATTTATTTCATTCCAACCATATCTTTTATGGAGAAGCGGACCAAGTAAGTTGGGTCAACATGATCGGCAAGTCCGTAAATCTCACCTGGGATGGGGCCGAAAAAGGAAAGTTAAGACTCGCCTATTGGGTCGTGGATAAACAAAAACTTCAAGACGGTTGGTATGATATCACTGGAACTCTCAAAGAAGGCGCGAGCACGGAATCTTATACAAACGATCGTTTTAAGAATCCGTATCTACAAAGTGAGAAAGGCGCCGAATCACAAAGAGGAGTAGGAACGTTAGGAAAAAACTTATTCAGAGAAATCGATATGGTCTATACTCTCAAATACAAAGACATCATTTGGGCGTTGGGTTACAGTTGGATTTTTGCGGGCGATGCGATTCGAGGAAAAGTAAACGACGATTCGATTTCTCCCGAATTTAGAAAAACAAGTTTTCTACCTCAGGCTCAATTCGCATATCTTTCGATGACGGCTCAATTCTAAATCGATTCTGAAATAAACAATCTCTAAGAATCATCTCTAAACTCTTCCCGAATAGAGATGATTCTTCCGATCTCTTTCAATTATATAAGAATTTTTGAAGTTACCTGTGTAAGTAATTACGCTTCTTTGATCCATTCAGGAAAAATCTTCTTTTCTCCAATATTGTTTTGTTTGATGAATTCGAAAAATGGAATCAAAACGAAATTCTATCCGTTCTTTTGTCCTTGTAAAAATAGGCCATTTTTAAACTGTAGTAATACAGCGTGTCTTATCTACGCAGAGACACAAAATATCTCCTGATTCCAGCCTTCCTCTCGTTTTAATTGGCTTTTTGATCTTCCGGATAGTTCATCTTGAAAATTCAAAGTATTAGAGGTTCCCGGAATATGGGATGATTCAATACTTTGAAAGGAACATCTATGAAGAAACTCAAGTTTAGCGAACTAAACTTATCCACCGAAATCCAAAATGCAATTGCAGAAATGGGTTTTGAAGAAGCCTCTCCGATTCAATCGGATGCAATCCCGGTCATCCTAAAAGGAAAAGACATCATCGGACACGCGCAAACTGGTACCGGTAAAACGGCCGCATTTGCAATTCCAACGATCGAAATGTTGGAAGTAAATTCTAAAAGCCTCCAAGCATTGATCCTCTGTCCGACTAGAGAACTTGTAATTCAAGTCAGTGAACAATTTAGAAAGCTGATGAAATACAAAGGAAACTTCGAAGTCGTTCCGATTTATGGCGGTCAAGAAATCGACAGACAGTTAAGAGCTCTAAGAAAGAATCCTCAGATCGTAATCGCAACGCCGGGAAGAATGATGGATCACATGAGACGCGGTTCTCTACGTCTCGACGAAATCAAAATTGTAGTTTTAGACGAAGCTGACGAAATGTTGGACATGGGGTTTAGAGATGATATGGAAATCATCCTGAAAGACACTCCTGCGGAACGTCAGACAATCATGTTTTCCGCAACTATGACCGACGACATTTTGAATATGATGAAACGTTTTCAAAAAAGTCCTCAGATCATCGACGTTACTCATCAAAAACTAAGCGCTCCAAAAATCGAACAAATCTATTTTGAAATTCAAGAAAGCGCAAAAGGCGAAGCCCTCGCAAGATTGATCGAACACAGAAACATCAAACTCGCTCTCGTTTTTTGTAATACAAAAGCGCAAGTCGACACGTTAGTCGAATTATTAAAATCGCGCGGCTACT
Organism: Leptospira tipperaryensis; assembly: GCF_001729245.1. Taxonomy (NCBI): domain Bacteria; kingdom Pseudomonadati; phylum Spirochaetota; class Leptospiria; order Leptospirales; family Leptospiraceae; genus Leptospira; species Leptospira tipperaryensis. Next base: position 291,139 of record NZ_CP015217.1, on the reverse strand, counting down.
TTGCGGAAGGTCTCCATGGAGATCTCAACCAAAAACAAAGAGACAAAGTGATGAACGGTTTTCGAAACGGAACCGTCGAGATCCTCGTAGCAACCGACGTGGCGGGAAGAGGAATCGACGTAAACAACGTCGAAGCGGTTTTTAATTACGACCTTCCAAGAGATGGAGAAGACTACGTCCATAGAATCGGAAGAACGGGAAGAGCCGGTAAAAAAGGAATCGCATTCTCTTTTATCGTTGGAAAACAAATCTACAATCTCAAGAAAATCGAACGTGCAAACGGCGTAAAAATCGAACCTGGAAAAATTCCAACGTTAGACGATCTTGAAGAAACAAAAATCCATTCTTATACAACCAAGATCAGAGGTCTCGTAGACGGCGGTCACTTAAGCGAATACGTAAATCAGATCGAAAGATTGATGGGAACCGAATACACAGCTCTTGATATCGCAGCTGCCCTTTTCAAACTTACGATTCACAAGGATAGCGGAACCTTTGACGCGAGTGTTAAGTTCGAAGCCGAGCAACGTTTCGACGATAGAAAACCTTCACGTAAATCCGGCGGTTACAATCGTGATCGAAGCTATTCCGGAAGACCGAGTGGAGGTGGCGCGGGCGGAGGTTCACGTTCCAAGTTCGGGGGAAGTGGCGGCAGCGGAAGAAGCGCCGGAGGAGCCGGTGGCGGGGATCGAAATAAAAAATCAGGTCCTCCTCCTTACAAAGCAAAGAAGAAATAAGAACTTCTTAAACCAAAAAGAAACTTTCAAAACCTCGTCCTTACAAAGACGGGGTTTTTCTTTTTAGGAGTTCCTACAAAAAAATTCTTTGATTTCCGATTGAATCAAGATAAGAATCTTCGAAATCCTATGAGCAACGGACTTAAAGTCCGTAATCAAGTGTTTTTCAGAAGCCTATTAGTTTGTCGGAACAAGTGGATCGACCAAAAATCCTCTTGCAATCCTAAATCCGTCTCTAAAGACGAAATTCTCAAAATCCACTTTCCCCCTAAAATTCTCCTTTGAAGCGTACGATTTTTGCCGAAGATTTAAGAAGAATCCAAATCTTTCCGGAACGATTCGAGAATATGATCCGACAACGCATTCTTACATTTTCAAAATTGCTCATTCTTCTTTTTATTTTTTGGATCGGAACGGAATCGGCAATGCTCTTCCCTCAAGACCAAGAAGACCAATCTCTCAATTTGAGAATGGTGCCTTTCTGGAAAGGTGAAGTCGAAGCCGTCTACCGAGGAAAAGGAAAAGTAAAAATTCGAATTCGCAGAGGATCGGTTTTTTACGGAAAGGAAGAAGAGGAAATCAAAGCCATTCTCGCGAGAAAACAAGAGTATCCCGTTTTACAAACCAATCCCGAAAAGGAAATCGGCTTGTTCTCGATCCGCCAAATCTCTGTCGCTTATCAATCCACTTCTCGCGGAAGAAAAGCAAACGAAGTAGAACTCTTTGGATCTTTTACCGCAAACGCAGGCGTTCCGGAAAGTCTCCTTGCCGCAGGAACCTTTATCCAAGACTACAAACAAGAAGTTGCCTATGTGGAACCCGGAGCGTTTTTTACGGATGAAAGAAGAAGGACGAGGCCGATAAAACAACTCAGACATCCGAAAGATGGAAAAGAAATGGTTCTCGTTTCCGGCGGTTACGAACAAAACGGAGAATTGTTTTATGAGTCTATGGGATTTTTCTTACACGGACAAGGTAACGACGCATCCGAAGACACTTACAATCCGTTCTATTTTAAACCGGATCGTGGAAATCTCCAGGACGTCTCCTCGTTTTACATAGATAAATACGAAGTTACAAATCAAGAATATTCAAAATTCTTAAAAGAGACGAATAACCCGCCGCCTCCGCATTGGCCGAACGGAATCTATCCCTCCGGAAAAGAGCATCATCCGGTGAACGGACTTACTTACAGAGAGGCGGAATCGTACGCGCGTTGGTCCGGCAAACGACTTCCCACTGAAATGGAATGGGAAAAGGCCGCAAGAGGAACCGGAATTACTTGGATGATCAATCGGGATGAGTCGTATTCTTTTTATCCCAATCCTCTCGAATATCCTTTTGGAAACGATTTTGACCCCGTTCTTTGTAATACGATCGAAAGCAAACGTATGGATACGATCGGAGTTTACGAACTCGCAAAAAAATCGGCGAGCCCTTACGGAGTGATCGGAATGTGTGGAAACGTCGCGGAATGGACGAGCTCGGATTATCTTCCTTACAAAGGACATTCTCTCAAAAGAAGCGCGTTCGGAAAAATGCACAAGGTAATTCGCGGCGGTTCTTTTTCTTCCAACAAAGAAGAATCAACGTCCTACCACAGATCCTTCGGCGGAATTCCCAATTTAAAAACGGACCGAAGAGCCGGCATCCGTCTTGTCTGGGATCTTCCGGGAAGATAAGATTAAGTTACTCTCGCTCTTCTCAAAAGTTTATCTAAAAGAGAAGGCGAAAATCTACTGACCCAAAACGCGAACAATTCTCTAAATTGAGAAGGATAACAATCTCTTTTACCGGACTCGATCGCTTTTAAAATTCTTTCGGCAACCACTTCCGTTGAAAGTCCGTTCTTAATTCCTTCATCCATAATTCCATAAGCAGAACCGTCTGAAGACAACGCCTTGACTGAAATGTCCGTTTTAACATAACCCGGAGATACTGTCATAACGTGCATCCCACTGTCGAAAGTTTCCAGTCGAACGCTGTCCATAAAAGCCTGCACCGCGTGTTTGCTCGCCGCATAACCGGAGCGATATTGCGTAGCGAATCTTCCTTGAAGCGAAGAGACTGCAACAAAATGACCTTGATTTTGTCTGAGTTCCGTTTCACAGAGTTTGAAAAGATGTACAAGAGGATAGAAGTTTACGTCCATTAGACTTTCATAAACTTTCATCTCGGTCTCTCTTGCGAGGGCCCTCATGCTGATTCCGGCGCTATGGATGATCCCGTCGATGCGTCGAACTTTCTTTCTAAAATCTTCCGTAATCTTTTTGAGTTGAGAAGAATCGGAAACGTCGCCCGGAAGAGGAATGATTTTATCCGGATAAGCGGCTTCATTTTTTAACTCTTTTAAAAGTTCTTTTCTACGTGCGAGAGCGCCGACAATGGCTCCCTTTCTGTTAAGTTCCAAAACGAGCGCCTTTCCGATTCCCGAACTGGCGCCGGTTACCATAAACGATTTTTCTAAAAAGAAGGATGTCATATCTAAGCCGGACTGAAGATAATAGGAAACGTAAAAAAAGCAATTGAAAATAAGCCTAAAAAATTCTTTAGGGAATCGAGTGTTTTAAAAAGATGAACCAATAAGAATTTAGAGCATACTTTTTCTAGAAAGGATTCTTTCGAATATTGCAAGGTTTGGATAAATATGTTACAGGAAATCAAAGATAGAATTCGTTTTAGGAATACGGATTTTCAAAGAAACTACGAAAGTCGATACTATTGGTTTCCGGAAGAATCTCCTCCATTTTGTATCATAGAAGTAAACCAATACGATCCTTACCACGATATGACTCTTTATCTCGAAGTGGATTTGACTACGATGAAAATCGTAAAGTCCGGAGTGGAAGAAAAACGGGTTCCTTACGAAACCTGTCCGGTCGCGATTCGAAATTACGATTACTTAGTCGGCGAAGAAATGTCTTATACAAAACTGATGAATCATTTTCCAGCGGATAAAACCTTAGGCTGTCTTCATATCAACGAGTTGATTCAAAATGCCGCGATGAATTTTCATTCAGCCTACGCTTTCTATCTAAAAGAAAGAAACTTTCCCGCACAATTCGACGAATATAAAATGTATGAAGGCGATCTTCCCGCTCGAGAAAGAAGGGAAATCGGGCGTCACTGGTGGATGAAAGACAGAGGAGTTAAGAATTCCTGTTATTCGTTTTCTTCCCGTCACGAAAAACCGGAACTCAAAGAACAAGTGAAACCTCTTGACAGCATCACAGCAATGATGGTAAAAGAATTCAAGAAGTCGAGAAAAGATGGATCTTAAGAAAGAATGTCCCGTTTGTCATCTATCTTCTGAAGTAGTTTACGTCCACGGACACGGTCAGTGCGGTTTTTGCAAAACGAACATCGAACCCTGTTGTTCCGGAGATTGTAGCGAAGATCTTTCTTTTCTCGAATGGAATCATTCCGCCCGCTTAGCTCAGGGGTAGAGCATTTCCCTCGTAATGAAAAGGTCGCCGGTTCAATTCCGGCAGCGGGCTATTTCTAAAACTCTTGCCCTATACTTTCCCCTCTCCAGTGTGTCATCGGATGACGCATTTTATTTTAATTCCAGTTTGTCTCTTTGCCGGTTGGTTACTCAAACGCGGGAGAATTCTTCCTGAAAATTCAGCGCAGGTTTTAGGAAGTTTCGTGATCTATGTTTCCCTTCCTTCTCTCATCTTAGCGAACGTTCCATCCATGCTCTTAGAATTTTCGTTTGCTTACTTGGCTTTGATGCCTTGGTTCGTGTTCGGAGCTTCGATTGTATTCTTTTATTTCGCGGGTAAATTCTTGGATTGGACGGTGGATACCAGAATCGCAGTGACTCTCTGTTGCGGACTCGGAAACACTTCTTTCGTAGGACTTCCTATCTTACGAATGTTTTACGGCGAAGAAGTGACAAACGCAGTCTTAATCGCGGATCAATTCGGAACCTTTCTTTGTCTCGCAATCCCGGGATTCATTTTAGCGGTAAGATATCTTCCGGAGAATGAAAAAAGAAAGGATCAAAGAATCTTCAAATCCATTTTGAAGAAGCTCCTTACTTTCCCGCCGTTTCTTGCTTTACTTTTTTCGTTTTCCCTAAGACTTTTCACAATCCCGGAAGAGATCCATTCCGTGTTTAAAATCTTGGGAGAAACGTTGGTGCCAATGGCTCTATTTACGGTCGGATTTCAATTGCAGTTTCCTAACAAAGATTCCCAAAAAATAGAATCTGAAACTTCCTTTGGAAGCGCGCTTTTGATTGGCCTAATTTATAAATTGCTTTTTGCGCCGATTTTGATATTCCTTTGCTATTTCTTTTTGAAAGTAAACCCGAAACATATAAAAGTTGCTGTTTTAGAAGCGGGAATGGCTCCGATGATTACCGCCTCGATCGTTTCCCTCCAGATGGGATTTAGACCTTTGCTTTCGGCGGCATTTCCGGGAATTGGACTATTGTTTTCCATACCGACGCTATTTCTATTCTATACTCTTTTGGAGAATTTTTTCTGACTGATTTTTCTGAATCACTGATCGACCTTTTTTCCGCAGTCAAAACCGGGAAGAATGAAGAAATTAAAAGACTCCTTTCCGAAATGGAAGGAGAGCAAATTCTTACCGATTGGTTGAAAGACTATAGGGACAACTATGGTTCAGGCGTTCTTTCCTGGGCGGTTAAGAATTTAGATTTAGAAGCCATCGAACTCCTTTTAGAAGTAGGCGCCGATCCCGACGAAACCAATTCTCGCGGAGAAACTCCTCTACTAACATCTCTGGATCTTGGAAACGAAGACCTGATAAGAACGTTTTTGGGTGCCGGCGCCGATTGTGGTAAGAAGGATTTTGCGGGCAACACACCTCTAACAAAAGCGGTCAGCACGGGAAACGTAGAAATCTTAGAATTGGTTTACGAAAACGAAGAGCCGCGACCCGATCTGGAAGAACGAAACGGAGAAGGATATACTCCCCTTCTTCTCGCGGTGGATCTCGGACATCTTTCGATCGTAGAATATCTTTTAGATCAAGACGCCGATTTTCTAAAGAAGAATTCGGAAGGAAGAACCATTCTTCATCTTACGTCGCTTCACAATGATTTTGAAATTTTGGATTTGTTTTTAGAAAAGGAAGAAAGCAAATCTATATTAGAAAATCGTGATGCAGATGGAAACACGGCCCTCTTACTCGCGGCTTCACACGATAGCGTAGAATGTCTCGAAAGACTTCTTACAATCGGAGCCGATCCTCTAAAAGTAAACACTTCCGGAAAGACCGGTTTGGAAGAGGCGGAAAGACAGAAATATCATCACGCAGTCAAAATTCTTAAAAAGGTTCTCGTAGAAAGATTTTTTGAGGCCGTAAAAACCGGAGACGAAGATCTTTGTAGGACGATTCTTAAACTCGAAATTCCTCCAAATTCGATCAACCGAGAAGGAAACACTCCCCTTCATATCGCGGTGATTCACGAGCAGATCCCGATCATCCGGCTTTTGTTTGACGAAAACGCTTCTCCATTCTTAAAAAATTTGGATGGAAAGTCGGCATTGGATCTTGCCAAAGAAACCGGAAAACAAGAATTGATTCAAATCTTAGAACCGGAACCTGAGAAAGAATAGTTTCACGTTGAAAATTCGATTCTTCCAAGGCTTAGAATCATCCTTGATCCGACAAAGTATCGAACCGAAAAAACTTCTTGAAAACGGACTTAAAGTCCGTCTCAGATAGAATTTCGGAAGAACTCATTTCCTTTTCGAGAAATTCCAAAAAAAACAGATCACGGTTTGATGATTATTTTTCGAGAAGAGAAAATTTCAAAACTTCCGGATTAACAAATCCAAAAGTTCGGAAGGATCCTCCGAAACGATCAAGGCTTCTTTCGTAGTCGAATCCATAAATCCGTCTTTCACCATTCTGTCCAGCTGCTTGAGGAGATGGTCAAAGTAACCGTCTATATTCAATAAACCTAATGGTTTTGTGATGAGTTTGAGTTGATTCCAAGTTGTGATTTCCACGAGTTCGTCGAGAGTTCCGATCCCTCCGGGAAGAGCGATAAAACCTGCGGACTTTTCATACATTCTAAATTTTCTTTCGTGCATCGAAGAAACGATCATCAGATCTTTCACACGATCGTGTTTGATTTCCTTTAAAGTCAGAAAATCAGGAATGATTCCGGAAACGGAGCCGCCGTTATCCATCACCGCATCCGCGATCGTTCCCATAATCCCGCAAGAAGCGCCGCCGTAAACGAGATCGAGATTTTTTTCTACGAGCAAGGCCCCTAAATCCTGCGCGACCTTTGTATAAATAGGATCGTTACCGGTACGAGAACCGCAAAAAACACAAACTGCTGACTTGATAGAATTCATAATCTCTCTTTTTTAGTTCTATTTCATAAGACTTTTAAGAATTCAAATTCCCTTTTTAATTTTAGATCCGCTTTCGACAACGGGAATCGGATGAATCCAAACTTCGATGGAAGGAAATTCTAGTTTCAGTCTTCCTTCCAGGCCATCGGTGATTTCTTTGATTTTATGAAGCGTCAAATCACCGGGCATCGAAATATGAAATTCCAAAATATGTAAGTCCCCGACCGAACGAGTTCTTAATTTTTGAAATCCGGAAACTTCAGGCTTAAAGTCATGAATGATTCGAGCGATAGAAGGACGGTAAAAATGGGAAACGTCCTTATCCATCAAAATGTCCACACTCGAACGAAAGATCTGAGCGCTGCTCCGGATCACATACAATGCAATCAAGGAGCCGACGATAAAGTCGACCTGAACCGTTCCGGTCATTCTTACAACGATCAAGGAAAGAATCACGGCGCTGTTGCTCAAAATATCGGAAGAATAGTGAAGGCTGTCCGCAGAGATCACAAGAGAACCCGTTTTTTTGAGAACGTATCTTTGATAGATCACAAGAAAGATCGTAAGTGCTAAAGAAAAGACCATCACGATGATTCCGGGAAGATCTTGTATTTCCTTCGGAGGTTCAAAAAAAGAATGAATCGCTTTGTATAAGATCAAAGAACCGGAAAGAAAAATAAATAAACTCTGAAGAAGTCCCGCGATCGCTTCCGCTTTTCCATGGCCGTATCGATGATCTTCGTCGGCCGGTTTGGAAGCGACGAGGATCGCAAATAAATTGATAAGCGAGGTTAAAAAATCAAGACCGCTATCGGTGGCGGAAGCCCAGACCGCAATGGAATCGGTCCACCAACCTGTTCCCGATTTGATGACGAGTAAAGTTCCTGAAATCAAAAGTGCGAGAATCGAGGCCCTCTTTTTCAGAATCAGACTTTTCTCGTTGGATCGTTCTTGTTTCGTATCCGCCTCTAAAACCATTCTATTTCTTTATTTTCTAAAGAGAGAATCTTGTAATGTTTTTCTTTTTCATCTTTTAGGAAAAAAATGTTTGAATTTCGGATTCTATCGTCTTATCTAACTCTCACTCTAAAATTATATGAAGAAGCAAATTCAAAACTTAACGCCACTCGTTTTTTTCGTTCTAATCGGTTTCCTTTCCTCCGGAGTTTTTGCTCAAAGCAAAACGCCTCAACCAAATCCGGATCAATTGGAAAGAGAAGCGGACGAACTGGAAATCAAAGCCGGAAAGGCCCAAGATCCGATCACAAGACAAAGGTTGATTTTGGACATCCAAAGAAAGAGAACGGAAGCTGCAGAATTGAGAAACACTCTTCATGAGCAAGAACTCAGTAAATCTCCGAAAGGAGCCACTTTCGAAATCGCAGTTCTCTTTAATCAAGCAACCTGGGTTCCGGAATCCTTAGCGAGAAGACAAAATGTTTCTACCAACGAAACCAATACGTATCTCTATACCTCCGGGGCTTATCGGAGTATCAATTCTGCGGCCGCTGTAGGAGGTTTTGACGCTCATCTCATCAACAACACCGGAAGTTTCTATTCGAGCCCGCAGGGAAATACAAAGACCGCGTATCCGATTCGTTTTTTGTTTTTAACGGAATCCAAAAAATTTGGAGTGGAAGCGACGTTTCTCGATTTTAGAATCAACCCTTCTTATTCTTCCATCAACATCAATCCATCTCCGGGGAATTTGAATCAATCCTACAGCGTTTACGGTCCGCAACTTCGAAGAACAGATATTCAGCTCAATCTACTTTATTTTTTTGAAACCGGTTCCGGAACCAGAATCGGACCTTCTTTAGGAATTCGAAATTTAGATACTTATTCCAAAGAATACGGAAATCTTCCGGGTGGTTTAGGTTTTGGAAACATGGAGGAAAAAGCCGGAGGGCTCGGACCGCAGATCGGATTTCGAATCATAAAAAAACTAAATTCGTATTTTCAGTTTCACGCGAGCGCAGACTACTTTAAAACCCTGGGAAAATATCATCTTAAAACCAATGGAACTACAAATTATAACGGAGTTCAGAATTTTCTGGTAACAGAAACAGCAGGTTCTGCCGGAGAAAATTTAGTAAAAAGAACCGGCTATCAATTGGATACTGGGCTTTCGTTTTCCAGAACCAGTTGGTTAAAGTTTACGTTCGGTTTTCAGTACACCGAGATGAGATCGTCCGTTTCCGGGTACAACTACAACGCTTCTCTTTTGATCCCGGATCCGATTAGCGCGACGGCATTGAATACGATCACCAAACCGGTGGACTTAATTTCAACAAGACCGGCTCTGGACAAACAAGTCGTAGATTCTTATTATGGATTTTATTTGGGAGTTTCTCTGATCTTGTAAGAAAGATTCGAGATGATTCTTAAACTAAAAAAGAAGAGAGGAATTTTCAGTGCAGATCGAAGTTGGAACTCCGAACTGCACTGAATTCAAATTCTAAATTAGAATCCGAATTACTTCACAGGAACGGGAGAAAGTTTTAACCAACCCGCTTTCTCAATCAGAGCGAACGCTCCGAAAAGAACCGTAGTGTAAAAAAGATCTCCCAACAAACCGTTTGGAAAAAACGGAATCGCCATGATATAACACTGAACGAATCCGCTAAGATCCAAAGAATACATTCCAGAGGTCAGCCATACAAAGAAGTTCGTAACCGCAAAGAACGCGACGGATCCGATTACAGAGGAAAGAGCGATTCTTCCAACAGACGAAGAAGCGCGCAACTGCCAGCCCATAACCACAAGTAGAAGAGACATTCCGTAGACAACCGGCATCAGATCGTGAAACCCGATGATCATATCGCTAATCAAAAGCGCTACGATCGGAAGAATCAGAGAAAGTTTTTTAGAAGCAAAATGAGCTCCGGCAAAAAGAGAGATCGCGAGAATCGGCGTAAAATTAGCCGGATGCGGAAAATAGCGACTTGCAACCGCGATCAGAATGAGAGAGAAAACAATAAGACTTTTTGAACGTATCATATAGCGCCTAGAAAGTATTTTTTATTACTATACTCGTTTTTTGCGGTTCCCGTCAATCCAATCCCGAACCAAAACCTCCCGAAAAGGCGTGCGAATTGTGATCCTTTCAAAAAAATGGGACCATTCACCTTTTGTCATTTTAGGGGACAATCATGCCAACCAGATCGCTTAACGAAGAAATCAGCAAACTGAGAGACGTAACTGCCACGCTTCGGGGGGAAAACGGATGTCCCTGGGACAAAGAACAAGATCATCAAACCTTAGTTCCTTATCTGATAGAAGAATCCCAGGAAGTAATTGAAGCGATTCTCAAAAAAGACGATGAACTTTTAAAGGAAGAATTGGGAGATCTCTTATTTCAGGTTGTATTTCACGCAAGACTCGCCGAAGAGAGAAATGCCTTTGATTTAGCAGGTGTCGCCGAACGTGTAGCGGATAAGTTAATTTTCAGACATCCTCATGTCTTTCGTCCGGAAGAGCTCACACTTTCTTCTTCGCAAGAAGTGATAGAAAATTGGGAAAAAATCAAAGATAAGGAAAAGAAGGAACCAAGTTACTCGTCTATTTTTTCTAACATACCGGAAAATTTCTCCTCACTCTTAAAAGCAGAGAAGTATCAAAAGAAGGCGTCGAAGGTTGGATTTGACTGGAAAGATATTTCAGATGTAGAAGGGAAAGTCAGAGAGGAAATGGAAGAGTTCTTAGTTGAATACGGTCATACAAAAGCGGACGGATCCAATCAGGTTCGTATCGAAGAAGAATTTGGAGATCTGTTATTCAGTCTAGTAAACTTAGGAAGACATCTTGGAATTTCCGCTGAGTCGGCTCTTACAAGAACTAACGCAAAATTCAAAACGAGATTTCAATACATCGAAGAAACTCTTCGAAATCAAGGAAAAACTCCAGCGGATTCCAATCTTCAAGAGATGGACCAACTCTGGGACAAGGCCAAAGAATTAGAATCATGAGCGAAACGAGTTCATTCGAAAGTAGAATCAAAAAGACGGAGGAACTTATTTCCTTTTTAAACGGATCTTTTTCCTTGGAACCGGAATCGGATTCTCAGGAATGGCCTCGCGCATATCGTACATCTTTTCATGAAAAAAAATATAAAGCCATATTCTCCATCTTCGGTTCTTTTACTTTGATTCCCGCCGATTCAAAATCTTCTCCGGGAACTTCTCCGATCTATTATCTCAGCTTAGATACGAACTCTTCGAACGCGCTCGCTTGGACGAAACCAAGTGGAGAATTTGTGGAAGACTCTAAACAAATCATCGATGAATTGATTCGACACATTCAAATTTACGAAGTCGGAATTTCTGAAATCAACTCAAGTGGGAATCGTATTTGAAAGTTTTGGTTTTAGATTCCGGAGCCACGGTGAGAAAAATCATCTCTTCCTTCTTCCCTTCTGAAGATTTTCAAATCGTAGAAGCGGCGACCGCTAAAGAAGGTTTAGATTTGGCGTTTCAAGAATCTTTCGATCTCATTACGATCGGAATGGTACTTCCGGACGCAGACGGTTTTTCCGTTTGTAAAATTATTCGCGGAAGCCTACGGGATAAAAAATCGAGCGCATGCAAAGATTCTAAAATTTATCTCATTACGTCGGGCGATATCGATTCCAATCGAGACAAAGCGATAGAATTTGGATTTGACGGAATTTATCCAAAACCTTCCGGAATTGAAGAATTCAAAGCCGTGATCGAAAAAATCATAGAACTGGCATATGGTCAGGAGAACACGACGCATGTCGTATCACAGGATCACAAAAAAATAGCCATCGTGGACGATTCGGAACTCAATCTGCTTTTACTCGGAAAAATATTAAAGAAAAACGGCTTTCAAGTGCAGGCGTTTACCGAAGGGAAAAAAGCACTGGAATTTCTTTTATCAACTGATATGGAAATTTCGCATATCTTCACGGATTGGGTTATGCCCGATTTTTCCGGAGAAGAATTTGTCGAAGCGATGAGAAAACAAAATCGTTTTGATTCTATTCCGATCGCGGTTATCACCGGTCTGGAAGAAAACGAAGGGATCAGTATCTCTAAACTTCCTAAGAATGTGCAGATTCTTCATAAACCCTATTCCGAAAGAAGTATCTTAGAATATATTCAGAAAAACTAATTTACTGCCGGGAAATGAATCTCACGGATCACGTCCGGATGACAGTCCGATCTAAATTCTCCCGAAAAGGATTTTAAACCGGAAAACCATTGACCGTTTTCATATTGAAGATCGTTCCAATAAAGAAACAAGGTCGCGTCCCCGAATTGATTGTTAAAAGAAATTTGTTGAATCTCTCCGGTTTCAAGAGGTTCTTTCAAAAACGATTCTCCCGAAAAAGAAAACATCTGAATTTGATACGGCTCCGCTCGATACGGAGTTCCTTCTTTTCTTGGATTCGAAGCCTTTAACTTCCAGGTGACGATTTTAATTTTTGAAACTTCTTCCAATTTAAGGGCTTTGGAATAAGTGATATTGCTTTTCTTGTGTTTGAACTTAAATTCGTTCGGTGCGTTTTTCCAAAAGCCTTCCACTTCTCTGCCGTCGCAAAAAATGACTTTGATCTTTTTTTCGCCTTTCTCATCGACTCCGCTTCCGCTTTGTTTTCCAGCTTCACCTCTCGAATTACGGGAATCTCCGTTGATCGTCGGTTCGGATGGTAAGATCGGTTCTTTGGGATTTTTTTGAGAAAAAAGAGAGAATGAGAAAACGAAGAAAATCAAAACCACGAACCATTTGATTCTTCGAAATTCTTTTGATTTTCGGAGAAGGTTTTTGAGTTTCATAAGTCTTGATAAGAGTTCCCGACCAAAGTTTGGTCGGGAACTCGAGTTCAAATCAAATTAAAGTTTTTTCTGAATCGCTTCCATGAACTGAAAGGTATCCAAAGATTTTGCGTTTGGATCGGTGCAAAGAAGAGTTAGATCTTTTGTCATTTCTCCGCCTTGGATCGTATCGATTACAGCCTTTTCTAATTTATGACCGAAAGCGACCACCTCCGGAGTTCCGTCCAATTCCCCTCTTTTGATCAGAGCTCCGGTCCATGCAAAAATAGACGCAACGGAGTTTGTGGAAGTGGTTTCCCCTTGTTGGTATTTACGGTAGTGTCTTGTCACCGTACCGTGAGCGGCTTCGTATTCGAATTTTCCGTCCGGAGAAACCAATACGGAAGTCATAAGACCTAAGGATCCGAATCCGGATGCAACCATGTCGCTCATCACGTCTCCGTCGTAGTTCATCAGAGCCCAGAGCATTCCGCCTTCGTTTTTCATGATCTGTGCGACGGCGTCGTCGATGAGATAATAAGAATATTCAATGCCGGCTTTTTTGAGATCGCCTTCTTTTGCTTTTGCAAGTTCGTCAAAGATCGCGCGGAATCTTGCGTGATACTTTTTAGAAATAGTATCTTTTGTCGCAAACCAAAGATCGATCTTTTCGGAAATCGCATAGTTGAAACAAGCCTGTGCAAAACTTACGATCGATTTATCCAAGTTAAACTGACCCATGATCACACCGGCTCCGTCGAAGTCGTGAACCAAGGCTCTTTGTTTTTCCTTTCCGTCTTTTCCTGTATAAACCAATTCTACCTTTCCGGCTTCGGGAATGTAGAGTTCGGTATCTTTATAAAGATCTCCGAAAGCGTGACGACCGACCGTGATCGGCTTTTTCCAAGAGCGAACTGCGGGAGGAATATTATTTACGATGATCGGTTTACGGAAAACGGTTCCGTCCAAAATCGAACGAATGGTTCCGTTAGGTGATTTCCATTCTTGTTTGAGATTGTATTCTTTGACTCGGTCTTGGTTCGGAGTAATGGTGGCACATTTTACGCCGACTCCGTATTTTTGAATCGCGTGAGCGGAATCCACGGTAACTTTGTCATCGGTTTTGTCCCTGTATTCCACGCCTAAATCATAGTAGTCCAGTTCGATATCGAGATATGGATGAATGAATCTATCCTTGATTTCTTTCCAGATGATTCGAGTCATCTCGTCCCCATCAAGCTCTACGAGCGGGGTTTTTACCTTGATCTTTGCCATTGAATTCTCCTTTAAAATTTTGCGATGATGCTATAGTAGAATATGATTTTGTTTTAAAGTTCTACTGAGAAGGAAATTTTGGATTTTCCGTGATTTTCATGATCCCGTTTCTGAGCCAGGCGAGGTTTTGCATTTCAAAATAATTGATCGCCACCGGAAGAGAAACAATGCCGATCACCGAAATATAACGATACTTAAGACTATCTTTCGTACTCAATCCCTGAATCGTTTTTTCCAGACGAACCAAAATTCTTTTCCAGCGTAAAAAGAGAGGTTTCAGTTCAGGATTACAATCCTCGAAATAAAGTTCCTCTGCGCTTTGAGTGATAATATCCTTGAGGTGAATCGGAAGCGCCGGTGATCCAAACTGATCTCGAAAACGAACCAAGTCCTTTTCGATTTCTTCTTCGGATTGTCTGGAGATGGGAAGAATAGAACTGATCCCGATGGAAATCGGAAGTGAAACTCTCAGAAAAAAGTCGCCTGCAACCATCGCTTGAAGAAAGGAACGGACGGATTCCCTCGGTGTAACTGAGAAATCAAGTTGGTTGGAACTGTAATGTTTCGTGGTCTGGATAATATATTGAGTCAGCTTGATTTTTTCTGTCCAAAATATTCCCAGTAGATCGGATTCCATAGTTCTGAATGATACTATTTTGATTTTCGCTTTTTTAGCAAGATTTATTAAAAGGACAACTTCCCAAAGGTATTCACCAAAATTCCCTTGAAGCCTTCATTCTATTCTCTTTTGGAATCCTTCTTCTCACTTTTTTATGCGATTTTTAGAAAAAATCGGATTTGAAACTCCGTTCTGAAAGTTTGCGGAACCGCTTCTACGAAGAGGTAAAAAACATGAAAGAAACAGTCGATTTAGATCAAGGAGAATGGAAGAAGTTGATCAGTCGAAAAGACGAATTCGCAAACATCGTCTCCGTCTTAAATCAATTCTATGTTACAAAAACTCCTTATTGCAAACTCAGCAATTCTCAAAAGCTGAGGATTCAGTTGGAAAAAGACGGATTTAAGGACTTCGAAGCATTCTTAAAAAGATTGGGAGAACACGACTTTCTCATCTATCTTAAGGCGAACGAAAAATATGAATCTTGGATACACATCGATGGAATTCAGGAGAAAAGAGACCGGTTCTTAAACGAAGGAACTAAAACTCATCCGGTCTTTGACATCGTGTGCGTCTCCGATCTTTTCGAAAAAGATTGCGTTTTTGCGGAAGAGGAAGAAACGAAAACATTTTCCAAATAAGTTTCTGCTTGATCAATTTTTTCCCAGAGTTAAGGATCTTCCGCATGTCGAAGCAGCCTCGCCTGGGAAAAAGTTTTTTAAGAATTCTGTCTCTTCGTAAAACGATTGCATTTTTACTTTTTGCAAGTTGCGTTTTTTTTATAGAATCTCCAAAAGCGGAAGATACGACGCTCCTCAGAAAAGCGAACCTGAAAGATTATTCGTTTCAACCTTACGGACAAGAAGGTTATTTCGAAGCCTGGAATTATTCTTTTAAAGACGATAAGACCTTTATCTACGCCACCTTTTTGGTGAGCAATCTCGGGCCGGGAACTAAGAACTGCGGAATCAGTTTGGTCATTCATACCCTCGGAGAAGGAACTCAATTTATCACAAAAGAATTCTCAGCAAAAGAACTGACCGCCGAAAAAGGAAAGTTCGATCTGAAGATCGAAAACAATCGAATGGTCTTAAATTCCGAAGGAATTGAAATCCAACAAGACGCCGAGAATATTAAGTTATTCTTATCTTTTAAATCCGACTTGCGACAAGGAGTTTCTCTTTCCGGAGGAAAACACCCCGTAAAAGAGCCGAGCAGTTTTGTTCAGGCGGACATCGCCTATTCTTTTCAAAGCGCTTGGGGATATCTGATTCAGGATGGAAAGAAAAAAGAACTTTTAGGAACCGGAGGTTTGGAACATCTCCTTACAAATTACGAGGTTTATAAGTACAGCAGAAGATGGGAACTCTTTCGTTCGATCAATGCAAAAGACTTTCGTTTTTATACCGGCGGTTTTTTGGGAAACGATTCCTTTCCCGGAGGTTATTTTAGAACCGTTGCGCTCCTGGATCACGATGGTAAAAATATTCTCTCGGGAAAAATTACAAAATTTGAAGTTCTGGAAACTGAAAAAGAACCTTTCTCGGACTACGTATTACCTCTTCGAGAGAAAATTTATTTTGAGGAAGGGTGTTCGGCTGAAATCGTGAGAAGACAATCGGTGGGAAGTATTAACGTGCTTTCCAATATTTCTTCGGTGCTTCGTTTTTTTATTCGTCTGTTTTTTGCAAAACCCTATCAAATCTATTCTTTAGCGGATTTACATTTGCAATGCCCCGGTAAAAGTTTGCCTCCCGGTTTTAACGAAACGTTTCGAGGAATTCTTTCGTATTATCTCATCAACCCGTAATGCGGGTTGATGTTTCTTTTCTTAATAATTTTAGAATGATCCGTGTATCGATGGAAAAAATTAAGAACACACCGATCAGATAGGCTAACAAATCCAACGGATCAAATACGGATCCGAAAATGATTTTGGTTAGATAATTTTCCTTAAAACCTAAAAGTCGAATGATCTTAAAATACTGAAGCGTTTCTAAAACAAATGAAAATAGGATTATAAAAATCGATAATTTGACAGAATCAAAATCTGCAATCGATTTAAAGAAGCTATAAAGAACCATCACGATAATCAAATCGCCCAGAAAACCGCGAACCAAACGATTTGAATCAAAGAATTGGACGATGACAAAGCAGAGACTTAAAAAGAAAAATAGAAATCCTACGTAGATCAGTCTCCGCTTCATCAGGTCGTTTTAACAAGTTCGAAAGTTCAAAAGAATTTTCAAACTCAGTCGTTATACCTTCTTACCTTTCCGAATTCCGATCAAAAGATTCAAATAGTAGATGCCCGTAAGAAAGAGCATCAACCAAGGAATCAAATTCCCATACTGAGTATAAAAAGTCGGAGGAGAATCGATAACGTCGATTGTTTCGGAAAGAGATTCCGAGGTCATAAGACCCGTTTTTTTCCCGCCGACAAACCGGCCAAGATGATCGATGTTTGCGGAAATTCCGGAATTGGTAGATCTTACCATCCATCTCCTCAATTCTATGGAACGAAGTCTTCCGAGTTCCATGTGTTGATCGCTCTCGGTCGTCGTTCCATACCACTTGTCATTGGTAAGATTTACGATAAACTCGGGATTTCCCGCGGTTCTAAATTCTCTTACAAACTCAGGAAGAATCACTTCGTAACAAATCAATGGAAGAAATTTTCCAGCCTCTTGCACTTCCGTCTTCGCCGGTTCATAGTAAGAACGCACGGCTTCATGATTTAGATTCTCCGTATCCGACCATCCGAGGTGAAGTCCCTTCGGAGATTTTTCTTTTTCCGTAGGAGTGTAATAACGGATCAGATTGTGATTTAAGCCCGGTTCAAATCTTCCCGTCTGCTGACTCAGATCGTAGAGAAAATCAAAAGGCATATATTCGCCAAACATGAGAAGAAACTTTTTTTGATAAGAATCTCTTCTATCTCCGTTCGGATCATAGAGAACGTTGTTATTGTAATATCTTAGGTTTCTCGCACCCGGAGTTCCTTTGTAACCCGCGTCAATCTCATTGAAAAATACGTTTGACTTGTATTTGTTCGCGAGAAGAAACATCAAGGAATCAAAACGATGCCAATACAATCTTCTGGCAACGGTCGTCACCGGTGTGTTATGCGCTGAGAAAAACGGAACTCCCGCTTCCGGAAGAACAA
This sequence comes from Leptospira tipperaryensis, assembly GCF_001729245.1. Classification (NCBI taxonomy): domain Bacteria; kingdom Pseudomonadati; phylum Spirochaetota; class Leptospiria; order Leptospirales; family Leptospiraceae; genus Leptospira; species Leptospira tipperaryensis. The sequence continues at coordinate 273,221 of NZ_CP015217.1, read as the reverse complement.
TGAGATCCGGTTTGGTTCCCATCTTTGCTACGCCTTCTTCGGCGAGTTTTTCGATCCGAGCCATGAGCGCTTCGATGGATTCTTTCACTTCTCTTCCGTCGCGAAAACTCAAAGGGGCGTCCGGTTGAATGACGAGCACTTTAACTGATTTGGAAGGCTTTACATCGTTCCATTTTTTATAAAGAACGGCTCCGGAAATTACAAAACTCAAAAGGAGGAGCGCAGGTAACGCAACAAAACGAAGATATTGTTTTCTCTTTTCAATCGAGTTAAGAATTTCTTTCCAATGCCATGGATTGGATTGAAAGAGAGTATAGGAAACGACAAAAACAAGAAAGCTCAATCCATAGACGCCGGTAATTTCCACGTTTTGTGCGAGGAAGATATTTCCCGCGGCGAGATTTCCCCAGTACCAGGGAAACAACTGTGGACCGATCAGCTCCGAAAGTAGTCCGCAGAATCCGGCGACCCAAACCGAATGACGACCGATCTTTCCGGAAAGAAAAGAAAAGCTCATCATAAAAAGAGGAAACTTTAAACTAAACAAAAGCCCCGCGAAAAGAAGGAGGAGCAACGCAATTACATAGGGAAAGTTTCCAAACGTAATCGCCATGTGAACGATCCAGTGAAAGGAGATGGCGTAAAAAACGACTCCGATAATCAAACCTTGATAAAATAACTTTTTATATTTTCCCTGATATTTGAGACTCAGCCAGAAAAGGCCAAAAGGCGCGATCCAAACAAAATGGCTCAGGGAAATAGGAGCAAATGCTAAGAACGAAAAAAGACCGGTCCAGAAATAACAGAAAAGGTTGAACCAGACTGTCTTCTGAAATTGCTGAAAACGATGGTGTAAATTGTCCATGGATAAAACGTTCATCTCCTTTTTAGAGCGGGAAGTCAACAGAATTCATTGGGAATCGTCGATCCGAAAATATAGAATGCGATCGTTTCAAACAAATCCATTCTCAGTTTCATTCTGTTTCACGAGTGATTCAAAAATAGCAATGGGCTACAATTCGATTGCCAGAAAGACCGGATTCTACAATTTATCATTATGAGTTCTTCGTATTTTAAGATCATTGGAAAGACCCCTCTTCATGGAACCGTGGTTCCACAGGGAAATAAAAATGAGGCTCTACCCTTATTGGGCGCCGTGTGTATGGTTCCCGGAACCGTTCGAATCAGCAATATTCCGATGATCTCCGACGTTCTTATGCTCATGGAAGTACTCCGTCATCTTGGGATGGAAATCACGGAAGAAGAACCCGGCACTTTTTTATTCAAACACGACGGTAATCTGAAAAACCAACTTCCCGAAGAACTCTGTTCTCGGATTCGAGGAGCGGTTACGTTAGCCGGTCCGATTCTCGCGATGACCGGTCGTGTGTTTCTTCCAAAACCGGGAGGAGATAAGATCGGCAGAAGAAGGCTCGACACTCATCTTCTCGCCTTACAAGCATTAGGCGCAAGCATCGAAGTATTTCCCGACGGTTACGAAATCAAAGCCGATCGACTCCGAGGAACGGACATCCTTATGGACGAAGCCTCCGTTACCGGAACCGAGAACGCGGTGATGGCTGCGGTCTTTGCGGAAGGAACAACAATTCTGAGACACGCAGCGAGCGAACCTCACGTTCAACGACTCTGTCAGTTTCTAAATTCCGCGGGAGCAAAAATTTCCGGAATCGGTTCCAACATTCTCACGATCGAAGGTGTGACTTCTTTAAAGCCGCCCCAAAAAGATCATAAGATCGGGTCCGATTATTTGGAAGTCGGTTCCTTTATCAGCTTAGCCGCAGTAACGGGCGGAGAAATTATGATTCGTGACGTGGAACTCGAAGACATTCGAATGATAAGAATGGTTTATTCCCGTCTTGGAATCGAAGTGCGTCCGCATGAAAATGGAATCTTGGTTCCAGCGGATCAGAAGATGGAAATTATTCCCGATTATCACGGAGCCACGCCGAAGATAGACGATTCTCCTTGGCCTGGATTTCCTGCGGATATGACTTCGGTCGCGCTCGTGACAGCAACACAATGTAGAGGAACCGTTTTGATCCATGAGAAAATGTTTGAGTCAAGACTCTTCTTCGTGGATAATATCATCGCTATGGGCGCACAGATCATCCTCTGTGACCCGCACAGAGCCATCGTGATCGGACATTCTCGACTTTATGGGCAAAAGGTCGCGAGCCCCGATATCCGCGCCGGTATGGCGATGATCATCGCTGCATTGTGTGCGGAAGGAACGAGTTATATTCACAACATCGGACAGATCGACCGCGGTTTTGAAAACATCGACACTCGCCTACGCACGTTAGGCGCGAGAATTGAACGAGTAAAAGAAGATTGAACCGAAAGGATTTTTTTAAAAAGGGTCTGGCGAGAATGCTGGACCTCGCCCAAGAAAGTGCGGCGGACATCGCGTCCGGTTTTAAAGAAATCACATCCGATCCTATCCAACAACCGGCTCCTAAAAAAAAAGTTAAGAAGAATTCGAAGAAGGAAACTTCCTTTTTACTTCCTCATCAAGTTAAATCGACTCGAAAGAAAAAAATTCGGAACATACAAGCTCCACCCGGTGCGTTAGACGAAACCGAGTTCTTAAAAAAGTGCACCGGTTGCGGAGATTGTATCTACGCGTGTCCTTACAGCGTTTTGTTTCCCGTTTTCGACGAAACCTCCGAAAAACACATTCCAAGAATGGACGTAAACTTAAATGCTTGTATGCTCTGTAAAGATTGGCCTTGTATCAAAGCGTGCAAGGACGAAGCCCTTCTACCCTTAACAGAAGCTCCTAAGTTCGGACAAGCAAAAGGAATTTTCGAGTTTTGTCTCAACCACAAAACGGGAGAAGCGACTTGTTCCAATTGTAAGGACAGTTGTCCCGTGGAAGGCGTGGTTAATTTTAAGGGAATCAAACCTTCTTTTTCAAAAGCGTGCACGGGTTGCGGTCAGTGTGTTTCCGCTTGTCCTACATTTCCAAGGGCGATTCGAATTCAATAATACCATGATTTTAAGAATCTGGTATTCCTGTATTCTCCTTGGATTTTTACTTTTAACAAAACCTGTTTGGACAGACTCGATTCCTTCCAAAATTCGAGTCGGAATTTTATCCAAGTATTCTCCTGACGAAATCAAGATTCATTATTCCAACGCAAAGGTCTTTGCAGGCGATCACCTCATCGTAAAAAATCAGGCGACGTTACAATTAAAATCGAAGGCGAATCGAATCAACATTCGTTATGAATCAAAAAAATTTTCCGAAGAGTTTCTGAGTTTTTTAGGAGGAAGATACGAAATTTCTTTCCCAAATCAGAAAGATCTTTTTCGTTATTCTGGAAATTTAGAAATCACTTCCATAAACGGAAAGTTGCGCCTCATTTTATCCATTCCAAAAGAAGAATATACTCAAACCGCTACCGAGTCCGAGTTCGGAATGTTGTTTCAGTCAAATCCGGAGAACGCCGCCGCAGATTGGCAAAAAGAATTCAAATCCGCTGCCGAGATCGTCGTTCTTTCTTACGCCCTCTCCAATTTAAACCGCCACAAAACGGAAGGTTACGATCTTTGCGATCTCACTCACTGTCTCCAGTATTCCGGAAGAATGGAATGGAAAACAAAAGTTCAAAAGGATTCTTTATCGAATTTTGTTTTAAAGGATTCAAACGGGAAAATCTTGGAGGCATTCTTTCATTCCTCTTGCGGTGGAAATCTTTCTCATCCCTCCGTGTTGTGGAAGAATTATAAAAGTGAAGAAAACATATTTCGTTCCGGTAAAGATATCTGGAAAAAAAATCAAATCCTCTGCGACTCTTCTCCTCATTCTCATTGGGAAAGTGTGATCCGTCGCTCCGAACTCGAGGAGGCTCTGGGATTAAAAAAGATAATCCATCTACAACCGATTCTAAGAGAATCCAGGGCCACTGAAATTTTAGCGGAAACAGAAAACGGAAAATCCGTGATCCCGATCTCTTTGTTTCTTTCAAAAATCGGGAAACGACTAGGATGGAATCAAATCAAAAGTAACGACTTCAAAATCGAAAACTCGCAAAATGGATTTTTAATCCAAGGGAAAGGATTCGGACACGGAATCGGTCTCTGTCAATATGGTGCAAGAGAAATGGCCTACCAAGGAGCCAAGTCTTCTGAGATCTTAAGGTTTTATTTTCCAAAAGCAAGGTTGGAAAAACTTTGAAACGATTTGGAACTTTTTTATTTTTTACGTGTTTTACGTTTTCGATTTTTTCGGAGACGATCCGTTACAAAGTCGACGGCTTTGAATTTTATTTTCTAAACGAGGCCGAGAATTCTTCTGCGACAAAAGCGAAAGAAATCATTCGAAATTTTGCGGATCAATTTATATTAGAATCAGTTAAAGAATCGGAACGACTCAATCTCAAAAAACCTTCCGAAGCCTTCATTTTTATCGCCGAAAATTCCAAAGTTTTCGCTCAGATCAGCGGACAGCCCTCGTTTGTAGCGGCTCGTTTTCTCTCCGACTCAAATCGATTTTATTTTCAGAATCCAAATACATTATACAAAAGGAATATACTTTCTTCTTCCATTCGCCATGAAATCTGTCATTTCCTTTCTCCTCATCTTAAAGAACAAACTCTTCAATGGATTGAAGAATCCTATTGCGAAGCCCTATATCCGACAAACTCTATCGTCTCTAAAAAATTTCTCGATTTCCCAAAATCTTGGGAACAATTTAAAAAAATTAACCTGAGCAAAAATTCGAAAAAAGAAGAAGAACTAAAAAAGTACAAACTTCTCGCGTCCTGGGGAGATTGGATTTTAAAAGACCAAGGAGAAATTCGTTTTCGAAATCTTTTGGAAAATCAAACTCCGGAGAACGAATGGAAAATTCTCTATTCTAAATTCTTAAAATCCCGATAGTTCTATTCTGCCCTTACTTTTGCCTTTCCCCAGACTTCCCCACCTTTGCCCTTTCCAAAAGACATAGAAAAATGAGAATACGATTTCAGTTTATCAAAAATAGGTTGAACGTCCCTTTCGATCGTTTTCGAAGTATATTCCGAAGTATCGCTCGCACCGTATAAATAAAACCTTTTCAAATCACTTAATAAATTTGGAATATGAATACTGATATGATGAGGATAAGAGCCTTGATTTTCAATAGCTCCGGAGGAGAATAAATCCGTCTGATTCGGCTTATTCCCATTCTTAGTCGATATCGTTTCCTCCGCGCTTTTTCTATCCGAACCAAAAAAAGACCAATCACCCAATTGTACGGAAGAAGGAGAATAATAACCTCCTTGTTTGAGAGCATACGTTGCAAATTCTACGTTTTGAAAATTCTGTTTCGATTTTACCCCCACTTTAAAAATGGATTTTAAAATTCGATCGTCTTTCACCGCGGAAGAAATCGAGATCCCGAATCTTGGATAAATCATTCCATTTTTTAAATCGAGTCCGTGAAAGGAAAACGCAACACCTTGCGATTCTTGAAAATAAGTTTTCGGATCGATTCTTCCGGCTTCGGCGAATTGGTTGAGGCCTTTCGAGAAATTTTCCCATTCTCCGCTCAAATCGGTCAGCGTTTTCCAGACTTCGATAGGTTTGAGTGTTTCGGAATAAAATGAGGCCGTAAGATCCTTTGGAAGAATTTTGGAAAGATTCGGATTAATCGAATTGGAACCGACTTCCGTTTGTTCGCCACCGATTCTATAAATTTCGCCTTCCAAAAAACCCTGTTCCTTCCAACCAAGCAAAAGTCCCATACCCGAATTTCCAAAGCTGGGTTTTAGGAGAGGAGTTAACAAAGAATTCTTACCCGCAAAGAAAAGAAGTTTGTTTTCTCTCTTTTGTGCGGACTCTCTCAAATGACTAAAACCTTTTAGATTTCCAAGGGATGAATTATTTTTAGAAGACGCGAGGCCTAACGAAAGATCCAAAGTTTCCTTTGAATTCGTGATCAATATAAAATTTCCAATTACGGCGATATAAACACTCTCGTTTTCAAAGTCGTATTGATACATTTCCAAGTTTCCAAACTTCTCCGATCCTACGGTGAATTGATCGGTAAAATCGTCCGCGCTATGGGTTTGAGCGGCTTCTTCGGAATTGGATTCGCCTTCGGGTTGAGGTTTTACATTTGTTTCCTTCGTATCTTTTTTAGCTTTGGCAATTTTTTCACCTTGAAACAAGGTTAAAAGACTGACTCCCAATTTGGATTTGATACTCGCCTTTCCGACTACGATCCATTCCGATTTTTGTAATAACGCAATCGCAACCGGACCGTCAAACAAGCTCGCCAGTCGACTCGGCTCGGTCAAAACTCCCGCCTTTGCTTCCAGAAGATATAAAATCGAACTTACCTTTCTCAATTCAGGAAGAGTTAGGGTTTTTCGAAACGTTCCGTCTTCGGAAAGTTTTTTACCGATTTCGGTTTTTGAAACGTCTTCGATAAATTCTTCGGGTCGAAAGACTTCGAGCGCCAAACTCGCGTTATCCGGAATCAGAAGCGCGGGATCGTTGATGGAAGAATCAAAGGAATACTTATCTCTCAATATGAGGTAGAAGATTGCGGAAAAAGTAAACACAAGAACTAACAAAAAGGAATAACGCGTTTTCGGATCTTTCCAAACCTTCTCTTTAAAAATAGGAACGAAACGATTCCAGTTCTCTTTTGTTTTTATCTTTGTTTCGTTCCAGAAAGCCTTTGATTTTTCGATCCAGATTTTTACTTTTTCCTTCATTCTTTTCTCCAAGAGAGGTTGTCTTGTTTTCCGATCTCGTTCAGGATTTTTAAAACCAAACGTTGTGCTTGTTTACTTCCCGAGCCTTTTTCCACAAAGGCGGTCAGGATATAGTTTTTTCTTTTCATCTTAAAACACAAAGTAATCCAGCCGTGTGTTTCGTATTTTTTTGTATAGATCGTGCCGGTGCCTGTCTTTGCTCCTACGATTTCAATCTTAGAATCGTCGAAAGTTTTGAGTTCTTTGAGAGTTCCGATTTTTGGAACGGAGGCTAAAGCGGATAAGACAAAATGAATGTTCTTATCGGAGAACGGGTTATCGCCGACTTTGATTCTTTTTTCGGAGGTTTCCCAAGAAGGAGAAAGCCTCGGTCCTGAAGACCAGATGGAAGCATACAATTGAGAAACCTTCAACGGACTCAATAAGAAACCGCCTTCTCCGATCGACGAACTCACCCTTCTCAGATTTGTAGGCGATTCTTCAAAGTTTCCCGGAGTTTCTTTGTACGGTTTCAATCTGGATTGAGCGGAATTCGTTAAATCGAAATCAGATCTCAGTTTCGAATAGAAGAGCTCCGGATTCTTACTCGCATTTTTTAAAAAATAAACGTTGCAGGATTGAATCAACGCTTGTTCGAGATCCACTCGGCCGTGACCTTCTCTCAAGGAACATCGTAAATATCTCTTTCCATTTTGATCTTGCGGAAGATGAAAACGAGATAGATCGCCTTTTGAAATATCCATCGTCTCTTCGGGATAAAATCGACCTTCACAATGAATTTTCTCCGAAGGTGAAAAAGCCAACTCGCTCTTGTATTTTAAAAAGATAAGAGCTGAAAACGTTTTCAAAAGGGAACCCGGACCGAATTTTTTTTCAATCGCCATTTCGGGACGAAATAAATAACGAACGATTCCCGATTCCATTTCAAGAATCAAAACCGAAGACTTTGACTGAGAATTTTCGTTTTCGAAGTTTCGAATTGCCGAATCCAAATATTGAAATCGAAGTCCGTTGGAAGTTTCAGAATACAATGAAAATTGAATACAGATGAGAATAAAAAATATCCTCGCGTGAGTAAAAATCGTATTCCAAAGATAAAAAAGAAACCGAGGCAAATTCAATTCTCCGGTTCGATTTCAAAATTTGCAAGATGATATACTTGTTGCGATTTAGTCATCACAAACTGAAATTGCATTCGTTTTTCGTTGGACTTACCTTCGTAAAGGACGACATACGCATTCACACGAGTAATGGGCTTATCATAAGAACCGTAGTATTGAACCTGGACCGAATAATTTCCAGGCAGAGCCTTTGCCATCGTAAAGGTTTCAGGACCAAAACCGTCGACGACATCCACGTCCAAATTTCCACCCGATTGTGTGGATGGATGTGAATAAAAACATTTCTCCCCTTTCGGATCAATCACCCAAAGATCCACGTCGGTCTGCGTATCCCAGATCAAAACCACCTTGATATCTCTCGGCGGAACCTTTGCAAAAAAGGAAATCTTTTCGGAAGCTTTTCCCGCTTTGATTTCGACGAGGTTGTTTCCCGGCGCAACAACGGCATTCATAGAAAATCTTCCACCGCTCACCGGAACTGTTTGAGGAATTCCGTTGAGTACGATTGTGATTCTGTCTCCGGTTAATCCGGAAACGGATCCGGAAATTTTTTGAATTCTCTCGGTAGTAAATCCCCCGTTTGGAGAATCGATTATCAACGATTGAGAAGACACGGTTGAAAACGTAAAGACCACGAGAAAAAATAAGAACGGGGTTTTGATCGAGTTTAGAATTCTTAGTTTCATTAAAATCTCCGATTGAATATTAAGTTTTGTTAAACGAAATCGAATGGGAATTTTTCTAATCCACTTTGATTTCGTCATCTGAACTCGCTCCTGTTACTTCGGGATAATACATCAAATAAGCTCTCGCAGGGATCGCCTTGTATTTCCCGCCCACTTCTGCTCTTAGAAAATAACGAACCGTAAAATCCTTGTTTGGTCCTCCGGTAAAAAAGACCGCACGATCGTCAAAGATCTGACGTGAATCGTATTCTACCTTTCTATCTCCGGAAAGATACTCCGCGTCTCTCTGAAGAAATGAAAAACCGGGTAACAAAACGTCTTCTATCATAAAGTAAGAATCCGGATTCCCTTCCTTAGAAACATTCAATTCCACTAATACGATATCGCCTGTGGAAAATGCCTTGGATTCCGAAACATCGATTCCAGAACCGTCCGAACCCGGTTTTACCTTAAAATATTTTCTTTGCACTTGGATTCCGTTCGAGTAAGAGGAAATCTTTTTGGATCGATCTTTGTAAAACAAGGAAGCGGTCGCGTAAAACACGGGGCCGTCCTTCTTGATCACTTCCACTCGATTCTCTCCCGAATGAATGAGATCGTTTGCGACCACGATTTTAAAAAGCTCTCCATCTTCCGATTTGGGAGAAACGGTCGCACTTTTTAAGGTAGTTCCATTCAGCTTGATCTCGATCTCCGCGGAAGAATCCGTTTCTCGAAGCACCGTCAGGTATTCTGACAAACTCAGAACCGCTAAGGAAGTATCCCTGGAATTGTTCCAAGCATAACCGTTTCGATTGGTAAGAATGGTGGATGCTAGATTTTCCAAAACGCCTTCGTTTTCATTCAAGCGAATTCCTAAACTCAGCAAGGAAGAAAGACCTTCGATTTTATCCTCTTCCCAATTCGGATTTTTACCGTAAGACGCCAGTTTTAAAAACGGCGTTTTTCCAAACCCGCTTTCCTCCATCGCTTTTTTAAACAATCGAGAAGCTTCGGTCTTTTTACCTTGGTTGAATAGCGTCAAACCTAACAACGCTTTTGCGTAGAAGTTCAGCTTAGATTCGGACTTGTAAAGACTTTCGACCAAAGAATTTTCCAGAGAACCGCTTTCACTCAGCGCATTCAAAATATGAGATTTTACGTTATCCGAAACATCTCCTCTTTCTAAGGAAGAATAGAGAAAATTTCGAGCTCTATAAATCGTATTCGACGTGACCTTCGCGCCGTTTTTCTGGCTGATCGCCAAAGCTTTTAGAACATAAGCTGACATCAAAATATCACTCTCGGAATTTCCTTCAAACCAACCGAATCCTCCGTCGCTCCTTTGTAACGCTTGAACCCTTTTCAAACCGACATCGATCATTTTGGGTAATTCTTTTTGAATTCGAGAATTGATAAATCCTGCCTTTTGCGCGGAAAGAAGAGGATAAAAACGACTCATCGTTTGCTCAACACAGCCGTAAGGATAATCCGCCAAGTATTCCAAAGATTGTTTCAACGCCGGCAAAGTAGCGGGGCTCAATCGAATTTCAAGATGTGGGTCCGCCAACTCTTTAGTAACGTTTAACTTCAAAATGCCCGAGCCGGTTCCCCTGTTCAACCCGAGACTATCCGAACTGACACGAGGTGATCCCCAAACCTTGAGAGGAATTTCGGATCGTATCGAATCGGAAACACCTCCGCCGGAAGCTAGTATATTCAATTTTGCTAATTTTATTTTCGGATCCTGAGCGGCTTGAACCGTAAATTGAACGGATTGGTTCTGACCCGGTTCCAGGTTGATATTTACGGTTTCAGGACCGATCGCCTTCAGACCTTCCATTTTTAAGGTGACGTTGACAGGAAGTTTTCGATTTGTCTGATTGGAAATCGTAGCGCTTACCTTTTGCGATTCTCCTTTGAGAATGTATCTAGGCAATCCTCCCAGAATCATCAGATCTTTTTTTGTTACAAAGTTTGTTTGCCCCCGACCGACTTTTGTATCGGCGGTAATCGCGATGGCAGTGACTCTCCACGAAGTTAAATTATCCGGTAAAACGAAACTAACGACTGCGGTTCCATCCGAAGAAGTTTTGACCTTCGCGTTCCAAAAACTCGTATCCTTAAATCGATCTCGATTCTGTTCTTCGTTTTTGATCGCGGAATAACCGGATTCTCCCTTTTTACCCAAGGCCAACTTTAGACGTTTTTCTTCCGAGTAACCAAAAAACTTATAAGAAGAAGCTAATGTTGTTTGAACGTTATTTCTTCTCGGATGATAGAAAAAAGTTCCGATGTTAGGAATTTTTTCTTCTTTGATTTGATAGATTGCTTCGTCAACGACCGCGACCGAAATTTCCGCAGGAACCGCCTTTCCTCCGAGTCCTGTAGTTTTGAGTTTGATTTCCGCCTTATCGCCGGGTCGATAAACCTTACTAACTGAAACCAAATCCACTTTGATAAATTTTTCTTCCGGAGGCGCTACAATTCGGACCTGACTCTTATAAACGTCGCTTCCGGAAAATTGAACGGCGGATAACGTAAAGTTGGGACTCATTTCCGGACTGATCTTTACGGAATACTTCAGAGCGTTTCCGTTCATCTTGACGACTTGACTTTTAAAAATACGATTCCCTTCCACGGTAAGAACTACGTGGCCGTTGGAAATTGGACTTAGAACAAGAATCTCCGCGTTCTCCCCGACGGAATACAAATCCTTGCTCGGTTTTAAATTGATGTCCTTAAAAGGAATATCGATAGAATCCGATACGGAAGAAGCCCAAAAGAAAGTTTCACTTTTGGTTTCGTTACCGTCTCCGTCCTCAGTTTCCGCAGTCACGATATATTGTCCTCGTTTCGGAATTTGAAACGAAACGTCTGCGCTCCCCGACGCATTGGTGGTCGCGGAAGTTTTTGAAATTTTAGAACGACCTCCCTCGGAGGAATGTTGGATTTCACGGTTGTAAAGAACGAGTTCTACCTTACGTCCTTGGATTTCTTTTTTACGAGCCTCTTCGCTTAACGTTTTGTCGTAAGGAACGAGTTTGACGGTAAGTTTACTTTCTTTTCCCGGTTCATAGACGGATTGGTCTTTCTCCATTTTCAAAAAGAAGGCGCTTCTATTTACCGAAAACGAAGTAGCCCCGTCGAGTGTAAGATCTTCGGATTGAACCGAAGCAATGACCGTATAGATCGAATCGCCTTCCACTTTGTTCGGCTTAAATTTTATAGAATAAATTCCCTTTTTATCCAAAGAACCGGTTCCACTGTGAACTAACTCTTGTTTGTCGCTCTGACCCGCTTGTTCCAGATAATCGGCGCTCGCGTCAAAGTTCATCTTGCCGACCGGCGAATAATCGAACTTCGGTTTTCTAAAAACACGAAATTGAACTTCTTTGCCGCTCAAAGGTTGCCCGTAATAATATCGCGCCTTTACGGTTGCGTTGACTTCTTCCTTTTGCAGAAAATTTGATTTCGGTACGTTTACGGTAACGAGAAAGGTAGGTTTGACGTAAGCTTCTACGGAGAATTCTGTTTGAAACGTTTTATCTTGAAAGTTCAAGACAAGAGTGAAGTTACCGAGTTTGATCGATTCTTCATTCGGAATTTGAAATTCTCCTGAAAAGGTTCCTTGATCTCCCGAAATGGAAACTGGAATAACGGGAAGAGGACTTTCTCCGTCTTCGGAATGAATGGAAACGGTGGCCGCACCCGAAGCGATTCTATAATCGTCTCGGTTGAAATTGCGAACAACTCCTTTGAAGTAAACCGTATCCCCCGGTCTATAAACGGGTCGTTCCGTATAAATATAAGCTCTGGCTCCACCTTCTCCGTAGAAAGAACTGGAATAGAATTCAGGATCGGACACGGCGTATTCTCCGCCCTTCTTTGCCAAGATTAAAGTTTTAACCGGAGTATTTCCTTTATATAAAAAGGTTCCGTCGGATGCAGTTTTAGAAGAATGGAATATACTTCCCGTTTCAAGACTGAACAAATTCAGATCCGCGTCGCCGACGGGTTCACCCGTATCTTTTCTTGCGACGTAGACAAACGTTTCGGAACTGGCTTGTTTTACTAAGAAGTTCAAACCGGATCTTACAAGAACGGTATAAGCGATGTTCGAACCGGAAACTCCTTCCACGAGATAGACGCCGTTTTCTTGAACTGGAACTGGAATTCTTCTATAAGCCCAAGAAGACGCGACGCTGGGAACGAAGAATGTAGATACCAGTTCGTGTTCCGGAAGAATCGAAGAAACCGCTAAAGTTTTTTCTTTCGACGGAGCTTCGTAATTAACGCCTAACGTATCTTTTAATGCGGAACGAGTGGAAGAATTAAATTCTTTTCTCGCGACGGATCTAAAGTTTCTTTCAAACTTATCCATCGTCCGGGAAAAAAGCGCGATTGGATTTCCGAAGGCGCCTTCGTTATTCTCTTGAATCAATCTTTCTTTTACTTTTTTAGAAAGAAAGGCTTGAGGATCGGCGATTTTATAAATTCTAAATTCGTAATCCGCTCGGCCGTTGCCTTCCAAGTTGATATACGGTTTTTCTCCCGGACCAAAACTTCGATCCGTGCCCAAATAAAAATTCGGACTTCCCGAAATTGGAAATCGATACGCTATCCCCAAAACCAATACGATCCCGAAAGACAACCAAAGAATCAAATTTTGAACGCGTTTCATTCCATAACCTCAATCTAAAATACGAAAACGATACATTCCCAAAAAGGAAGGATTGTCGGGCTCCGGCGAGAATCGATTACTCTTGTGTAATTCTTTCGCCCGAATCAATTGAATTCCTCTTTGAGATCCGGTATGATACAATAAAAGTGGATTCGTTTTATTTTCTTCCACCAAAATCATCGAGTGAAAATTGGTTCCGTTTCCTCGATCTTCCCGAAAAAATAAAATATCACCCGGAAATCCGGATTCTATGTTTTTTGAAACAAAGAACGTATTGTATTGTTCGAGACTTTCCGCGTCGGCGAAGGCTCCGAAAGTTTTAGGACCGGTCCGAAATAAATTGATTCCAATAGAAGGTATATCCGGATATTGAAATTCACGGACATCGGGAATATTCTTATCCAGAAGAATTCCTATTTTTTTCTGCCAAGATAAATCATGATTTTTTAAAGCTTCTTTATAAGAGAATCGAATCAAACCGCTACAATCTCTTTCTCGTAAATTCCAAGAACCCGTTTCTTTTAAATACTGGGAAAGTGCGATCTGAATAAACCATTGTCGAAACGCCTGACGATCCTCTTCGGATCTAAGTTCGGAAAGATCGGGAAATCCATCTTCGTCCCAATCCCCTTCGAGAGAAAACAATTCGATCTCAACAAAGGTTCCTAACTTTGTCCGAAGAATATAACTTCCCGGCTTATAACCTGCAACAAAGCGTATGATTTGTTTAGAACCGGAATTCTCCAGAGAAAGAAGTTTCAAAGAAGATTCATTCTCATCCCATTGAAAAGAATCGGGAGCTCCGAAATACGGATTGGTAAGCGTTACAACCGCGATCGACTTTCCGTCGGCAGGAATTCGAACTTTTGCGGAATCGATATTCGATGTAAAAAACGGTCCGCAAGAAAATGACAAAAGCAGACTCAAATTTATAAGGAAAGGAAAACGATTCACAGGACGGAAGATTCTTCTGCAAAGGGGAAAAAGAAAAGGCGATTTTAGAATTCAGTATAAAAATTTTAATTTTGATCTGCAGCCGATCCTTCCGATCAGGATCGCATTCTGTTGAAATTTTTTTCCGAGGAGAATTGCCTTTCTTTCGGAAATGCCGAGTACGAGAAAACTGGATTCGGGGATCCAATCCGGATCGTCTCCCTTTCCTTCTCCTTCAAAAATCGAATATCCGTCTAATTCTTGTTTGAGTTCGTCGTTTCTTCTCCGGTTTTTTTCGGAAGAAATCACTTCGGATCGCGGATTGAAAGCCGTCAAATAGGCCCATTCTTTCTTTCCATGTTCTTTTAGAAATCGGTCCAAAGTCGGATTGAAGGATTCCGCAAAGATCGACAAGTTAGGTTCAAAGACCAAATAACGTGTTTTTAAATAAGAATCGATCAAAGAAAACTGGAAACGATTTCCACTTCGCAAACGGTGATAGAAAAAACGAATTTTATTCTTTAAGGAGATCACTTTTAAAAAGAATTCGTTTAATAACCGAGATTCTTCCGTATCTTTTCCGGAATTTCTTCGAAGTGTTTGTATTTTTGTTTTTTCCCATCCGGAAAAATTACATAATAAACTCCGTTGAGAATTTCCATATAATACTTTCCCGCTTTTTTTTCACCGGTCGCGCGATGATCCATTTCTTTGACCATTCTTTGATAACGAGAAGGAAGAGTTTGCCAAGAACCGTAGACTTCGATTTCGCCGCCGGTGTTTACGGTATAAATTCCATTCTCGTGCATAATCTTGATTCCGTTGTAATCAAAAACTTCTAAGATATTTGTTTTTGGATTTTTAGAATCTCTGGAATCGCGGTTAGACGCGGAAGCGGCTTCCTCTTTGGGAAGACCGTATTTTACCATCGAATTGGATCCGATCTTTTCCTTTTTTCTTACTAAAAGAAGAAAAAGATAGATTAAACCCGCGAGCAAGAGACTGATTCCAAAAAACCATTCCGCAGGTTTCATTCAATTTCCTTAATATCGAAACTCGATCCCTTTGCAAGTGGCCGGAGTTGCGTCCGCCGAAGTCGAGGACCAGGATTGACAGCTTACCGCAAATACCGCGCTCACACAAAGCTCTATGTCTTTTTTTCTGGCTCGACCGGGAACAAACGCAGTTACTCTTCGACTCGTGTTACAAAGAACGTCCTTTGCCTGATACGCGACGATCAATCTTGTGTTCGCATCTTCAAACTCGTAAAAGTCGGCGTCCGTATTTTTTTGATAACATCCGATAAAACAATATAAGAATAAGAATGCGACCGTATAAGACTTCCAGCTCTTTTGCAAAGAATTCTTCCAAAATAAAAAATGCATCGTGTTCATCGTTTCTACCAAAGAAGTTTTGGATTCAAATACGAAAGATCCATCAGAACCCCACCGAATTTTTCTTAGATGGTTTCAAAGGAATTTTTTCGTTCACGGGTATTTGAACCGCTCCAAAAATCGTTTCGTATTCGAAAGTCCCGCGGATGGAAAATAGAAGTTCTTTTCCGGAAAGACCCGCTTGCAAAATTCCCAGAGCGATTTGAAGAAGATTACGATCCATTTTCTTTTCAAACACGGTTTCAACTTGAAGATCCACTAACTTCTTTTGAAGCGCGGGAATCACGATCTGTTCATTTGATATTACGCGGGCCAGCTCCGATTCCTTTTCGGAAGAATCCGGAACGTAAAATGAAAGATCAAATTTGTGAATTTTTACTTCCGTTTCGTTCGGATTTTCGATCTCCACCTTTGCCAAAAAGATGATCTTGGGAACAGGAGGAAAAGAAATGAGTTCCGCCTTTTGAGCTTCCAAAGAGATTACATGGAACTTACACTTCTGAAGCGCTTTGTAATTGTCTTTCAAAGCGGAACAAGAAAAGAAGAATAACAAAAATCCGAAAAGTGCAACACTTCCGATTCGGATTTTAGAATCGATTGTTCTCAAATTTTATTTTCCTTCCGCGAAAGGAGTTTGAATCAATACCTTTCCCTTTGTCATGTTTACTGCGTAGTTGTCAATCGCTTCCACCGCTTTCTCCAATGGAAATCTTGCAGCGATATCCGTTTTTAATTCTTTTTTAGCCAAGGATCTCAATTCTCTGGAAAGTTTCCAAATCTTATAAGGACTTTGTTGCGGAACCCAGGTGGAAAGCCAAAAGCCTTCCAGCTTCTTATCTTGGAATATCATCATTCCTGCATGCAATGGAATTTCCTTTTCGGAAAGAGCGCCATAAATGATAGCGCGGCTTCCGTAAGGCATTGCGAGTAAAACCTTGGTCGTCAATTCTCCGGCCACGGCATCCAAACAAACCGTCGCCTTCAACTCGTTGGAAAGAACTCGGAGTTGTCTTTCGAAATTATTGGTTTCTGAATTGAGAATATGTTCCGCGCCGACTGCTTTCAAAGCCGCTTCCTGTTCCGGCTTGCGTACTACGTTGATCACCTTCATTCCTTTTCTCGCGGCGATTCCAACGACCATCTTTCCCAGAGCGCTCGCAGCCGCAGTTTGAACGATCGCCTTTGCCCCGTATTTTTGCGCGAGATCGACCATTGCGATCGCGGTGATCGGATTTACATAAAGACAAGCTCCTTGTTCTAAAGAAAGATCCTTACCGATAGGAAGACAACTGAATGCGTCCGTGATCATGTATTCGGCATAAACACCGTCCCCTCTTCCCGGCGCGGTGCACGCGACATTCTTCCCCTTTAGATAAGAACCGTAAAATCCTCCTCCGGATGCTACGACTTGACCGCTTCCCTCGAAACCGGGAACAACCGGAAGTTTCTTTTTAATACCGTAAAGTCCGCGAAAGAACATCAAATCCGAAGGATTGATGGACGCCGAATGCATCCGGATCAGAACCTCACCCTTTTTTAAGGGACGAATCGTTTTTTCGACGATCTGCGCTCTGTTCTTGTTTTCACTGTATTCTCTGAGTTCTAAAGCCTTGTATGTTTTTGGGAGGTTCATGCGTTTTCCTTGATGATTAAATGTTCTATCTTTTCAATTTGTTCCGATTCTATATAATATTTTAAGAATATATCCACGTCCTCTTCGGTCTTCAGAGAAAACCATCTTCCTTCCGGATAACTGACTTGGACAGGACCGAGCTCGCATCGATCCAAACAACCCGCTCTTTGAATTCGGATTTTTCCCGGAATCGATAAGTCTTTTATTTTTTTCTTTAAAGAAGCCAATAATTGAATCGAACCGGAACGACCGCAGGAAACCCTTTCCCCTTCTCCCCTTACGTTTTCGCAAACAAATATGTGTTTGTTGTAAAAGTCAGTCATGGAAAAAGAACCTCGTTTTCATTTTCAGTAGAATCCAAGACCTGGCAGAATGTGCAACCTGTTTCCCAAATGTAAAACTCGGGGTGAGACGGCCTCAAAGGAAATCAAGGACATAAACAGTCTGAATTATATCGAAGTATAAACAACTATCGATCTGAAGGTTTTTCCAACATCCTGCATTTTTCGAGACCAAGGGACGATGAGAAGAAGTCTTTTGCATTTTTTGTATTTTAATCGTTTCCTTACTTTACACCAATGTTTTTTCTAGAATCTTAGACTTAACCTTATGATCATCTTGGAGATCTTGAAAATGTACCGTCCATTTGTAATATCCCTCGGAATTCTTATTTTTCTTACGTTTTGCGCTAAACAAAAAACTCCTATCACGGAGCCTGAAAAAGACGCTCTCCAGTCTATTTTAATAGAAAACGAATCCATTCATAGTTTTCTGATGAAAGAGGAAGGAAAAATTCCCGACGTCTCTAAATTAGAAACTAACATTCAAGCTCTGAATGCGTTGAACGGGGGTCTCAAAAACGAGGCGGAGAAGATGTTAAATTCACTCCAAAAAAAGGACACAAAGGACGTCGAAAAATTCTTCCAAGCATATTCTTCATTTTCCGAAATTCTCGCCGAAAGTGTAAAGCTCGCGGGGGGAAACGGAGTCTTTAATAAATTCTATTGTCCGATGGTTCAAAAAACCTGGGTTAGCAAAGGCACTAAAATACAAAATCCATACGCTCCTGAAATGAGAGACTGTGGAGATATTGTTCCCTGATGTAAGGAAACGTTCTGGAAAAAACTTTAAAAACTCGCTGTAAGATCGGTATTTCCCTAGGGGAACCGTGTCCTACCAATTGCAGACAAAATCTCATTCCAAATGAATGGAGTCGAGAAATCAGAGAATCCTGCTTAGCCGAAGATAAGATGAATGCCTTTGCCGAAGGGAAGGTAGGGATCAACGTCGGCGCGTCCGCTTTTTTACAGGCGCACCCTCTCGTTTTAGAAGGATTTATCGCGAAGGGAGAAGGATACTTTGAAGTCCTTAGATACTTTCTCGCGCTCATCGAACCGGAAAAAATCAAGGAAGTCATCGACGCGTTCAGCGACAAACTACTTTATAAAATCGTAATACATGAATATAATATTTTCATGCAATCCGAAGACGAACGCAGAAGAGAAAGAAAAAACATCGCCTTTTTGGATTTAAAATCGAACGATTATTGGAAATCCCTATCTCCTAAAAGAATTTGTAACTTTTTAGCTTATTGTGTTCGAGAAGCAAAGGACCCGGAATTCGCTTCTCAATTTCTCACCGTTCTCCCTCCCGATACCGTCTCCGATCTAAAGACGATAGCCGGATTATCGATTGAAGAAGAAAAGGAATTATATCTTTCTCTCAAAGACGGGATTTACGAACTTCCAATTCGAAGTCCTGGAATTTACGAACACATTCTAAAACTTTTTGAAGACGATCCTGAAATTTTTATGATCCTTTCCACCATGGAAGAATTGGTTTCCCGCAAACAACAAATCATAGAATCCTCGCATACGATTCTTGAAAAATACAGATCCGGAAAACTCAATCACCAATCTCTCTTTGCGGATCTTTCGATTCTCGAACCGGAAATCACTATGGAAATTTTAGGAATTTTTGAAGAAAAAGGAATTTTAGGAAGATCGGAAAAAAATCTTATCAAAGAACTTTTATACAAACAAAAAGCGACCAAAAGCTAAACTCGAGTTCTTCTTTGTTGCTTAAACTTTCTCAGTATATCTTTTCCCCCTTTTTCAAAAATGAAAAGGAAATCCAATCCTTAAACGGAATCCGTGCGGTTGCAATTCTTCTCGTAATCATATATCACGTATGGCTTCCGTTTTCGGTTACAGACATTCCGAAAATTTTCCAAAATATCATTTCCAATTTCAATTCCGGCGTGGATCTTTTTTTCGTTCTGAGTGGATTTTTAATATATTCAGGAATCCTAAAGTATCAAAACCAACCCGATCTTTTTAACAAAAAAAGATTTTTTATCGCAAGAACGCTCCGTATTTTTCCGGCTTATTACTTTTGTCTGCTCGTCCTCTTTTTATATTATAAAGGACAATTTCATAGAATCTCTCAGATTTCAAATCCAAGCGAGTTTCAGTCTATGGAATTGAATTCGATTTCTCTGACCCTACAAAATAGTTATTCAGATTTTTTTTATATTTCGAATTATACCGCTCATCGGCTTTCTCTCGTAGGATGGTCTTTATCGATTGAAGAACAGTTTTATTTGATTCTTCCTTTTATTTCCACGCTTGTTCTGCTAAAAATAAAACCTCGGAGAAGAATTCTTTTATTGGCGATTTTCTATTTGATCCCATTGTTTTTTAGAATTTTTTATCTTCTCATACAAGCTGATATTTCTGTTCTCATCTATTCTCACACTCGGATGGATAGTTTGATCGCGGGCATGATCCTCGCGGAAATTCAAGTTTCATTTTTGCGATCGGGGAGGGGAAATTCAAAACTAAGAGAGAATTTAATCTTGGGTTTAGGAATTCTTTTTCTTTTGATCGGACACGGATTCCCTTTGGAACATTGGTTTCGGAAAACATTCGGTTTCAATTTTTTTAATATAGGTTACGCGTTTTTAATCTTTCTCCTTATTCAAAACAAAGGTATGTTTTCATCTATACTCGGTTCTTCTTTCTGGAGACCGATTGCAAGACTCAGTTATACGATGTATTTGTGGAATATTTTGATCGCGGGAATCGCGGTTTCAAAAGTGATTTCCGGATTTCAAACTCCGAGTATTGGAGTGTTCTTGCTCGCGGCTTTTGTTGCGATTCTCTATTGTTTTCTTTTTTCTTGGATCTTATATCTGCTGATCGAAAGACCGTTTTTGATTTTAAAAGAGAAAATTTTGACTGAGTCAAAACCATCTTGAAATAAAAAATCTAAATCCTGTTATTTGAATTCGATTTACATCCAAGCGAGATCCGTAATTCCCACGTCGAGACCAAGTTGAGAGAGAAGTGTCGTGATTTGACCCCTGTGATGAGTTTGATGATTGAAGATATGATCCACCAAAACCCAAGTTGGCTTTTCCAGTTCCTTTTGGTAAAGGACGCTGAAAAAACGAAAGGAAGCCTCCAGCCAACCAGGCTCAATTCCGGCGGCCCAGTCTATGATCTTAGCGTCATAGTCCCTCCTCGCAAGAGTCAGTTCGTCAAAGTCTGAGTATAGATCCAAACTCGCTGATCCCTTCGGAAGATCTTTTCCTCCAAACCTCGCCATCCATGACATATCCACCCAAAGGATATGATTCAAAGTAGAATGAATCGATTTGAAATACGCGCCTCTATCTTCTTTTCTTTGAGAATCGGTCAGCTTGAGACAAGTTGAATAAACCTTTTCGTTCATCCATCGATTGTATTCCGCCATAAGTTTGCAGTGTTCAAGACTAATCAAAGTTTACCCCTAAACTGAAATTGCCGAAAGTTTTTGAATCGATTCTCCAATTCTACAAATTCCTCTTTCAATCGTTTCGATCGAAGAATGTGAAAAGTTGATCCTCATCGTATTTATCTCCGGCGTTCCGGTATAAAACGGATTTCCTGGAACAAAAGCCACGTTATTCGCAATCGCAGCTTCGAAAAGTTTCATAGAATTCATCTCGTTTTTCAATGTTAACCAGAAAAACATCCCGCCCTTAGGAGAAACCCAATCGGCAAAGTCGATCATATATTTTTTCAAAGATTCTTCCATAGATTCTTTTTTGAGTCTGTAAGAATTTCGAATTTTGTCGATCTGCAAATCCAAATCATAACGGTTTAGATATTCGTTTAACACAATCTGCGAAAGAATATTGGAATGAAGATCGCTCGCCTGCTTTGCGATCAAAAGTTTGTCTAAAATCTCTTTGGGCGCGCATACCCAACCGACTCGAAATCCGGGAGAAAGTGTTTTGGAAAAAGTTCCCAAGCTGATCGTTCTTTCCGGATAGAAGGATTGAATGCTCGGAATCGTCTTGGATTCAAAACGAATTTCCCCGTAAGGATTATCTTCGATGAAGATACAATTCTCTCTCCTCAGAACCTCGGAGATTCTTCTTCTTTTTTCTACGGAAAGAGTTTTACCCGTCGGGTTTTGAAATGTGGGATTGGAATACAAAAATTTCGGATTCGTTTTAGAAAGAGTATTTTCTAAAACGACAATGTCTAAACCGTCATCCTCCAGGGGGATCCCGATCACAAAGGGTTCATAGAGTGAAAACGCCTGAATCGCACCCAAATATCCGGGGCGTTCGATGAGAATCGGATCTCCCGGATTGATAAAAATTTTTCCGATCAAATCCAGAGCTTGTTGAGATCCCGTAGTAATAAGAATATTTTCAGGACTCAGTCCCGGGTAATTAATGTTTTTATAATATCTTTCAAAAATTTTTTCTCGAAGCGGTGTATAACCTTCTGAAATTCCGTATTGAAGCAATTGAGAACCGTGTTTTTGAAACGCCAATTCGGACGCCGTTCTTAATTCCTCCAGAGGAAACAAATCAGGATCCGGTTGTCCTCCTGCGAAAGAAATGATTTCAGGCTGAGAAGTAACCTTTAGTATTTCGCGAATAAAAGATCGATTTGATTTTAGAATTCGATCGGAAAAAATAAATTCGTTTTCGCTCATATATCGATCCATCCGTCCAAATACGGAACACAAGTTCCTCCGATACGAACTCGATCTCCTAAATCTTCACAAAATAATTTTCCTCCTCTTCGAGAAGCTTGGTACGCGTTTAGATTTTTCTTACCCAATCTTTCCGACCAGAAAGGAATCAGAGAACAATGAGAAGACCCGGTCACTGGATCCTCATACAATCCTGCGGCCGGTGCAAAAAATCGAGATAGAAAATCGTAATCTTTTCCGGGACAAGTCGCGATGATTCCCAGAGAATCCAAATTCTTCGCAATTTCTGCCTTATATGAAAGTTCACGGAGTTCTTTTTCATTCTCATAAACGAGAAGATAGTCTCTGGATTTCCAGATTTCTTTTGGAAGGATGGAAAACGAATTGAGAATCTCCTTTGGTG
This sequence comes from Leptospira tipperaryensis, assembly GCF_001729245.1. NCBI lineage: Bacteria > Pseudomonadati > Spirochaetota > Leptospiria > Leptospirales > Leptospiraceae > Leptospira > Leptospira tipperaryensis. Next base: position 250,665 of record NZ_CP015217.1, on the reverse strand, counting down.
TTTCCTCAACTCGGATCGGTTTTCGCGAAGGAAAATCCAGATAGAGTATATTCTCTTTTTTGAATACTGATAATTCTCCCGAAAGAGATTGAAATCGAACCGAATCTCCCTGAACGATTCCTTTATCAAAAAGATAATAAGCCGTCGCGAGAGTTGCGTGACCGCAAAGATCGACTTCTTGTTCCGGAGTAAACCAACGAATTCGAAATGAATCCCCTTCCGAAACAAAAAAGACGGTTTCACTCAGATTGTTTTCGAAAGCGATACTCTGCATCTGATCGTCGGAGATCCAATTTTCCAAAGGACAGAGCGCGGCCGGGTTGCCCTGAAATACTTTTTCGGCAAACGCATCTATCTGAAGAATTCTTAGTTTCATAAAAAATGATTTCCTTTGGTTCTACACTATGTTATAACAAATTTACATCAATCATAACAGATACAGAAATGAGCATTTCAACCAGTACAGATCAAAATTCTAAATATGAATCCATAGCGATTTCTCTGAAATCGATGCTGGAATCCGGAACTCTAAAGGCCGGTGATAAGCTACCGTCCTTGCGAAAAGTTTCCGTAGAAAGTAAGGTCAGTATATCGACCGTCCTACTGGCTTACGAACTTTTGGAAAACGAAGGTTATATAGAATCGAGACCGAAATCGGGTTACATCGTACTTTCCCGAAAAACGGGAACCAAAGTTCCTACAATGCCCAAAAAACCCAAACTGATTTCGTCGTTCGGAATCGACGAAAGGATTTCCTCCCTACTTGATTCATTACAAAATCCTGATATTCTTCAATTAGGTACTGCAATTCCCGAGAAGGAATATCTACCGATCCCTTCCTTACACAAAAATTTAAAGAAGGCGATCTTAATCGCTGACAGTCATAACTATCAGAATTCTCAAGGTTATCCCGGACTCAGAAAACAATTGTCCTTGCGATCTTCTCTTCAAGGAATCGCGAGTCACGAATCGGAAATCATCGTCACAAACGGATGTCAGGATGCGTTAAATCTTTGCATTCAAGTTTTGACAAAACCGGGGGATCTTATCGCGGTCGAATCCCCGGTTTATTTTGGAATTTTGCAAAGTATCCAGAGATTGGGGAGAAAGGTTTTGGAAATTCCTACAAATCCGATCCATGGAATGAGTCTTCCCCATTTAGAAGAGGCATTGAATCAATACCCGGTTCAATGTATCATTCTCAATCCTAATTTTCAAAACCCAACCGGAAGTCTTTTATCTAACGAAAATAAAAAGATCATCGTCGAACTCTGTTCAAGTAAAAACATTCCTATCATCGAAGACGATATTTATGGAGATCTTTACTTTACTTCTTCTCGCCCTTTGTCTTTAAAGTCTTTTGATAAGAAAGAAATCGTATATAAAATTTCATCCTATTCTAAAATCGTTTCTCCGGATTTAAGAATCGGTTGGATTCTTCCGGGCAAAAGAGGACCTGAAATTCAAAAAGAACTCAAACTTTCCAGGCTGGCTCTTCCGAGTATTCCGCAAATTGCACTCGCTGAATATCTCAAAACATCCTTTGAAAGAAATATAAAAATTCTTCGAAGAAATCTTTCTTCCAATCTTGCAAAGATTAGAGAATCGGTGTTGAAACACTTTCCTGAATCCACGTCCATTTCCAATCCACAAGGCGGTCTCGTATTTTGGATCGAACTTCCCGATAAAGTAGATAGCCTACTTCTACAAAACGAAGCGTGGAAATACAATATCTCCATTGCGCCCGGTCCGATTTTTTCCGGTACGGGAAACTTTAAAAACTTCCTAAGACTAAGCGGAGGAATTCGTTTAACAACGAAAGTCGAAGAAAAAATCAAAACGTTAGGCAAATTAGCTTCTCAATTAAAAAATTCTCAGTGAGGTAGAAATTTTAATTCTACTTCCGATTTTATAATCCGCTTTTTCAATACTTCCATTAGGATCAAGACCCATTCGTTCCTGCCGTCGAAGCGACTCGTTTACGAGTTGACGATAGCCCTGCAACCCGTCATCAAGGAGAAGTTTCCAAAGAATTCAAAGATGGCTGTTCGGTAAAAAGATAAAAAATGAAAACTAAGATCCTGGATTATATTTTCGGCGTTTTTAAAAAAGATCCCAAAGAAATCGAATCTCTCAACGGCTTAAGAGCCTTTTCGATTTTAATCGTTCTCTTTTTCCATTTATGGGAAAACAATTCTCACCAATTTTTAGAACAAGGATTAGTAACGGAATCCTCTCTCAACTCCATCCTAAGCATGATTCATTTTATGGATCTATTCTTTCTTTTGAGCGGACTTTTGATCTACGCGGGTCTATTCCGAGTTTACGAAAAATATTCTACGCTTAACATCAAAGAATTTTATCTAAAGCGAATATTAAGAATTTATCCCGCTTATTATACTGTCTTGATCATCACGTTTTTATTTTCGTTAGTGATCTATACGGAAATGAAGGCAAAGTCGAATCTAAATGAAATCGAAGCCTTTGTATTGAATCGGGCTTCCATTGCGGTCAACAACCCTTGGTCGGATATATTTTTGTATTCTAATTACAATCCGAACCGCATCTTTGAGTTCGGCTGGTCTTTGTCCTTAGAACAGCATTTTTATATCGTTCTTCCGTTTCTTTGTTTGTTTGTTTTGTTCAAACTTCCCTTTCAAAAAAGAATGTTTGTTCTTCTTGGAATTTATATTCTTCCGATTTTTTTCCGCTTTTATCATCAATTCAACGGAGACGCCGGCGGAATCTATTATGCGACTCACACGCGTTTTGATGCTCTTTTTTTGGGAATCATTACGTTCGAAATTTTCAATCGTAAGTATTTTGAAAAATGGAACGGTTGGCACGCTTCCTTTACATTCTTAGCTGCGGTAGCTTTGTTTTTTATCGGAGTTCAGATTCGAAAACACCCGATCTTAGAACACACGCTCAGTTATAATCTCTACCATATCGTCTTTATCCTTCTTACGATTTCAGCGATGATCCCTTCAAGTCCCGTCTATAAGTTTTTTGCTTCGTTCTTATTCAGACCGATATCGAGATTGAGTTATACGATTTATTTATGGCACGGAATTTTGGCGATTCGATTTGTCAGAAAGGGAATGGATAATCTAAGTTGGTCCGGATTCTTTTCGATCTACGCAGTCGTCTGTCTAAAGATTTTTATCTCATGCTGGATTTTGTATCTCATCATAGAAAGACCTTTCCACAATCTAAAAGTGAAATTGGATAAGGAACATCCTACGCCGGATAAGGTTTAACGAAAGTTAAGTTTTGAAAAAAGAAAGAGCCGTTTAGTAAACGACTCTTTCTTCCACTTGGTATTCTTTGAAAAGACTCTTCTGGTTTCCCAATTCGCTCTGAAATTCTACCGGATATTGTGCGGTAAAACAAGCGTTGCAGAAACCGCCGCCCTTATGATCGATCACCGCGCGGTTCATCGACTCGACCGAAAGATACGCGATGCTATCGACTCTGAGATACTTTCGGATTTCTTCGATCGAATGTGTTGCGGCGATCAGTTCGTTGTGAGTTGGAATATCAATTCCATAGTAACAAGGAGAAATCGTCGGGGGCGCCGAAACTCGAAGATGAATTTCCTTCGCACCGGCGTTGCGGATCATCTTGATGATTTTTCGGCTCGTCGTTCCTCTCATGATAGAATCATCGACTACGATGACTCTTTTTCCTTCGACGACGTTTCGCACAACGTTGTATTTGATCTTCGCTCCAAAGTCCCGAATCTTCTGATCCGGTTCGATAAAGGTTCGACCGATGTAATGAGAACGAATCAATCCGGATTGATAAGAAATTCCCGATTCTTCCGCATAACCTAAGGCTGCGATGCTCGCGGAATCCGGCACCGGAATTACCACGTCGGCTTCTACCGGCAATTCTCTGGCTAAAAATCTTCCTAAATTCTTACGTACTTTGTAGACGGATTCTCCAAAAATATTGGAATCCGGTCTCGCAAAATAGATGTATTCAAAAATACAAAGGCTCGGCGTCGCTTTTGGAAATGGGTAATAAGAGCTGATCCCATTCTTATCAACGACGATCATTTCTCCAGGCTCGACATCCCTTTCGTATTTGGTATCGGTTATATCAAAGGCGCAGGTTTCGGATGCAAAAACGATCCCTCCGTCTTCTCTTCGTCCCATCACCAGCGGACGGAAACCGTTCGGGTCACGAACCGCAATCAATTGAGATTTGGTAAGAATTACGAGCGAGTACGCGCCCCTCACTTTTTTGAGGGCCGTGGAAAGTGCGGAAAGAAAATCCGTTTCTCCGGAACGAGCCATCAAGTGTACGATGACTTCGGAATCGATCGTGGTTTGAAAGATGCTTCCTTCCTTTTCAAGCTGGCTCCGAAGTTCCCAGGAATTTACGAGATTCCCATTGTGAGCTAAGGAAACCGGACCGAGGTGGGATTCCACCCGAAGCGGCTGGGCGTTTCTTAAAAAACTGGCCCCGGTTGTAGAATAACGATTGTGACCGATGGCGGAATTGCCCTGGAGTTCTTTTAGTTTTGTCTCGGTAAAGATATTGGCGACCAATCCCATCCCGGCATATCGGTAAAGATGTTCACCGTCCGAGGAAACAATCCCGCTGGATTCCTGCCCCCGATGTTGCATCGAGTAGAGACCTAAATATGTGAAATTAGAAGCTTCCGGTGCGTTGAAAATACCAAATATCGCGCATTCATCTTTTGGTTTGTCATCCTGGGCTTGTCTTCTTACTCTGGATTTATCGGGAATTGAGCTCATTCTCTGCCTTCTTAAGCTTAAAATCTCAGGTCGCGTTTTTCATGCAAATAAATTCCGATTACATCGTCGTAGATACAATTCGAAGCCTACAACTCGTTCTCATCAATTTGGGTCAGGCTGACTCGATCTCCATAGATACGGAGTCCTCCGGATATTATACGTATTTTTCCAGAGTCTGTCTGATTCAAATTTCCGCGAAGGGAAAAAATTACATCATCGATCCTTTAAAGTTACAAAACTTAGAGGGTCTCGGCGCGCTATTTGAAGAAGAAAAAATTCTAAAAATCTTCCATTCCGCCATCGATGATATCAAAGCTCTCAAAAAAGACTTCGGTTTTAAGTTTAAGAATATCGCGGATACAGGATTCAGCTCTCGTCTTTTGGATCATGAGCAATATTCTTTAACACATCTTGTCGATTATTATCATAAAATCAAGCTATCAAAGAAGGAACAGAAGTCTAACTGGGAAAAGCGACCTCTGGAAAAGAGTCAGCTTCAATACGCGGCTTTAGATACGGTTTACTTAGAGACGATTTGGGGAAAAATGAAAGAGGAACTCATCAAGAGAAACCTCTACGAAGAAGCCCTTTCCGAATTTGAAAAAATTGCGACGGAAGAAGCGGGATCCGAAGGAAACTCCATTTCCATGGATAAGTTTCCGGATATCTTAGAATTCAGCGCGGACGAAAGAAGATTTATCTACGACACGTTAGTCTTTCGCGACGACAAATCCCGCAAATTGAATAAGGCTCCGTTTCGAGTTTTTAATAATGAGAAGGTGGTTCTTCTCATGAAATCCAGAAGAGATATGGCGAAATTGACGGAAGTGCTTGGAAAAAAAGACGCGGAAACTCTCTTTCAAATCTATGCAAATCCGAGCGGACCTCCGATTCAGAAGTCTGAACTTTTTAAAAAGCCCGGAGAAAATCTCACAAACGAAGAAGGCGAAAGATTCAAACGTTTGAGAATTTGGAGAGAAACGATCATGTCCATTCGAAGAATGAGTCATCAGATGATGCCTTCTAATAAAATGATCGCCGAACTCGCGCAGAGAAATCCTAAAACCTTGGACGAACTGAGAGAAATGAATTTATTCTCGGAATGGAAAGTCATTCACTACGGACCTTCGATCTTAGCCGCTTTGGAAAACATTCCTTACGAATCCAATCTCAAAGGATTGATTCCGATTAATAAAAAATTCGTGTAAGGAAAATTCAATTTTTTGAATGAAGGTTCAAAATGAAATTCGATTTTCAGGCGCTGAAAAACAGACTTACAATTCCCCAGGAAAGTTTTAACGGAATTCCGGCGCCGCCCTTAGGAGAAGAAAAAACAAAAGCTTCTTCGGTCATACTTCCGATTTATGAAAAACCGGACGACACCCAAGGTATCATTCTTCAAAAAAGAAATTCCAATCTAAAATCGCATCCCGGACAGATTTCGTTTCCGGGAGGAGCCCATTCTTCTGATGATAAAAATCTTTTAGAAACCGCGCTTCGAGAATGGGAAGAAGAAATGGGAGAATCGAGTTCCGTTCTCGAGGTTTTAGGAGAATATCCGGGGCTTTGCACAAATACCGGATTTCACATTTCTCCATTCATTGCGCGTTACAAAGGTTCTTTTCAATTCAACCCCAATCCCGAGGAAGTAGAACGACCAATTCTATTGGATCTAAATCGGTTGAACACGTCTCCGTTTTATTCGATTCGGATTCGAAGATCCGGCGCGAAAGAGTTAGAAATCTATTATTTCGACCTGGAAGAAGGATTACTCTGGGGAGCAACGGGAAGAATTATCGTAAATTTCCTCCGAGAACACGCAGAATTCAATCGTGAGCCCGTCAGAGTCGAACCAAACTTAGGAATTCCTCCTTTTTTTGATCCAATTCGTAAATTCTCTAAAAAAAGTTAAAAAGAGTTTTTTTTCTTCATTTAGATCTCCGTCTGAAAATTGTGGATAAGGATTCTGTCGCAAAACGACGGAGCTTTCACTTCTTCCGTAAAAAGTAAGCGGACCAGGAAGAAGTTGTAAATTATTCGATGGAATTTTTGATTCTGCCGATAATTTAATCGGACATAATTTATAAGGAGGTAAAAAGCGATGAAAATACTAAAGAACTTATTTCAAACGGAAATTCGTAACTCATTCTTAAAAGAAAGTTTTCAAGAAGAAGAATGGTATCAATCTCTGATCAATCGCCCAGGCATAGAAGAAAGATTTCCTTACTTCAAGACCAAAGCAGAAAATAGAAAAACTACTACAGCCATTGTAAGATGAACCCAGAAGAAAAAGCAAAATTACTACAAACACTGGATTTGATTCTGAAACACCTTCAGGATCAAAATGCCAGTTCCGGATCGGAATACAAAGTTGTACTTTATTCGGTACCCATCTTTGGAATTGTATTTGGATGCGCTTTGTTGTTTTTTGTTTTTTATTGGTGGTATAGACAACGGATCGAGATCATCAAAGCGGGGCTTTACAAGAAAGAGTCCTTTGATCTTAGAACCTATTCATTCTTCTTAGGATTGATTCTCACATTTGTCGGAATCGCCCTCTCTATCGGATTCATTTCCGTATTAGGACAATCACTCGCGATGCTCGGCGGACTAGTTCCCCTCGGAACCGGGTTAGGATTACTCTGCTACTATAAATATTCTCGATGAGGGAAAATCTTCCCATTGTATGCAAACCGGAAGACTGGGATTGCATTCAAAAAGTCCTACAAGGGGATTTTAATTCTTTCGAGCAATTGATGAACCGGTATCAAGGGCTCGTTTACTCCCAGGCAATCAAAGCGTTTCGAAACGAAACCGAAGCCGAAGACTTCACCCAAGACATTTTTCTAAAAGCCTTCGAGAGTTTATCCACCTTTCAAGGACGTTCCCAATTTTCCACCTGGTTGTTCACCATCGCCCGAAATGAAATTATCAGAAGATACCGAAAGGAACACCCGGAGATTTCCGGTCTCGATGCCCTGATTCTCGCCGAAAACGAAAAAGAGAAGAAAAAAGAAATCTCCTCGGAACAGGAAAACAAACTCTTAAAACAGGAAAGCTCCGAAAAGATACGAAATCTTGTAGAGAACCTGCCTGACGTTTATAGAAAACCGATCGCACTTCACTACTTCGAGAATATGTCCTATAAAGAAATTTCGAAAAAATTAAACTTGAAAATGAACACTCTAAAGAGTTATATTTTCAGGGGAAAAGAAATCATGAGGGATTGGTTGAATAAGGAAGAGAATGAAAAACAAGAATAGTTCAGCTTCCCAGTCTTCCCCGCCCGAGCCGGTTCCGGCCGACCTCGAAGAAAGACTTCACTTTTTCGAGGAACAGCCCGTAAATTCTTCGGAGAACACGGCCGTACCTCCCGACTTAAAAAGAAGAGTGATGCTTCACATCATTCCCGTACGTCATATTAAGATTATCTTAACCGGTCTTTTTCTTTTGGGATTTTCGCCCTTAACGGTTCTCTTCTTTATAGATATGGAATTTCTGATTGAGACGGGATTGTTACCTTTGATTTTAGTAACTAGCAGTATTCTCTTTTGTGTTTTCGCAATACTGGCCGGAATCTATCTTGTCCATTATAGAAATCCATATACGAAAGAATGGAAAAATAAATTAGGCTTTTTTGAATGAATCAAACGACACTGAGAACTTCTCTTTTTTCACTTTTTATTTTTGTATTTTTGAATCCCGCACATTCCGTTTTCGCGGATAAAGTTTCTTCCGATTCCAAACCCGTTATGGGTGCGAAGGAATATCTCAATTCAGAATTGGATCAAGTCTTTCCATTGATTCAAAAAATGAAAAAAGAAGACGCGGCCGTCCTGATCACTCAGATTCGAGAAGAATCTAAGAAGGAATGGCCGAACGCGGATAAGTTTTACTTTTTAATCTCTCATCTGGAAGCGATCAAAGCAATCGAAGAAGAACAAGCAAGACTCAAAAGTCTCAACGAAGTGTATCTCATCGGTTCCTTGCTGCTTGGGGGATTTTTAGTCTTTTCGATTTTCCGTCAACGAGCTTTGATTCGTAAGATAAATTCACAATTGGGTGAGAAAGAGTAACTTTTGTTTTCTCTCTGTCATCAAATTCCTAAAAGAGAATCGATTTTCTGGAGTTTGTAATTTTTTCGTATTCTAATTGTAACGAATTTCTGGAATATTAGAACTATAAACTTTGTCCGGTAAGAAATAGACAATCTGTCCACATAGGTCAGAATCTTATGATTTTAGAATTTTCGAAAACGAAAATCAAGTTGTAAGATAAACTGTAAAGCCGGCAAAAAAGAATAGGACTCATGAAAAACCAATCAGGGAACCCGGGACAAAAAGTCCTCGTTGTAGACGATGAGGAAGATATCGCCGACTTGATCCGATTCCACCTTGAGGAAAACGGTTACCAAGTAGACACGTGCCAAAACGGATTGGAAGTACTTCCTAAACTCGAAAAGAATACTCCCGACCTAGTCATTCTTGATCTGATGCTTCCCGGCATCGGAGGAATGGATCTTTGTAAACGAATCAAAGAGAAATATTCCATGCCGATCATTATGGTAACCGCAAAGTCCGGGGAAACGGAAGCGGTTCTCGGTTTGGAGCTCGGTGCGGACGATTACGTTCGTAAACCTTTTAGTACAAGAGAATTGATCGCAAGAGTTCGTTCGGTCTTAAGAAGAACCAAAGACGCCGAGGAAGAAGAACAATTCGAAGGGAATATCACGATCGGAAATATTTTCCTTAATCTAAAAGCGCATAAAGCGTTTATCAACAATGCCGAAGTCGATTTAACCTTAATCGAATATAAAATTCTCAATCTTTTTATGACCAACCCTGGCGTTGCATTTACAAGAGATAAATTATTGGATCGAGTTTGGGGAAAAGATATTTACGTTACGGACAGAGCGGTCGACGTAAATATTAAAAGATTACGCGATAAACTCGGGGATGAAAAAGAAAGACTCGAGACAATCCGCGGAATCGGCTATAGATTCAATGAGGCGTAGCTTATTTTCAAAACTTCTTCTTAGCAATTGGTTGCTTCTGCTCGTACTCATCGTCGCGGCGGGCGCCGTCCTCTTTGTTGAAAAATACGTTCCTCCCGATTTCAAAATTCTTCTTTTTTCCTTTTACGTTTTGTTTGCGATGTTCGGGACATTTTATATGTCTTACTCGATCGCAAAGAGCGTTTCGGAACCGTTGGACAGAATCGAAAAAAAAACCGGCGATATCAACGCCGGCGACTTTGGTTCGGAACTTGCGCTTCCGGACATTCGAGAACTCGCAGATCTTGCCTCTTCCATCAACTTAATGTCCACAAGACTTAAAAATCAATTCGTCGATCTCACGATTGAAAAAGAAAAATTCGATTCGGTTTTACAAAACTTAAAGGAAGGGGTTTTTGCGATCGATCCGGAAAACGCTTCCATTCTTTTTTCAAAACAAAAGTGTTCCCGGTTCTTTGATAGAACCAAACTCTCGATCCAGAAAGGTCGCCGACGCTACAAGAGATTCTAGACTTTTAGAATTCGTCACTTCTCATCTGAAAGGTTCTGGGGATTCTAAAATGGAAATCGATCTCGGACAGAATTTCTACGCGATCAAAATGTATCCCTTAAGAACCAACGGCAAAATTTTGATGTACATCGGCGTTATCCGAAACATCACTGAAGAAAAACAATCTCATATCATCCGCGAACAATTTGTTCAAAATGCGTCTCACGAACTTAAAACTCCGATTACGTCTATCAAAGGTTATACGGAAACGTTACTCGACCGTCTCAAGTTATCTCCGGAAAGTCATGAGAAAAGATTCTTAGATGCGATTTCTAGAAACACGGATCGAATGGTCCGTATCGTCGAAGATATGCTCACGATTACAAGAATCGAAAATCAAACTAAGATCTCCGGTGATGAGGAATTCTCCCTCAAATCTTTGGTGGAGAATTTAAGTTATACGGTAGAAGGCGTAGTCTCTTCGAAAAATCAAAAGTTCGCGGTCGAGATGAACGAACCTCTGATGATCTATGCGGACTGGGTTCTCTTAGAACACATGCTCTTAAATCTGATTTCAAACGCGTCTTCCTATTCCCCCGATGGAAAAACGATCACTCTCAAAATTCTTCCCATCAAACCGGACCAGGTTCAATTTCAAGTGATAGATCAAGGGATCGGGATTCAAGACGAAGATAAGAGTAGAATTTTCGAAAGATTCTTTCGCGTGGATAAAAACCGTTCCAGAAAAGAAGGCGGGACGGGCCTCGGTCTTTCCATCGTAAAACACATCGTTCGTCTTCATCATGGTTCTGTGAAAGTTTTCGACAATCCGGAAGGTGGAACCATTTTTTCCGTCACGATCCCGATTCGTTATCAACCCGAAGTTTCCTGAATTATTCTTCTTTCCCGCAGGAATAATTTTCCAAATATAGATCCCAATAGACACGTTGAGGGATCATATATATGACCATGCCTAAAGGTTTTTCTTCCTTTGGAATAAATATCGGAATCAAAGATAATACGAAAGACTTCGGTGTAATTTATTCCGAAGTTCCTTGTAAAGCGACTGCCGTTTTTACTAAAAATAATTTTCCTGGGGCTCCCGTAATAGTAGGAAAGGAACACATTCAATCCGGTGTTCTTCAAGCCGTCGTAATCAATTCTAAAAATTCCAACGTCGCAACCGGCGAAAAAGGAATTCAGAATTCTAGAGATATCTGTAAATCCATCGCAGAATCCCTCGGCATCTCGGAAACACTTGTACTTCCTTCTTCCACGGGAGTCATCGGAGTTCCTCTAAGAATGGAAGTAATCCTCCCCGCTTGTAAAAAGGCAAAGGAACTTTTAAAGCCCGGAAATCTGGAAGAAGTCGCCGAAGCAATCATGACCACCGATACTCGGAAAAAAATTTCTTTCCGAAAAATTAAAACGAAGTCCGGAGAAGGTACGATCTACGGAATCGCAAAGGGCGCCGGGATGATCGAACCGAATATGGCGACGATGCTCTGTTATATTCTTTCGGACGTCTCTCTTCCGGAGAACACGGATCTTTATTCAATCCTCAAGTCTTCCGTGGATCAAAGTTTCAATTGTCTAACGATCGATTCCGATACTTCGACATCCGATACGGTTGCTTTACTCTGTAACGGATTGGCGGGCGAAAGTTCAGCGGATGATTTTTCAAAAGCCCTTTTAGAAATTTGCACCGATCTCACGAAACTAGTCGCGATCGACGGAGAAGGTGCGACCAAGTTGATCGAACTCACAATCACCGGAGCCAAAAACGAAGTCCAAGCGAGAAAGATCGGTAAATCCGTTCTTAATTCTCCCTTAGTAAAAACCGCGATTTACGGAGGCGATCCCAACTGGGGACGTTTGGTGATGGCCGTCGGAAAGGTTTTTGACGAACCGATTCCTTTTGAGGGTTTGGAAATTTATTTTGGGTCCTTAGCCGTAAAGGGGGCGAGTCCTGAAACTTTGAAAAAGCTTTCCGAATATTTAAAAAATAATACTGAAATTTCCTTAAATGTAGTATTGAATGTTGGAGCGACTTCCATGAAATTTTGGGGTTGTGATCTCACTGAAAAATATATCGAAGAGAATGCTTACTATACTACCTGAAAGCGAAAACAACCAACCCGGATTTAGAGAAGCGTTTCGTTCCCTCGTAACGGATTATTATCTCATTTCCGGGATCATCAACCTATTCGCAAAAGGAATCTCCATCCTTATCGCGTTAGGCCTCTACTTTTTTATCCTTTCGATGATCCCCACTGCGATCGAATATTATATGGAGGTAAGTTTTCTATCGACGCTCCTATTTGCAGTTTTTGTTATATTCCCTCTTCAGGAAAAACTCAGCGGTAAACTCAAATCAATTCTGATTTCGGAATATCTGAGCGACGATCCTCGTTCTTCCAGAATGGCTTACAGAAGATTCGATCACGACGGATTGATCAAAAACGTATTTCCGGATTTAGTTCGTTTAACGGAAAGCAACTACGGCAAATTAGCCCTCCTGAATAACGATCTCAGAACGTTCGAACTCTATACATATGCAAAGAAAAAACAAAGAAAAGTAATCACTCACGACGGAATCAATCCCGAAGCCAAGCTTTTAAAATACATTTTAAATAAGAAGAACGGCGCGATGATCGGAGAACCGGATCAAAATCATGAAATCAACGAAGACTTTGTAAGTTTAAGAGCCAACTTCATTCTTCCGTTTGTTTATAGAGAAACGCTTTTTGGTTTTCTTGCAGTTTCCAACATCCCGAAAGACTCAGTCCGCCAAGATTTAAGTTTTCTTTCCGGTAAATGTGGAATCGCCGTACACAACCATATCCTTTCTTCTCAAGTCGCTGAAAACAAAAAGTACAGAAAAGAATTGGAAACCGCCGGTAAGATCAGAAAATTCTTAGAAGCGGGTGAACCTCCGATGATTGGAAACATTCGCACCGAAATTCTCTCCAGAGAACCGGGAGAACTCGTAGAATTCTTAAATGCAGACGGTGAAGAAACCTACTTTGTAATTTTAAAATTAGGAATTACAAATCAGGTTTCCGTTTTGGTTCTCTGCTACATATTAGGAATTCTTTATTCAGCAAGAACATCTCGATCCGTTCAGAGTTTGAATTACGTAAAGAATCTCGTGGAATCGTATCTCAAAGAAATTTCGTGGAACGAAGAATACGATCTTTTAGTGGGAGTCATTCGTAGAACTGAAAGTACGATTTCCCTGAGAAGCTCCGGAAAAAATTTCAAAGTACATAGAAATTCCAACTTTGGTAAAAATCTTTTGTCCATCGGTTGGGAAGTGGAAGAAGAGATCGGAAACGATCCTTTGATCCTGACTTGGAAAACCCGAGCTATGATTTCCTTTTATGATCTGAGGTTTCCAGCGTGAGAAATATTCTTTTATTATTTATTTCTCTGATTCTACTTAGCTTTGCGTTACTCATCGGAGTTTTACAAACTTCTTCCGAAAGTCTAAGACCGCCCTTCTATTATTATCCGAATGGAACGATCATTCAAACCAACGAAGAATTCCCCGGCGTTCTCGGTAAAAAAGTGGATCTTCTCGAATTGGAGATTGCGGTAAAGATGGCCGAGTCCGGTCAATCTTACGAAAACGGAATTCACGTCTATGATAAGGGCGTGAGTGAAACAATTCCTGTAATTCTCGCGCCGAAATCGGATTATTCCGTTCTAAAAGATTTTACTCGGGATATTTTGATCTCATTAATCTATCTTTCCGTAGCGATTTGGTTTTTCTTTTATACAAGAGATCTTTATATGCTCTTGCTCTTTGGATCCTTATCCTGTTTGAGTTTATTTAATTTTTTCTTGGTCGGGTTTCATGAATTTCATTTTTTATTCTTCTTCTTTTTATATTTTACTGCCTTTGTAATTTTAAACATCTCCTTTCGATTGAGAGGAAAGGAATTGCCGACTCGTTGGTTTGCACCGGAACTCATATTCTCTCTCATCGCGGGGTTTGTAGGACGTTCACAGAAAGCGGATCCGCATATTTTCGGAATTCTCGCGACCAACGGAGTTTATTTTATTCTTCTTTGTTCCGTAATTTGTATTTTCTTTTTGATATTGGATTCGATTCGGAACTTATTCCCTCTTCAGAGTTTATTCAAAAAACTCAGTTTGATCCTTGCTTTTAGCGCGATCTCGATTCTACCTTTTGTCTCCGTAGAATTTTCCGAAATCATTTCACCGGATCTTTCAAAACTACTGATTCTATTCGCTTTTCTGATTTTTCCGGTCTTGATCATCTACGGAACGTTCACGTATTCGATCGTTCCGGTTCAGATTGCATTTAGTTCCTCTCTCACGTCGATATATTTGATTTTGATATTAGCGGGCGGTTATCTTTTCCTATTAGGCGCGTTTTTTAAGTTCAATCCGATCGCGGCCGACAAGTATCTGGAAGAATTCAATATTCTTTTTCTTTCCATGAGTATCTATACTCTTAACTCTTTGAACCGAAGACTTGCAAATCTCGTCGATACTTGGAGCTTCAAGAGAAATCAAAAGTTACATTCAGCTCTTGAAAAGGTTTCTTCGATGATCAGCGCTCCGATTTCAATGAGGGCGACGATTAACAGCCTAATGAGAAAAGTTTCGGAAGCATTGGACATCAGCAAGGTTCTTGTATTGATTCCCGCCGATAAATTCCCGAGAACTGACCTAAGGAACATCAATTTCATAAGAATCTCTTCCACCTCCGAAATTTGGCAGTATTTCGCGGCGAATACGGAAGTTACCGTAACCACGCACCTCGCATACGGACTTGGAATCAGAGAATCGGTCTATAAATTTCTGCAAAACTCCGGAGTGCAGCTAACGTATCCGATTTTCAATTACTCCAAAGGAAAAGAAGTCCTCGGAGTGTTTCTGGTGGGTGAAAAGAACAATCGAAAGAATTTTAACCTCGGAGAACTTCATTTTCTAAAAGAATGCACGAGAATGGCCTCTATGTTGCTGCAAAACTACGCGTTATTAGCGGAAGAAGTTGAAAAAAAGAGAATCGTTCGTGATCTCAATATGGCAGCGATCATCGATAAGACTCTTCACGTTGCGGAAGGAGGAGCGATCAAGGGAACAAAGATCGGATTCTTCTCGATTCCTGCGGTTGGAATCTCCGGAGACTACTTAGATATTCAAAAATTGAATTCAAATCGAATGTTGTTGGCTTTAGGAGACGTTTCCGGTCATGGATTGGGAACGGGATACCTCGTAAGTGCGATCAGAGGTATCATACAGAATCAAATTCGTAAAAAATCGGACCTATCTACGATCTTCAAAGTGATCAACTCGTTTCTCATAGAAAGATATAGAGGAAGCGAGTTCATGACTTTCATCTGCGGAGAATACAATTCTCAAGAAGAAACCTTCAAATATATCAATGCGGGACACTCTTCTCCTATCTGCATTCGAAAAAGCGGCAAAATTGAATTGAGAACCGAGACACAAAGAGTTCTCGGAGTCTTACCTACCGACTATAAACACTTAACGATTCCGATTTATCCAGGTGATAAATTAATTTTATTCACCGATGGGATCACTGAAACGTTCAATGAGAATGAAGAAATCTTCGGAGATGAGAATTTTTTAAATCTTTTGAAGAGTAATCATCAATTGAATCCACAAGATCTTGCTGATCTTGTATTAAAAACGATTCAAGACTTCCGCGGAATAAAAGATCCAAGCGATGATATATCTTTTATCTGCGTTGAAGTGAATGATAAGTAATCATCATGAATCAAAAATTATGATGAGAAATAAATTTTAAAAAAAATTGTAAAATTTTATTAAAACACTTTACATTTTTATCTTGATCCATTAATTATGTCCCTAATCACGGCATTTAGAACTGAACAAAATTCAGAACTGATGTTAGTAACACGGAGGAAGAGTCAATGGTTGCAAAAAAGAAAGCAGCAAAGAAGGCAGCTAAGAAAAAAGTTGCTAAGAAAAAAGCAGCTAAAAAGAAAGTTGCGAAGAAGAAATAAGTAATCTCGCAACACACTTTCATTCTAAGAAGGGATGAAACTTTAAAACCCGCTTTTCGAAGCGGGTTTTTTCTTTTATACACATCAAATTGATCGTTATAGATCGTTCATTCGAGCTGAAATCAGCTTAAAATCCTAAAAATCCGGTAAGAAATATCATTTCGTCCTTCATCTCGGGCATAATATCGCCATAAGCTTTGATTTGTTTGGATTCGCCGTCCGCATTGATCTCATAAAGACGATATTCTTGATTAGTTGCAGGCGATCTTTCTAGTTTGAAGAAGCGAGTCGGCTTTCTCGAAAAGCGATTGTATAAGGTAAACTTATGATAATAGAACCCGTCTTTTCCTGCATTGATAGGATATGGAATGAAATATTCTGCGCCTAATAACAATGAATCCGGTTTTACTACGATCATTCTTGTCCAAGTCGCGAGGTTGATCGGATAATTTTCATCTAAGAAAGACTTCTTATACTTTTTTTCCCAGATGGATAAGATTCTTTTGCGAGTTTCATTCGCTTGTTTGTGTCTCTGAAGTCCGTTTAAAGAAATTTCTAAGAGTGATAAGAGAGGTATTGTCTCATTTTTACCACTCTTTGATAGTTCTAGTTGTATTAACTTCTTAGAAGAATGAAAATCTTGATTATAAATCTCTTGCCAGATCTTTTCTTGCACTTCCGCACTCAGAGGGTCCGTGCTTTCGGATAAAAGAGACAGAGGAAGAGTCACCCATATCAATCCGAAACAAATCAACGTTAAAAGAAACGCAGACTGATTTGAATAACGTCTGATAGAACGGATGATGTCTTCCATTAGAAACATTAGATAAGCGATTGCCTTTCCGCGTCGTGAAACCAAGGAAATTTTTTTTCATCCCAGATCTGATTGAAGGATTGGATTCCGTCTTTCTGAGCGTATTCTTTTTCTTCTTCCGCAACCGGTAATAAGGATAAGAATCGAACCTTCTTTCCGTTTTCAGAAATCAAACCCGTTAAGTCCGGAGCATCCGCATTTGAAGAGAAAGTTTCTAAATCACGAAATAAAATCGAAGTGAAATTGAGGAACAAGGCTTCGGGATCTTTCCGAGACATAGAAATCGTATGACCATTGCCGAACCACTTCGCCATATTCCATGGAAAACGAATCAGCTCGCCGATGAGATGTGGAACCCAAGAATCGGATCTCTCTAAGCCTTCAGAACCGATTTTAACGGCCAATACAAGCTCTATACGTGCGTAATCCTCATAATCCTTATGAAAAAGCTCTACAGACGGCATATTTTGAGCGCTCATGCCGATCGTAGTGTAGATCCATATATCCGGATTGTTTAATGATCGAAAACGAACGATTCCTAGTTGAGGATACTTACCGCCGTCCGCCGACCAATATTTATCGTGCTTACCAAGTTTTGATTCTAAAAAATGAAGACGCTTCTCTTGAATTTCTTTCCAAGCTCCTTTTTTGGAACGGGCTTCCCAAAAATTTCGAGAAGCTTGAACACGATCCGGAATTACGCCGAACTCGGAATTCCCCAGAGGATAAGCAGTTAAAGAATCTACTTTTGCATGAATTGAATAACCGTGGAACCCTTTGATTCCCGACCAAGGAGGAAGAAACGCATACAACGTTTCCTTGTAAAAAAGAGCGACTCCATCCCCTTCTTCCGTCCAGATAAAATAAATATCTTTTTCTTCCAACGCAGCGTGCGGTTTAGAATCGAGCACTTCCGCGCGAAGAAGAATGGGAGCCAAGCCATCGGAAAGATCTTCTCGATTTCTTATTTCGGGCGCTTCCACTCGGTTACAAACCCAGACCGACTTGATGCCGAATTCAGGATTCTGTTCCCCTTGAAGATAAAGATAAACCGTTCTTCCATCGTCTTCTAAAAACGCCGTAAAGGTTCCGTAAGGATTTGCCTCTTGATAAATAACTTTTGGTTCCATCGTCTGATTCATTGAATAGGGATATCCACGATTCTTTTCTTAAAATTTTCGAGGAGAGATTGGATCGAGGCCTCGGATCTATATTCGTTTAACACTTCCGGCTGATAAAAGGAAGCGTTGAGAAGCCCGGTGAGTTCGATTTCATTCCAGGTTTTAAAAGAATCCAAGACCATCACAACTTCTTCTGAGATCGGTTCCTGATTCTTTTTAGAGCGGATAAAAGTTTCTACGGCTCGGGTCGGAGTCATTGGTTTCTTATACATGCTTTCCTCGGTCTTTAGACAAGGTTCTAGCGGAATAAGAATGTTTCAACTCTCTAAAGAAGCGATTCTATGAGTAGAATCGGAAAAAGGGCGGGTTTAAAAAATGAAAAACCGGGCGCACAAATGTATTCCCGGTTCGAAATTACTCAAAAACTAACGGTGAACGTATTGTTTGAGAGCCCGAATTGGAATTCGTTCCCGGGAAACCCTGGTTTTATACTGCTCAAAGAGAATTAAGAAGAGTAAGGTGATCAGAAATAAGTTTTCCATACTTACAGTTGACTATAATTCATAAAAAAAATCGAATCTTTTTGGAAATTTTTTTCCAAAAGTTTTTTTTCAGACCGTCCTTTTTTTGGAAATAAATTGACTGTTTTTAAAAAAAAGGAAATATATTTTGGCACACTTTTCTTGAGGACTATAAGGAAAAATAGAAGAAAAGAGCTGGGATGAGAGGATTCCATTTCTCTTTTTCACATTCACAATCGATTCTAAAAGAAAAAACTGTTTAAGGTATAAAGGAGAAGTGGATTCTAAAAAAACTAAAACGAATCGATCGTATCTATTTCCCCTGAAGAATCTGTTTCGCTGCGGACTTAATCGAGTTTTTTAATTTCGTTCGACTGCCAGAGGACAGCTTCGCCATAATTTCAATCGTCTTAACAAATTCCTCAGCGGCTAAATCTACCATATCCGAAAGACGAATGTCGTTTTTGTTTACGGAGGAAGATACGTGAGCTCGTTTTTTTTTCGGAGCAGCTTTTTGGATTTTGGTCTTCTTTTTTTGGACCATGATAAATTCCCCTCGGATAAGAATGGTGGATACGGATTCTATTTATGTATTGGATCGAATCCAGCAGAAAGTGAATCTTATTCCAAAAATATTCCCATTACGCGATAACAGTCCATTTTGCTTTCTGAAATTTCAATGACGGACCCGTCTGGGCCGAATTCTTGCAATTTGATCTTGTCCGGGAACCCGGTTTTAGAGACAGAATCGGAAACGACGAAGAATGTTGAGTATTTTCGGAGATTCAGACAATTCTCGACCTTTCTTCCGTGAAGAAACATGGTTCCTTCTTGTTCATTGGAAGAATCCGGAATTAAGATCAAATCCGAACCGTTAAAGATGCGAATCTGGCCTGTCTGTATATTCTCAGCCTTAATATGCATAACTCGAACCAATCCTGAGAGAAGTTCCCTCATCCGTTCTTGATTAGAATTAGCGTTATATGTTTGGAGAATGCTAAAAAATAACCAATCCGGAAATCTGACTAATATCGTTCCACAACTGCATCTGAATTTAGAATCAGCTTTTCGATTTTGATATCCGCAAAGACCAACACTTACTTTGACTGTTTTTTCTCGGCGGATACTCGGAAAACGTACTGACTTATCATCTTGAAAATTTCTTTCAATTCAAGATAAAATTCCTTTTAAAAAACCGTTTTCATTTACGATTTTTAATTTCGAACGATCGATTTCCAGCGTTTGATCCGTTTTTAAGAGTTCTCCATTCTTATTATATGCATTTACCATTACATATCTGCCCGATTTCATCTTTACGAGCACCAAAGAATAAGGCGCTTTCGTAAAAGAACCGGGATTCATGTTGACTGTTGTCGAAGAAAAAACAGTTCCGATCTCGTTCTCTTTCGCGCCGTTTTGATTTAAAAAAAGTTTAGGGCGTTTTACGGACTTCGCCTTCAGCTTAGAAGGTTTCGAAGAAAAAATCGCAACCGAATTGATACTATCCACTCCTCCGTTTCCACCTAAGAGAGATTTTTCAGGTCGTGTCACCTTGATGTTCGGAACTTCTCGAGAATACAATCCGTAGTGCGCGGCGAGATCGATAAGTCCGGTTGCGGCAGACATGGACATGGCGGCTTGATAATTTAAAATCCCGCCCATTTCGTTAATTTTGATTTTTTTTCCGTTCTTAAATTGCAACTCTCCGTTCTTTAACGTTTCTGCAATTTCTTTCTTTGATAATCCGAAATACTCGGAGGATTGAAGAATTACCATTCCCGTAAAACAATCATAGATCCAAGCGTAGTCGATCTCTTCTCTTTGAATCCCGGCGGATGCGAAAGCGATCTCACCAGCCAATCCTGCGGGTGTCGCGAAGTCGCCTTTGAGCATAAAGTATTCGGAATGCGCCGCGTGACCTGCGCCGATGAGATACATCGGATCCAAATCTTTTTTTAGTTTTCCTTGTGTCTGGAGTTTCTTCGCTTTTTTCTCGGACATGAGTAAAGTTGCAAAGCCGTGATCGGTGACAATCGCAATCATAGGAATAGAATACGGATCCGCAATCGTACGAGAGATTTGTTTTTCGGTAATTTCTTGTTGATAAACGCTCGCTCTCGGATTGGAGATCGCATTGGATCTGAATTTCTTTGTGATCTCTTCCAAGTCATTCTGAACGATCCCATGATCAAACATCATTCTTTTCATAAGAAGACCGTACATTGCGATCAACGTTGCGCCGTAGTTGAGCTCAAAGACGGGATGACAAACGGTTTCATTCAAACGTTTCAAATCGGATACTTGTTTGAAGGCCGATTTAGGTATGTCCGCCGCCGCAACCAAAACCACAGCTTCGGGATCGGATTGAAGAATCGTTCTTGCTTGTCCGATCGCTCCGGTTACGCTCGCTCCGCCCAAATCGATTAAGTGAGAACGGAAGCCCGTATATCCGAGTTCGTTCGCGATTCTAACGCTATGCCCGTAACCCGATTTTCCCAAAGACGCAGGTTCGATACTTACAAAATCGGTAAGAAGATTCTGAAGAACGTCGGGTTTCATTTCCAAGAATTGAAGAAGATCAGATATTGATTTTTTATAATGTTCTAATACTTTCTTTTCTCCGGACCATTCCTTATATTCTTCCGGAAAATCGCTCGCGACGGAATCGCTAATACCTAGTAAAACAGGATTCATGAATTTGCCTTTTTGGATTCGTTTTTAATAATTCTAAAAATTAAGAATTCGATTCGGGCGGAAGAACCTTACATTCTCCCTTTCCGATCGTATCCCCTTTTTGATTGGTCCAGAGAATTTTCATCTCTACCATCTTCAATCTTTGTACTTTCGATTTCACTTCCACCGTACACGTAATCGTATCTCCCGGAAAAACCGGTTTTCGAAACTTGGTTACGGTCTCCAATGCGACGGTTCCCAAGCCCGGAAGTTTCATACCTAAAACGGGAGCTAGTAAGGAAGCCGCAAGCCCTCCGTGTGCGATTCTGGTTCCGAACATCGTAGTTTTTGCATATTCTTCGTCCACGTGAAGCGGATTAAAATCTCCGCTGATACCGGCAAAAAGATAGATATCAGTTTCCGTAATCGTTTTCGAAAAACTCGCCTTATCTCCGATTTGGATTTCCTCGTAAGATTTTCCTTTTTGATACATTCAAAATTCTCCGTTGATTTAAACCGAAACCGCAGTTGCGCCGAGGATTCCCTCTTTTAAGAATTCGATACAATTTTCGATTTCTTTTTCCGGTACGGTCAAATCTCCGAATGCTTTTAGAAAATCACTAACGCCTTGTTCATCCAATTCTTTAAGATAAACGATTCCTCGGATGTAACGAGCCGTCAGATAATATGCAAGAATTTTAATGTCTCTTTCTTTATCCGCAACCTTATAGTGATTGCTATCTTCCATCAAATCCCAGACGCTCAATTTAAGAATCGTCGTGAGAGTTAATAAATCCGCGAAACCGAATTCAAAAGGTTGTCTTTTTTTTCTTTCCGGATTTTCTCCCACGGTCCGAACGAGTTTATCGAGTTTGGTAATCAATCTTGCAACAGGTGTGTCTTTTATTTTTTTCTCGGAAGCGATTCGAGTTTCTTCCGAAACCGCGCTTTCAATGATATTCTTAAATTTATCATATCCTCCGTAACTTGCGGAGATAATACTTCTTTGTACTTCCGAAGTTCCACCGCCGATGGTTCCGAGTTTGACGTCTCTGTAAAATCGGCTGACCGGAACTTCTCTCATGTATCCCATTCCGCCGAAAATCTGAACCGCGTCTGACGCGACTTCTTCACAAACTTCGGAAGCATAAACTTTTACGATCGAGCTTTCCATCGGAAGACTTACATCGGGTTCGGAATCTTTTTTACGGGCTACAAAGTAGATAACTCTTCTGGCCGCACAAAGATAAACCCAAGTCCTTGCAATTTTTTCTTTCATCGCAAAGAAAGAAAGAATCGGTTTGCCGAACTGATGTCTATGCCATGCATACTGAAGACAACTTTCTACGGCATTCTCCATTCCTCCCATCAAAGCCGCGAGAAGAACGGTTCTTTCCCATTCTAAGGTTGCTTTTCCGATTCTTAGAAAACCGGAATTGAGAGGGCCGAGTAAATTTTCTTCGGGAACAAACATGTCTTCAAAGGAAAGTTCTGCGGTCGTAGAAGTGTTATGGCCTAACTTCTTCAATACTTTAGAAACTCGGAATCCTTTCATGTTGGATTCTACAATAAATGCGGAAACACCCATCGGGCCTCGAGACTTCGTTGTGCGGGCCATGATGATAAAAACCTGACCGATCGGGCCGTTCGTGATATACATCTTACTTCCGTTGAGAATAAATCCGCCTTGCGTTTTTTCGGCGAAGGTTCTCATACCCGCGGCGTCGGATCCTGAATCGGGTTCGGTCAAACCAAGACCCGCGATCCATTCTCCAGAAGCAAGTTTAGGTAAATATTTATTCTTCTGAGCTTCCGTTCCTTGAAAAAGAATCGGAAGAGTTCCGATGATCATGTGAGCGCCCCAGGAAAGTCCGAAGCCCGAGTCCATCGAACCGGCGTTAAACGCTTCTTGCGCGAGACAGCATTGAAAACAACTTCCTCCTTGTCCTCCGTATTGTTCCGGAAGAGGAATTCCGAGCAGCCCCATACTTCCCATTTCTTTCCAGAGTTCGTCGTCCCAGGTACAATCCTCGTCTCTTTGTTCCACCGTCGGAAGCGCTCTTTCTTTTGCGAATTCCTTTACGGTGATATAAAAATCTCTATCTTCACTTTCTAAGTATGGATTTAAAAACAACATATCACTTCGTTAACTCCGTTATTTCTTTTTTAAAATTCTCTAATATTTCATTTCGTTTCATTTTCAAAGTCCGAGTCATTTCCTTGTCAGGATCAAAAAGCCGAGGCACAACATAAAAAGCGTTCTGCGGAATCAATTCAAATGCCTTAAATCCACCCTTGCGGGAAATTCTCGTTGAAATTTCTTTTTTAAAAACTTCGCGAACCTTTGGATTCTGATTCCACTGCGTAGGATCTTCGGGAATTCCTTCTATCTCTGTTTTCATTCTATCAAAATCCGGCACAATTAAAACAACAAGATGTTTGCTTTCGTGTCCAGTCACCATAACCTGATTGATAAAAGGGGAATTGAGAAGTTGATCTTCAATCGGAACCGGTTCTATGTTTTCACCGCCAGCGAGGACGATCGTATCCTTGGCCCTTCCCGCAAATGAAAGTTCTCCTCGGTAATTCACGCGCATGATATCGCCCGTATCAAAAAAACCGTCTTTATCAAAGACGACTTCGTTGAGTTCGGGGCGTTTATAATATCCCATAAGAATTTGTTTGGATTTGAGCCAGAGTGTTCCCTTTTTAGAACTTCCTTTGGGAATCAGATTTCCTGCTTCATCTTTCAATCGATACTCATAACCTTCTACGGGAATCCCCACGGTTCCCGAAGAAGGCTTTTTCGGCTTTCGAACCGAAGTGACCGCGGAAGTTTCCGTCATTCCGTAACCTTCCAATACGATCAAACCGATCGCAGATAAGAATTTATCGACAACGCTTGGAAGTGCGCTACCGGCCGACACTGAAACCCGCAATCTTCCTCCTAACGCCTTATGAACGGACGAAAAGATTACGATCGCAAAAAGTTTGAGCGGAGACAAAAACGAAAGTTTCAAAAACGCGACGAACCTTCTCGCAAAATCGTTTAGAAAAGAAGGCTTTTCGATTTGAAAGTCGTATCCAAAAAAAATGGATTTGTTAAGCGACCAAATCATACCAACCTTTAAAAAGAAATGAAACAACCCTCTTTTCAAAGGGGATTCTTTGGAAACCTTTGCCATAATTCCGTTATAAAGAGATTCCCAGATTCTGGGGACCGAAGGAAATAAAGTCGGACGAAAATCTCGAAGATCGTCCTTCAAAGATGTAATATTAGAAATTAAGAATGTGACGCCCAAGGCCACCGTACAATACTCAATCGCGCGTTCAAAAGCGTGCCAAGGAGGAAGTAAACTTACGCCGGAGTCTTCCGAAGTGAGTCCCGCAAATCGAATGACCTTCTCCACAGCCGAAATCCAACCGGTCTGATTGAGCATCACACCTTTAGGAGCCCCCGTCGTTCCGGAAGTGTAAATCAGCGTTGCGAGTTCATCGGGAGACTTTTCCTTCAAACGATCGCGGATCGCGGTCGGATGACTTTTCAGATAATTTCTTCCCGAATGAATCAAACTCAATACGCTATCGAGTCCGGACTTCAGTTCTCCGTTATCGTCTTCTAAAACGAAAACCTTTTTGATTCCTGGAATTTGAGAAGCGAGTTGTATCAGTCGAACCTTATCTTTATCCTTCTGAACCAAGGCGTATCTGCTTTCGGAATGATTTACGATATAAAGAATATCTTCGTCAACCACATCCGTCCCTCTCGGAACACAAACCGCGCCGGAGCTGATAATTGCGAGATCCGCTAAGAACCAGTTTACGCTCGAATCACAAAGATATAGAATCTTATCTTCCTTTGTAATCCCTTCGGCGATAAGACCCGCGGTCATTTCGTCGACTTGATCTTTCAGAGTGGAGAAAGTTCTTCCTTGAATCCCATTCGGAGTTCGCTTACAAAAGGTTTCTTTATCTGGAAAACGCTGCGCCGAACGTTCCAGTAGATCATACAAATATTTAGACTCAGTCTCCAAAATCATTCCCCTCAAAGAAAGAATATCCTCTTTCGGCAGAAAGAATAGAAATCGAAGTCAGCCTATCAAGTCCTTTTTGTGAAACTCGATTAAATTGAAACACAATAAACGAATGTTCATTTTTAACAAAAGACCATAGCGCGACTCAAGGACAAAACCGACTTTTGTCGGTTTTCTAACAATCAAAAAACTTAGAAAAGTATAAGATCAATTCTTAGAAAGAAATAAAATGCCAATTAGCAGCGAAATCCTGTTGGAAGGGATTCAATTTACTTTAAAGACACAAAACTTACAAATTCGGAATTTGGAAAGAGTGTGGAATCGGGTTGATTCCTTACTCTGAATTCTCCTTTGGAAAAACGACGGTTCAAAAGAGGATCTTAAAAGTCCTGAAGGACAGTGAATAAGATATAAGCGTAAGATCAGAAGAAAACCGATACGAGAAAGAATTCGATTTTATGGATGACTACGAACGATGAAATCGACGAAAAAATGGGACCGAATTAAATCGAATCCTTAAAATTGATTCCTTCCGATTTCAGTAATGCCAAGAATTGTTTTTCGTCATAGACTGCGATTCCAAGTTCATTCGCTTTTTCTAATTTAGATCCGGCTCCGGGGCCCGCTAAAAGATGAGTCGTTTTTGAACTCACGGCGCTCACCTTTCTTCCACCGTAATAAACGATCAAATCCATTGCCTTATCTCTTGGTTGAAAATTTTCAAAAGAACCGGTCACACACCAAGATTGTCCCGCAAACGGTTGCCGATCCGCAACCTTTATGGGATCGGCCTTCATCTTCAGTCCGGCTTTTTTCAGCCTTTCAATCAACTTTAGAATTTTCTTATCTCCAAAGTTTTCACGAAAGGCTTGAACCGTAGAAGGACCGATTCCCGGAATTTCCAAAAGGGCCTCTATCTTATCGGCGTCTTTGGAAATGTTTAGGATTTGATCGATGGAATCGACTCCGTGTTCGATCAAAAGTTCAGTTACCTTATGACCGATCTCCGGAAGGCCGATGGAAGGAAGTACGAATCGAAAATCCTTTTGTTTAGAATCTTCAATTCCTTTGAGAATAATCGATACGCTCTTTTCTCCAAAACCTTCTTCTTCCATAAGTTTTTCTTTTTGATCTTTTAGATCGTAAAGATCGGCAATGGACCGAATGTAATCTTGATCGTATAAGAACTCGATCTGTTTATCCCCAAGTCCTTCGATATCCATTTGTTTTCTTTGACAGAAAAAGATGATTCCATTCTTCACTCGATCCGGGCAATCGGAGTTCGGACAAAACAAATCCACCAAACCGTCTTTCTTGATCGTTTTCGTTTTACAGGAAGGACAACGATCGGGAATCTTAAAAACGTCTTTGCCCGGAGTTACGACTTCTTCCACTGCGGGAATGATCTCTCCTCTTTTGGCGACTCTTACTATGGCACCGATCCCGACTCCGAGTTCGTCGATATAGTCTTGGTTGTGTAAGGTGGCAAACGTTACCGTAGTTCCGGCAAGATTTACGGGTTCGATTTCCGCTCTTGGCGTGATCTTTCCCGTACGACCTACCGCATACGTAATATCTACGATCTTACTTTCCTTCATCACGGCATCGAATTTATAGGCGCGAGCCCAACGCGGAGAATGAGAAGTATAACCCAACGCATCTCTTTTCGAAATATCATTGAGCTTGATTACGAGGCCGTCGGTCGGAAAACCGAGGCTTTCCTTTTTCTTTTTAAAGTCCTTGATCGTCTTGGCAATCTTAGAACCGGTCACGTACACCGTATCGGGCGCCAGAGGGAATTTCAACTGATCGAGTTGGGAAAGAATTTCTTGGTGGGTCTTTATCTTTTTCGTTTGATTCGGAAACGTTGCGTCGTATGCGAAAATTCTCAGAGGTCGTTTCGCGGTATCGGAAGAATTCTTTTGTTTGATGGATCCTGCCGCGAGGTTGCGAGGATTTGCGTATTTGCCGGAAGAAATCTCATTAAATTCTTCGAAGTCTTTATACGTCATAAAAACTTCCCCGCGCAAATAGACGCTCTTTGAATCCGGCAAACGAAGCGGAATATTTCGAATCGTTCTTATATTATCCGTTACGTCGTCTCCGACTCCGCCGGAACCCCTCGTGACTCCGTTTTGTAACATTCCATTTTCATAATATAGAACAATTGAAGCTCCGTCGATCTTCCATTCTACGGAGTAGATTCCCTCCGGATCGGTTTTATTGACCCAATCCAAAAGTTCATCGTCGTTATAAGTGTTAATCAGTGAAAGAACGGGAAGTTTATGTTGGAATTTTTCAAAATCCTTATCCAGATCCGAACCTACAATCAAGGTTGGACTAGCCGGATCTTTTAACTGTGGAAATTGTTCTTCGAGATCTTGCAATCGTCGAAAAAGTTTATCAAATTCAAAGTCGGAAATTGTCGCGTTATTCTTTACGTAATAAGAATGTTGATGAAGGCGGATTTCTTCCATCAACTTGGCTATTTCTTTCTTAGCCTCTTTCTCGGAAAGAGAATTGACTACTGTCTCTTTTTTCTTTGCCATATCGAATTCGAATCGAATTTAATAAACGGGAACTTTTAGAAATTCCATTGGATCGGTACGATTGGATTCTCCAAGCCATACCTCGTAGTGTAAATGTGGGCCGGTTACGTTTCCGGTAGATCCGACCGTCGCGATCAAATTCCCTTTTCGAATCTGCTGCCCGTCTTTTACGAAGATTCTTGTACAATGGCCGAAAAGTGAAAAGTAACCGTTTGCGTGTTGAACCACGATATGATTTCCATACCCACGGTTGGAATAGATCACTCTATGAACTCTACCGTTACCGGTCGCGTAGATTGGAGTTCCCGGAACGTTTGCAAGGTCGATTCCATCGTGATATTCCATATAACCCGTGGTAGGCGAGCGCCTTGTTCCAAAATAAGAAGTTAGGTTATAAGAATAAAGAGGTTCCCCGAAAGGAATCGCGTCCATCACGTCGTATCTCGAATTGAGAAAGTCATAAACGCTGTCCATAAGAGGACGTTGTTTATCCATATAAACTCTCGCAGTACGATAACCGTAGATTTCCGAAAGATAACTTCTTCCCAACATCAAATCTTTGTCGGCTGCTTCTTCCGTTTTTAATTCTGCGAGAGCGATCGTTTCAATGTCGGATTCGTCCGGAAGTTTGAGCATCTCGTCTCTTTGTCCGTCAACGAGAGAATAGATTTCTTCCAAACTTTCGGTAAGAGCCAGAAAATCATCCTGAACTCCTTCTAACTGTTCGGAGTATTCGATGTACTCGTCGAAGTATTTACCGTAAACCTGCGCGAGGGCGTTGATTTGTTTTCTAGTATTGTTGTATTTTACGATTCCAAAGACAGCGATTCCTAAGATCGAAACCAAAAGGCTAAATAAAAAGAAGATCGTAAAAACTGATATTTGAAAATGAAATGATTTATCGAATCCATGAGGGATCAAAAGTACTGTGAGTCTTTGATGACCCTTTTCCTTTACCCGATCCAGTCGTTTGCGGATTTCCTTTTCCATGGGAATAGACTCCAGATAAAGAGTCTATTCCGGGGAAGTATAGGTCAAGTGGAAACCAGATCCATCAACATTCCATATTTCGGTCTCAATGTGACTAAAGGTTCCATTTCGACTCTATGACCGGGAACCGGCTTCAAATCGTATTTTCTCGCGATCATGCTCAGGATAAGAATTCCTTCCGTCATCGCAAATACATTGCCGATACAAATTCTCGGGCCTCCGCCAAACGGAATGTAGGCATATTTCGGCCTGTCTTTTGAGTTTTCTTCGGAGAATCTTTCCGGCCAAAACTTTTCAGGCTCTTTCCAGAAACGCGGATCTCTGTGAATCGTGTAGATACAAATCGAAACGTTCGTTCCCGGAGGAACTTCAAAACCCCCGACCTCGTCCCAACCCAAGGCGGATCGTTCTACGGTCCAGGCCGGTGGAAAAAGACGCATCGATTCTTCTAAAACCATTCTCGAATAAGTCAAGGAACCGACGTCTTCTAAAGAAGGAGTTTTGTCTCCCAAGACGTTCTTCGCTTCCGCTTTGAGTTTGGAAAAAACTTCCGGGTGGTTGGATAAAAGATGAAACGCCCATGTCAGTGCATTCGCAGTAGTTTCATGTCCTGCGAGAAGAAGTGTAATCGCTTCGTCTCGAACCTGTTCGACGCTCATCTTTTCACCGGTTTCTTCGTCTTGAATTTCCAAGAGCATGCTGATCAAATCGTTCGAAGGATTTTTTCTTCTCTGATCGATCAATTCGTAGATGACTTCGTTCATGGATTGGATCGAATTTCTCAGTCTTCTGTTTCCAGGAAGAGGCCAATGAACCGGAGGAGGAAAAACCATCGTCAAACGTTTAGTGACTTCCTGCATCGCGATCTCCACGTTCTTTGCGATGATCTCGGAATATTCTTTTACGTCGGAGCGAAACAAGGTCTTGCCCACGATCGCAAAGGTAAGTCTCATCATTTCTTCGGAAAGATCGACTCTGAGCGTTCGTTCTTTTTGTCTGGATTCCCATTCTCGAAATATGTTTTGGGTTTCCTCCGCCATTATATGAGTAAATTCTGATATTCTCTGACGATGAAACGCGGGTTGAATCAGCCTTCTTTGTTTTTTCCAGAAATCGCCTTCCGATGTGAGAAGTCCCTTTCCCAGAATTCTTTTGAGCTCGATATAAAAGACGCTCTTGTGATAGTTCCCGCTATTTTCTTGCAGAACGTGACGGATGTCTTCCGGACTCTGAATCATAAAGATTCTCGTTTTACGAATTCCGAACAAAACCACGTCTCCGTGTTTTTTTCTCATGTCTTGGAAGAATCCGATGATGTCTCTTCTCATTCGAAACAAATGACGAAGCGCGAAGAAGCCGTAAGATCCCGGAGGGGATTTGATTTTTCGTAAGTCTTTTTTTGGGGAAAGACTGGAGTTTAAAGAAAACATTGGATTCTCCAAGTTTGATTTTATTTCCGGATCGAGCCGGACTCCAGCCGAGACACTTATAATATTAGAATTTTATAATTCCACTATTACGTTCGATTTTTATTTCTAAAAGGAATTTGAATTCCTAAAACTTTCAGAAGACGATCTACGTTTCAATACAAAAAGAGATCAATACGATCCGAACATGGATCGAATTTCTTTCGACTTAGGAATTATCTTCGATCTAAGGAAGCCTCGATCAGAGTATCTACATCCAAAGAAACGGGCATCGTAGTCGATTCTTCTTCATTGAAGAATGTGCTCTTTGCCTTGGATTCCGCTTCTGCGGTGGTCCCATGGATCTGCTCCTGAACCCAGGAATGAAGTTCATTGCGGGCGATACTGTTTTCATCCGTTTCAAAAAAAGCGAGCCAAACGATGGAACTCGAAAAGAATGCGGATAAAAATGTGACTAACGCCAATTGGATCATCTTCCATTTGCGTTTTTTATAAACTCCGTCACAGATTTTAGAACTCCAAACCTTACTACAGAGCCTGTCTGAAATTTCTTTTTCGAATCCGTTCGATTTCATACTGTCTTTATCCTATCTCTCACTTCTCAACGAATATTTTTTTTAACATCTGCTTTCCTCGGAACGCGCGAGACTTGACCGTTCCTTCCGGAATACTGAGTTTCTCCGCGATCTGTTGTTCCTTGTATCCTTCTCCTACAAGACTCAACACGGACTTATATTTCCACGGTAACATCGCTAAGAGATCTTTCAATTCAAAATCGGTGAAACTCGCCGAAGCGGCTTCCTTCTCTTGGATCGAATGATCTTGAATCACTTTTTCTTTCAGCTTGCTCGCGAGCGCGGTTTGTCTGGAACGTTTTTGATTCATTCTCAGAGATTCGTTTCTGGCGATCGTATAAAGCCATGTACTGACTGCGGAATCCCCGCGAAACTTGTTTGCGGAAAGACTTTTGTAAGCGCGGAAATAAGTTTCCTGAACGACGTCGTCGATCGAGTCGTGAAATTCTTCGAATAAGTTTTTCTTAATCGCGGACAACACGATATGTTTTGTCGAATCGATTAGCTCGGTAAATTCTTTCTGGTCCATGAATACCTCAGTGTAGGATTCCCTGTATTGGTAGTATAATTCTTTCCACAGAAAAAAGATTCACCGGGAATCCGTTTTCTTGGCGAGTAGAAGGCTCTTTGATTTTGGACTTTTGGTCCTGGGTAAGTATTTTTTCAATAGCAAGACGATGAGAAATCTGATTGATTCGAATTTCGGTCGTATATCTTCCGATTTCAATCAAGAGTTTTCTGATCTTAGTTAAGTCCACGTTAGGCTCCATCAAAAGCCCTTCGAGTTCGATCTCAATCGGAGAAATTTTTTGAAGCCAGCGAAAATGCGCCTGTTTGTGTTTTTCGTTGATTCTCGAAATATCATCCAGTTGTTGTTCCGAAAGCGCAAATCTTTCTCGAACCGTATCGACATTCCCAAAGACCAATCCGAAACTACGAAGCTGGCGAATCGGCGCCAATTGTCGAACCGGGGCCGGAGTATTAGAATCCGCACCGGAGCGAAGCCCCATCAGTTCTTGGGAAAAAATAACCGCCGGCGCAAGAAAGCAACCGGCGACGGTCATTCTGACAATTGAATTCAGGAGATTCATGAGGTATTTGCTCAAATTATAAGACCCGTAGCCCAAAGGTTTGTTTCCTGTTTCGAAAATTTTTACCGGTTCCGATCCGGTGGAAAGAAAAAAAGGGGTTTTGTCTTTGAATTTGGCTTGTAAGCCCTTAAAAAAACAATCCTGATTTTGACGGATTACAACTCGGTGTTTCGCTTAAAATTCTTTAAAAACCCTAAATTTTATGTCTGGTCCGGATTTATTCTGTTCCTTCTCATCGCCGCCCCGATCGCAATCGATTTCAGTTTTGAAGAATTATATCTTCACACAGAAAAATTCCAAAATCACAGATCCGCAAGATCCGCGACCGTTGCCGTTGTACCCGGCGCGTCGGTTTACAAAAACGAACCGTCTCCGGTTTTGAAAGATCGATTGGATTGCGCGTTGGAATTGTATCACCAAGGAAAGGTTCGTAAGATTCTTCTCTCAGGCGATAACGGTTCGATCTATTATAACGAAGTAAAACCGATGCTTCTCTACATTCTTAAAAACGAAGTAAATGAAAGAGATATATTCGTCGACCACGCAGGCTTTCGAACGTTAGACACATTGGTTCGTGCAAAAGAAATCTTTCAAGTCAAGGATCTGATCTTTGTAAGTCAGAGAATCTACCAACCAAGAGCCGCGTTTCTTGCAAACAAAATCGGACTTAAGTTTCAAGCCTTTGAAGCTGATAGAAGAATTTATACAAGCGGACCTTTCAGTCGTTTTCGGGAATTTTTTGCCAGAACCTTGGCTTGGGTGGATATGAATTTATTTAAGACAAACCCAAAATATTTGGGAGATCCTTTTCCGATCGAAGGAAGCGGAATCAAAACGTGGAAAGGATCCGTTCTTTAGAATTTCACGATATTCTTAAACTTGTGTTCCAACCCATTGATACACGTCGCGAATCGTATCGGCCATGCTGAACTTGGGAGCCCATCCCAACTTCTGAAGTTTCAGATTGTTTCCGGATAAACGTATCATCTCCGCTGTACGAAAACGGGAAGGATCCACTTCGACCGGAATCTGTTTCCCTGACGCCGCGATGATCTGATCCAAAACATCCCGAATTATAACTTCCTTCCCGGAACAGATATTGTAAATCTCGCCGGGTCTTCCTTTTTCGGAAAGGACACGATACGCGTGTACGACGTCTCTCACGTCCAAGAAATCTCGAGTGGAGGTAAGATCGCCTACCAATATTTTTCTTTCGTCTTCGGGTTGTTTGACGGTCTTCCAAACCTGGGCGCAAAAATTCGGAATCACAAAGTTTAAACTTTGTCTCGGCCCCGTATGATTGAAAGGTCTTGCGATCACAACTTCGATCTCCGGAATCCAACGGTGATACTGAAGGCAATAAATTTCCGCGCAAGACTTGGAAGAAGAATACGGATTTAACGGAGCCGGAATTACGGATTCCGAAACCGGAAGGTCCGACTCGGAAACGTTTCCATAGATGTCAGAAGAGGAGATATAAACAAAACGAACTTTCTTTTTTAAGCCGCGCAGGGCTTCCAAAATATTCAACGTTCCTTGAACATTGATCTCAAGCGTTTCACCTGGATCTTCAATGGAGCGGGGAACAAAGGGTTGGGCGGCGAGATGAAAGACCACATCGGGAGAAAATTCTTGAATGATCTCTTGAACTTGATTTCCGTTCCGAATATCGCAAATTGTAGAACGATATGTTCTCGGAAGCTCAGGATCGTCTTCGATATTCGGTCCGGGTTGAATTCCAATCCCTAAAAAATCAGAATAAGAATCCTTTAACTCTTTCAGCAGGTAAACACCTACAAACCCCGCCGCTCCTGTAATAAGGCATTTCATAGAATTCTTGCTTTTCCGTAAAAATACTGTTGTTTTAGAAAATGAATAAAAAACAATCGAATAAAATTCTCTCACCCTTTGCGCATGGAAGATAAATTTCAGGAACTATTCGAAATCAGAGATTCCCGGATCAACGTCCGGGAAATTATGGAAGAAATAGAATCCAAACTTAAAAAGAATCCTTCCACAAAAGAAGATATCGACAAACTCACTCATTGGAAATTCTCACCTCCGAGCCCCGAAGGTTATAGAGATTTTGATCCCGCTGAAATAGCTCATCTTTTTGAAAAAGGAATCGCAGCTCCTAAATTCTCCAATCCAAAACTTTGGTTTGTGCGCGGACCTTTGAAATGGTTATTGATCCGTTTTGCTGAATTTTATTCTTTCCTTGATAAAAAACTTTCCGAGAACAGAACACGTGCTTTTTACAGCGTCTTACACGAATTGATTTTAATCCGTTCGGAAAATCAAAACCTCAAACGTAAAATGGAATCTTTCTATTCGGAATTTTTAGAATGGAATCAAGCGATCGGAAAAGAAGTGCGGCCGGAATTTCTCTGGGCGAATGAAAATCTTTATTCCGAAGATACGATCGAAGAAAGTGAAACGTTTTTGTTGGAATCGATCGAACCTTCCGAAAACGTTTTGGTTCTTTCTCCGGGTTGGGGAAAAATTTTAAAACAACTTTTGAAATTAGGCGCAAAGTTTGATTCCGTTACTTGGAACCATTCTTGTGAGGAATTTATTCGGACTTCGATTACTACCAATATCAGCGTGGAAGAACCGGGTTCCATCCCCAAAGACTGTTCACAATATTCTAAAATTATAATATCTGAGAATTTATCGATTCATCCACATTGGTTGATAGAAAAAGCACTTCGCTCTTTGAGTCGTAGCGTTTCTTCCGGCACCGAAATTCGTTTTCGATTCTCCAATGAAAACTCGAACTACCCTTCTCCGTTTTTGCCTCTGAGACTCACAAAAATCCAGGAACCGTTGATTCGAGATTATCTAAGACAACTAGGATTTCGGAATATAATAGAAAAAAAATCGGAAGACGGATTTACCATTCTATCGTTTAGAAAATGAAAGTCTATCAGCACGTTACAGAATTCCGGGACGGAGACGGAATCGGAAACGACATCAAAGGAATCTCCGGCGTATTAAAAACATTAGAAATTCCGAATGCGATTCTTTGTCTCAAGAATCTATCAAAAGAAAATTTCGATGTCCAAGTGCATCCGATCGTGGAAGAATTCACACGGGAAGACGTTCACATCCTAAACTACGGTGGGTGCGGTTATCCTCTGGATTGGTTTCGCGACCTTCCCGGAAAAAAAATTATCCGATATCAGAGTTTTACGCCGGCCGCCTATTTTAAGAATTTTGTAAGTTCTGAAATTTACAACACGCTCCAGTTGGAAGAAAAACGTTCCCTTTTAGAATTGTATTCCCTCAAAAATGAAACCGATCTGTTTTTACCCTCTTCGGAATTCAACGCGGAATTTTTACGATCTCTTGGAATTGAAAATCCACTCGTATTGCCGATCGTGAGAAAATATAAAATCAGAGAAGCGGTTCCTAAAGACAAAAGGGAATTTACGATCGGCTTTATCGGAAGAATTTCTCCGAATAAAAAAATGGAAGACCTCTTAGAACTTCTTCCATTAGTTCTTAAATTCAGACAGAACGTTCAACTTTTGATTTGTGGAAACGTTTCTCCCGTTTTCGAAGAATATTATATTTTTCTTAAGAAGCTCGTATTGCAAAAACGCCTGATGGGGCACGTCCAAATTCGATTAAACGCAAACGACTCTGAGATGCAATCGTTTCTAAACTCGATGGATCTCTATGTTTGTATGAGCGAACACGAAGGATTTAACATTCCAGTATTGGAAGCATTCGGCGCCGGAATTCCAGTAATTTCATATTTTGCGGGCGCAACCCCGGAAACGATGAAAGACGGAGGAATTCTTTTTAAAAATAAGTCTTCCGAATCCATGACCTTGCTCGCAGCATTGATCGATAATCTCATCGAAAAAAGGAATCTCAGGGAACAAATTTCACAAACTGAAAAAACCGTCATCGAAGGATACAATCGTTTTCCTTTTGAAACTCTTTTCAAAGAACGGATATTGGCATGAGATCCGTTCAACAATTTTCAGCGGGTTTCAACCCGGGAGATGCGATCAGCAATGAAATGCTGGAGATCCGAAACTACTTAAGAGAATTGGAATATAAGGGAGATATTTATTCCGAAAACATCGGAGCTTCCAAGCTGCCCTTCGTAAAAAAATACAAAACCTATAAAAAATCTTCCAAAGATATTCTATTCTATCATCATTCGATTCATTCCGGAATTTTTGATTTTCTGAGAAGCTTTCGATCTCCGAGAATTCTTATCTATCATAACGTCACACCCTTTCATTTTTTAGAATCTTACGATCTCAAGATGAGTTATCTCTTAAAAAAAGGACGGGAAGAACTCAAGGAAATGAAAGATCGTTTTGATCTCGTCTTTGCCGTTTCCAAATTCAATCAAGCGGAACTGGAAGAATTGGGTTTTAAGAATGTGGGGATTCTTCCGATTACTTATCAGTTATCCCAATCCGTTGCAAAAACGGAAAAGGTAGTTTCCCCGATCAAAAAAATTCTTTTTGTCGGACGTATCACTCCAAACAAAAGACAAGACGATCTCATACGCCTCGCTCACGCATATAAAACTTTATATTCGGATCAGTTTCAATTCTATCTCGCGGGATTTAGTTCCAGAGAACTTTTTCTTTATAGAGAGGAATTGGAAAGAATGTTGGATTTTTACGATCTTAGAAAGAATGTTCTGATCACTGGATTTCTTTCAGACAACGAATTGAATAATCTCTATCAAGAAGCGGACGTCTTTGTTTCGATGAGCGAACACGAAGGATTTTGTGTTCCTTTGATCGAAGCGATGGTTCATAAAATCCCGATTCTTGCGTTCGCCGGAGGCGCCGTCCCCGAAACTCTGAACGGAGCCGGAATTCTTTTTAAGGAAAAAAAATTTCCGGATTTGGCGGTCTTACTCAATAAGATTTTGACTGACGTGGAATTTAAAAATCAAATCGTAAACGGACAAAATTTACGTCTGGATGAATTTAAGAATATAGAATCGAAATCCGTTCTTAGGAAAGCGATTGAAAACCTCTCTTAAAAAAATAGCGATCGTTTCTCCGATCTTTTCAGATCAAGTTTCGGGGGGATCCGAAAAGCTGATCTTTCAATTCGTCGAGCTCTTGGCGAAGGATTTTGAAATCACAGTTTTAACAACTCGAAGCCTTGACTATGTTTCCTGGAAAAACTCGATTCCCATCCGTGAAAACTATCTATTACAAGAAGGAAACAATCTATCAAAGCCGATTTGTATCGAAGAACGGACATCCTCTCTTGGAGGAACGTATAAGATTCTTCAGTTTACCGTAGAAAAAAATAGAAATATTGATAAGTTCAATCGTCTTTCCAAAAAGATTTTAGAAGAACCTTCCCTTCAAAATAGAGAAAATGTAAATCACTGGATCGAAGAACAAGGCCCTTACGTTCCTGAAATGATCCAGTTTATCGAATCGAGAAAAAGTGAATTCGAAGTTTTTTTCTTTGTGAGTTATCTTTATTATCCTCTTGTTTTTGGTTCTCCTTTGGTTGCGGAAAAGTCGATTATCATTCCTACCTTTCATGATGAAGCTCCGGCGTATCTTCCAATCTATAAGGAAGTTCTTACAGATCTGAGTTCGTATTCGTTCAATACTCCGGAAGAATTAGAAGTCTTTCAAAATATTCTTGGATTTACTCCGAACACATATTCGGTTACGGGAATGAATCTAAACTTGGATAAGAATGCGTTCGTATCGATTTCGGAAAATCTTTCCTTGAAAGAAAATTCTAAAATTGAAAAAGAAGATCCGTTCTTATTGTATGTTGGGCGCGTGGACTTGGGAAAAGGTTTTTTGGAAATGACGGAATGGTTCTTGGATTGGAAAAAGAATTCGGAACTTCCTCATAAACTCAAAATCGTTGGGAAGATCGCGTCCAAAATTCCCGCAAAAATATTAGAAAATCAGAATGTAGAATTTTTAGGTTTTGTTGAAGAAAAAAGAAAGATCGAACTTCTTCGCAACTGCACTTGTCTGATCAATTCCTCTCCTCTGGAAAGTTTTTCCATCGTCCTCATGGAAGCCTGGCTGGCGGAAAAGCCGGTACTCGTAAACGGAAAATCGGACGTTCTCAAAGGACATTGTCTTAGAAGCAACGGCGGCTTGTTTTATTCGGATAAAAAAAGTTTTTCGGCGACTTTAAATTATATTCTCGGACATCCAAAAGATTCTTTAGAAATGGGTAAGAACGGAAAACGTTACGTCGAACAAAATTTTAATCCGGAAGTCGTTCGCGAAAAACTTCTACGTTTGATCGATAAAACAATTCAGAAAAAATACGCTGGAATTTAATACGCGAAGTCCATTCGTTTTTTAAGATGAAAACTTTGCCGTGGACGTAGTTCCGACAAAGTTTTTTCTAAAAAGTACTCGAACCGGACTTAAAGTCCGATTTAGAAGAAAATAAGGCATATCCTACGTTTTCGAATTTCTGGTCTTTTCTCATCCTTAAAGATTTATAAATTTATAATATACTGTTTTCGATTTATAAGCAGGATTTGCAGCAAGAGTTAAACCATTCCCCTGAATTTGTGGATTCTACATTCGTGGACGTACTTCCGACAAAATCTTTTCTAAAAAATGCTTGAACCGGACTTAAAGTCCGATTTGGAAGAAAATACGGTATATCCTGCGTTTTCGAACTTCCGGGCCTTTTTTTTATTCTTTAAATATCATAAATTTATAATATATTTTTTCGATCCATAAAAACCTATCGTCAAATTCTAAGTTAAATCGTGAATATATTCGCTCATTCCGTCCAACATCTTCTCGTGCAGAATTCCGTTGCTCGCAACCAAGTTCGGAATATAAGGTGTGAAAATATTTCCATCATAGGTTGACAACTTTCCGCCGGCTTCGTTGAGAATCACCGAAGGAGCAGCTACGTCCCAAGGTTTGAGACCTTCTTCCCAAAATGCGTCGAATCGACCTTCCGCGGTCCAACAAAGATCCACACCGGCAGATCCGGTTCTTCTCACACCTCGAGTTTTCAATAAAAAATTTCTATAATAGAACATCAGACGATCGATCTTTTTTTCCCGATCATAAGGAAAACCAGTACACAAAAGAGATTGTTTTAGGTCCTTCGTCTTGGAAACGTGAATCTGCTTTTTATTTTTAAACGCTCCGAAACCTTTTCTAGCGTGGTAAACTTCTCCGGTGCCCGGAAATGGAACGATCCCCATCGCAACTTCTTTGGTTTC
Organism: Leptospira tipperaryensis; assembly: GCF_001729245.1. Taxonomy (NCBI): domain Bacteria; kingdom Pseudomonadati; phylum Spirochaetota; class Leptospiria; order Leptospirales; family Leptospiraceae; genus Leptospira; species Leptospira tipperaryensis. Next base: position 211,355 of record NZ_CP015217.1, on the reverse strand, counting down.
CTGATTTTCCAAACCGATACAAAGACAATACAACGGAAGACGATGCGAATAATTTACGGTTCCGTCTAACGGATCGACGATCCACTTAAAAGTCGAAGTCCCTTTTTTATCGGTTCCTTCTTCACCGAGAATGCTGTCCGCAGGAAACATTCTTTCAATTTCAGAAATGATTCTTTCCTCCGAGCCTTTATCGGCTTTCGTAACTAAATCGATTTCTCCTTTGTAAGCGATACCAAGATCGCTCTCTTCCTGCGTCTCTGCTAAAAATTCCATCACCTTTGGAACAAAGTTTAGGAAATGTTCGTATCTGATTTTGATTTCGTTTTCTAAGCTCATTCTATCTCCAGCTTCTTTCTCGCTCTTTCGCGATGCTCCGCACGAATTGCGGATTGAACACTTGCCAGTACGGCCGCGATCACGCCAGCGTCATCCAGAAATCCCGCGCCAGGAATAAAATCCGGAACTGCATCCAAAGGGGAAATAAAATAGGCGAGCGCTCCGGCGATGATGAGCTTGGTTCTGAGAGGAGTTTCCGGATCCATCATAGAATAATAAAGCGCTACCAGATCTTCCGTAAACGGAATCTTGGAAACCACGGATTTTAATTTCGGCCAAAATTCTCTTTTTACCTTTTCGATCAGATCCATAAAGTCTCCTTTTCCAATTGGAAAGTGATTTCTCTCTTGTCCCAAATTCTGCTTCCAGGTATCAAGAAAGAAAGATGATTTTTATTTCCACAGCGCTTTTCCCGGAAGCAAAACCTTTGATAGAATTTCTAGGACTTAAAATTCTTAGGGAAAAATCAGCGTTTCCGATCTATCAAAATGAAAATTATACGTTGACCGTCTCCGGAATCGGGAAAATTTCCTCCGCCATCGCAACCTCTTTCCTCTTAAGCCGATTTGAAAACACGATTCAAGAATCTTCTTGGATCTTTAATTTCGGAATCTGCGGTTCTCCAAAAGAATACGCTTCCATCGGAGAATCTTTTTTAATACACAAGGTCACGGACTGGGGTTCTGGAAAAAACGTTTATCCTGATCTTCTTTTCAAATCCCCTCTGAAAGAATCGACTCTTGTAACCGTAGACAGACCGGTTTTCGAAAAAGAATCTTCCGATCACAAAAACACGTTAGTCGACATGGAGGCGTTCGGTTTTTTCCAAGCCTCGAAAAAATTTTTTACATCCGATAAAATCCGGATCGTCAAAACGGTTTCGGATCATTTTACAAAATTAGAATCCTCTTCCGGTTCGGATCTTACCGATATCGTCTCGGAAAAAATTCAAACCGCGCTTCCCGAAATTCTTTCGATTCTAACGATTCCGATTGTTCCCGAAAAAAAAATACTTCTCGATGAGAAAGAATTGGAAACGCTTCAATATCTAATCGAATTCCTCCGGTTATCGGAAACGGAAACGATTCAATTGAAAGATTGTATGTTAGGTTATAAGATTAAAACCAGAAATTCTTCCAACGACGGACTTACATTCTTGAATCAAAATTTTCATCCGGAAGAAGACAAAGTGAAAACAAGAGAAGAAGGCAAAAAAGGATTGTATGCGCTCAGACAATTTTATCAGTCCTAAACGGTTTTCTCATATTTATTTGGAAGAATCCGCAAAGAATCATCCAAAGACAAAGGAGATTCTTTCGAAGTTTCCGGAATCGATCGTGATCCCGATCGATTCTTACAAAGAAGTTTTCAACCCGTCTTCTCAGAGTTTTCAAACTCAAAAACGAAGCCCCAAGCTTATTCTGGCCAAAAGAAAGGAACAGTTTTTATATTCCGGCTCGGGCGTCGCTCCCGACTTCGGTTATCAATTTTTCTATTACAACGCGCTGGTTCTCAATTGTCTTTACAACTGTTCGTATTGTTATCTCCAAGGAATGTATTCTTCCGCAAACTTGGTCGTCTTTGTAAACAACGAAGATTATATTCGGGAAACCAAGGAACAACTGAAATTATCCAAACCTCTTTATCTGTGCATCTCCTATGATACCGACCTTTTGGCCTTGGAAAATACATTAGGATATTGTAAAGAATGGATTTTATTCGCAAATTCAAATCCGGATCTGATCGTGGAATTGAGAACCAAAAGTGCGAACTTCAAATCGATCTCTCAATTGAAACCGACTCAAAATATCATTCTCGCGTGGACCATTTCTCCGGAGTCCGTAATAGCCGAACACGAACCGTTGACTCCGAGGCTTTCCTCGAGATTAAAAAACATCAAAGAAGCCCTGGATGCGGGTTGGCAAGTTCGTCTTTGTTTGGATCCGATTCTGGGGATTCCGGATTGGAAAAAAGTTTATTCCGAATTTGTTCAGGAGATATTTAATCAGATCGACGGAAACCAATTGAGAGAAATCAGCCTAGGAGTTTTTCGAATGAATTCGGATTATTTTAAGAATTCTAAAAAACGAAGACCGGATTCTTATTTATATTATTTGCCTATGGAAACTCACGATTCGATCAAATCTTATCCGGAAGAATTAGAAAAAGAAATGTTTGCAGAAGTTGAAAAAGAATTGGTTCGATTTGTTTCCAAAGAAAAAATTCATAGGTTGGTTGCGAGCGAGATGGAATCCAAATGAATGAAACTTCAAAACCGAACGGCTTCTCCGCAATCGTAACCGGTTCTTCGAAAGGAATAGGACAAACGATTTCAGAATTCTTAATCTCCAAAGGATATCGAGTTATAGGAATCGCAAGATCGTTGCCGAACTCTTCTCTTTTAAAGAATTCTTCCTTATATCGTCATATCCAAATGGATCTTTCTCAAACCAAGGAAGTGACTCAACTTTCCGGTCTTCTCAGAGAAAAACCTCCTTTGAAAATTCTTGTGAACAACGCGGGCATTGGAAATTTTTCTCCGCACGAAGAAATCCCGATCGAAGAATTGGAAAAAATGCTTCTCGTGAATTTTGTTTCCCCCATTCTAATCACCAAATTGCTGTTAAGAGATCTCAAGAAGAATGAAGGTTGGATCTTTCAAATTCATTCGATCGCCGCAATCAAAGAATCCGTAAGAGGCGCTGCTTACGCCGGAACAAAGGCCGGACTCAGACATTTCGGTTTGAATTTGTTTGAGGAGATTCGAAAATCCGGAGTCAAATTAGTAAGTATCAATCCGGATATCGTAGATACTGAATTTTACGATCGTCTCGATTTTGGAAAAGATGAAGACCCGGGTTCTTTTCTTTACGTCGAAGAAGTTTTAAACGCATTCGAGTTTGCACTCAACGGAAGGGAGAATCTCGGTTTTACGGAAATTACGATCCGACCCAGATATCATAGAATTTCTAAAAAGCCGATCATTCGAAAACACGAAAGAGATTTAGAATCGTGACCAAAGGGGTGAAAAAATGAATCCAGGAGAATTGAACGTTGCGCTTGTTCAGTGCGATCTTTCTTGGGAAAATCAAGAAGCAAACTACGATCACGTTCGAAACCTAATTCTTTCCACTCTGGATAAGAAGAAGGAAGAAAAACCGGATTTGATTCTTCTTCCGGAAACCTTTGCAACCGGATTTACGATGCGCTCGGAAAGAATCGCCGAACCCGACGGAGGCCCGACCGAAACCTTTTTGAAAAAAATCGCCGAAGAAACGGGAGCCTATATCTGCGCGGGCTGGATTCGAAAGAATCCGGAAGGAAAACCCTTCAACACGGTCAGTGTCGTTAAACCCGACGGCAACATTGTATTAAGATATTCTAAAATACATCCTTTTACTTTCGGTGGAGAAGACAGACATTATTCTTCCGGTTCCGAAATTATAAGCTACGATCTAAACGGCTTTCGAATCACTCCGTTTATCTGTTATGACATTCGATTTCCGGAAATCTTCCGAAGAGTAGCGGGAGAAACCGATATTTTCACGATTCACGCAAACTGGCCGATTCCCAGAATTCATCACTGGGAATTGATTCTCAAGACGAGAGCCGTTGAAAATCAGGCTTACGTTTTTGGGGTCAATCGCATAGGATTAGCCGGTTACAACAAAAGTGTTCATCACAACGGACATTCGCTCGCGGTGGCGCCTAACGGAGAATTTACGGACGCGGGGGAAGAATTGGAAACGATTCTATTCTACAAAGCCGAAAAGAAATCGATTTTAGAATACAGAGAAACCTTTCCCGTCCTGCGAGATAGAAAAGATCCAAAAACGATACAAGTCAGATCATCGGAGCATTCTTCTCAAATCTAAGAAATCGTTCGGTCAAAGGAAGAGTCGCTTCGATCAATTCTCCCGTAAACGGATCTTTAAATTTTAAGAAGTAAGACAATAAAAGAAGTCCGTAAGATTCGAACTGTGCTCCCGCTCTTGAATACAATAAGTCTCCCACAACCGGACATCTCTGATTCTGAAAGTGAACTCGAATCTGATGAGTTCTTCCCGTTTCCAGTCCCACTTCTACAAAACTGAATTTTCGTCCCGTTCTGGAATTGATGTAGTTTAGAACTTTATAATGAGTCACTGACCTTCTCCCTTTTGGGGAAATGGTCATCTTGAGTCTTTCCACAGGATGTCGAGCAATCGGAAGATCGATCGTTCCCGATTCTTCCGGAGGATGGCCTTGCACCCAAGCGTAGTATTTTTTCTGGATCTCTCTTTTCCGAAAGAGTTCGGATAACTTTCCGTGAGCTCGATCGTTCTTTGCGATGAGAATCAATCCTTCCGTTGGTTTGTCCAAACGATGGACGATTCCCGGTCTCGCCTCGCCGCCGGCCTTTGAGAGATCCTTGAAGTGATAGAGAAGTCCGTTCACGAGACTTGGGGAACGATCGCCCGGTCCACTGTGACTCGCAATTCCTGCGGGTTTATGAATGATGAGAAAATCTTCTCTTTCTAAAATAACCGGCAAGGACATCGAAACCGGTTCCAGATTCAATGGGGGTCTTGGAGGAACTGAAATCGAAAATTGATCCCCTTCTTTTACTTTGAGAGAACTCTTGTCCTGAATTTTTTCGTCTTGATTGCGAACATATCCCGATTCTATCCATTTTTGTATGGATGCGCGGGAGACCTCGTCTCCTAAAAAGAGTTTCAGAAATCGATCGAGACGATTTCCGGAAAATTCTTCTGCGACCTCTGCTTTTAGTTCTAAGTTCATTGAATTGGGGGAAAGGATCCAGATTTTTACTGCACGCGTTTTTAGCACTCTAAAAAAACAGTTTCCATTTTCCTTCCTAAGCCTTAATATGACACATTGAAACCCAAAACCCCTTAGATCTTAAGGAAGGATAGAAACATGGTCAAAAAGATTTTGAATCTGATTCTGCTCGGTGCAATTGCATTTTCATTCACTCTTTGCTCCTCCGCTGAAAAAAAAGAGGAATCCGCCGCTCCCGAGCCATCTCAGCAAGAGCAGGGCGCTGCAGCAAACAGAAGCGTTGATGTAAACTCCCCACAAGCAATTGCTGATTCTTTGAACGATAAGTTGAAAGACTTCAGATATCCAGACGGATTAACTCGTCCAGGATTTAGCTATAAGAAAGCAGACGTAAACGCTGGCGATTTCAGCGAGTGGTCAAAAGTAAACGCTCCAGTGATCAAAGAAGGTCTTGGAAAACTTCCTGATAGCTACGCTCTCGAAATTACGGGACACACTGACGCGGTGGGACCTGAGCAAGCAGAAGGCGATAAAAAAGGTAACATTTTTTATTCTGAACTTCGTGCAAATGCTGTGAAACAAGCCCTGATCAAACAAGGAATCCCTGCGAATCGTATTACTACGAAAGGCGCTGGTTCTTCCGAGTCTGTTTCCGGCTTGGATGCTAAGGATGCAAAAAACAGAAGAGTAACCTTCCGTTTCGCAACTTCCGCTCCACAACAATAAGTCGATCCATCAGAAATCTGATTCAAAAGGGCGATGAGAAATCATCGCCTTTTTTATTTTGGTTATTGAAAACCAAATGTAAGCTTAGAATATTTTGAATTTGGTTTATTTAGAATTTCTCTACCCAATCTTGAAATCATGGACGCTGAAAAATTTTATCAGATTATACAAGTTTCTTTTTCTTCTTTTAAAATAAAAATTTTCGACGTTATTATGAATGTCACAAGTGGGATTAAGGGATAGTGTCCTTAAAGTTTCGCACAAATGAGAACTTGAGAGAAGGTCTCCTCAGTGGATCAAGCCATGAGCTTTAAAGTTTTTAACTCTTTCAACTTCTCCATGTCAACATACTTTTTAGTTCCCCACTTAGTGGATGCAACATGCCTGAGACGAGCAGTAGCTAACATGAGAGCGACTTCCCATCAGGAAAGGCTCCTATGACCTTTGTTCCTCTCTTGATCTCTTTGATGATTCTTTCTAAAGGATTGTTTGTTCGGATCTTTCTCCAATGTTCCGAAAGAAAATCCCTTTAAGAGAGAGTTTCCTCGATTCTATCGGAGATGACTTTAGCCTCTTCCTTCAATTTCATTTTGATTAATCGCTCAACAACAAAGTTAGACTTCTTCAATGCCTCTTCTTTGTCTTCTTGAGAATGAATCGCTTTCAACATTCGCAAAATCACTTTGAAGGAACTTCTTGGAGCCTTTCAAATACATTTCTGTAGAAATGGACATGCATCTTTGCCATTGAGATTCAGGAAAGAAATAAGGAATCGATTCTACTAATCCAAGACATTTGTCTGAGATGATTAAGTTCACTCCTATGGCTACAAGAATCACTACGTTGCGAACTTCTCCACCCCAGGACTTCTTCAAGTAAAGTCCATCTAAGTAAACGTAAGGATATTCATCCGTGAGAGGTCTGATTCTTCATTCGTCAATTTGAACAAAAACTTTCTGATTGAGTTTGCTGATCGTTGAAGGTGAGACCTTGGTTCCCCAGAGACTCTCGGTGATGTCCTCGACTCTTCGAACCGAAACTCCGGCGAGATACATCTCCATGAGAGCGTCTTCCACCGAACTCTCTCTTCGTTTGTATCGATCAATGATCGCCGACTCGAACGGAATTGTTCTTAGTTTGGGAACTTTTATCTTTACTTTCCCGGCTTTTGTTTCGAAGTTTCTATTATATGAACCGGCTCTTGTATCTACTCGATCCGGATTTCTTTCATACCTCGAGGCCTTGCAGAGTTTATCTGCTTCCTCATCTAAGAGAGCGTTCAGGGTTTCTTCCACTGAACCTCTTACGAGTTCGCTCAAGTCTTTCCCCGAGCTGGGTCTCATTCACTTGGATTACTTTCAAGTGCGCTTTTTCTTCTTCTGCCCTCATGGGGGGTTCTTCTTTTTTTTAATTTGCTCGTTACAAACTCAATCGGCAAGGAGAGCCTTCTCATTCATTCTTAAATGTGCGAAAAAATCAGGAAGTTATCAATCTCTTAAGTTTTTATGATTTGGAGCTTATTAGATGGCACACTTTTTAAATAGAACATGTACTTCCGAGGAATAGTGCTTTTTGTCGATCTCAAGCTGCATTGCATCTAAAATAGACTTCATCATGCTTAGATAATGTGAACGTAATGAATCTGATCCCCCAGTTTCTTCTAAGTCTATATAAATATTTCTGTATAAATCCACCATGTCGGTTCCGAACCACCATTGTGAAATAATATCAAATTGAAATTCTTTTGCCAAATACTCAATTGATGCTTCCGTATATAAGTGAGTATGTGTGCCGTGCAATTGTCTATGAAATCTGTTTTTAGATATTATCTCAATATACACCGACAAACTAAATAAAGGAACAGAAATAAAGAAATATTTAATATTATCATTCTTCTGAATTGCACGAATCGCACCCCTTGGGTCCTGTAAATGCTCTAAAACACCGATCATGGACACTACGTTTGCGGAAGTTTTCGATAGTGCCTCCGCTGTATCCTGTAAATTATGAATCCTTAACGCGTCTCTGCCAATCATTTTATTGCCTAAACTAACCTGCACCTTAGATACTTCAGTACCAAAAACATTCTTTAATCCTACTGAATCCAGAGCTTTAACGAAGTATCCAGAACCTGCTCCAAAATCCAAAAACTCCAATTTATAAGGGTCCACATTATCGCTGCGGAGTGAAGTGATCAAAAATTCAACTTTGGGGACATATATACTTGCAACTCGATAATTATAACTTTCAATATTCTCAGAATCATAATTTTCAGCGTAATTTTTCCCATCATCGTTTGAATATGCAGTTTCGCAAAATTCATTAGTATCTTCATTTGCACCATTTAGATGGGAACAATTTGAGCATATCTTATATGCTATTCGGTCTTTTATAAAATCATTTTTTTCCATCAACACATGGTTGCAATTCTTGCAATTCTCGCGGATAGGTTGCTGAATATAAACGGCTGCTATATTACGCTGGTTATTTAAATGCTTACTGTTTTCTTCAATGAAAGATTTTTTCTGCAGCAGAAGCGGAGCACTTGGTTTTCCATATTGTTGATACATTGCTAAACATCCGATAACGATTTATTCAATTTTCACAAAAGTATATTTACGCGCACCGCTGAAAAGCGAAATATGCGACTTCTGAACTCAAATCAGTTTCACTTTATAGGACAGTTCTGACAAACACATAAGGAAAAGCTGAAAGTCCACGGGCGTCGGTAGTTTTTCCAATGCGTGTTGCTCCATTAGTTCCATCCGTATTAGCAGTCCTTACAGGCTGACCAGTTGCGCCACCGCCTGAAAATAATCTTGCTGTATTTGCAGACGAAGTATTGAAGTGGACTGTTGAAGTCCCATTTGCACTTCCTATCTCACCCCAAAGCTCGTGTCCGTGCCCTTGAAATCGATCCCTTCTTCTTAAGCCACCAATCCATTCACCGTCCGAATCCATCACCGAAACAAAACCTCTTCCTTGCATCGCAAAGTGTCTGACTTGATTGGTCACAGTGATTCCTGGGATCGCGTCCGGAAGACGATGTTTATAGAATCTCAGCTTAACACCGGATAAGGAGCCGCTCGAATTTGAAGCAACGCAAGTAAAACTCATCGTTCTACTCCCGGTTGAAATCCCGGAAATAGCAAGAGTTGTGTTTGCTGAAACACTACCGATAGTTTGCAAAAGAGTTCCTGTCATCCAATTAGTAAAAGAGCCGTGGACAAGGTTATCTTCCGCCAGTGCCTCGATCATCTTTTGACACGCGGTCGTATTTGCAAAAGTAACAGTAAGAACGTTACTCGCGATTGTATAGCTGATCGCGTCAAAGTCCGTTACGTTGGTTCCAAGAGGATCGTAACGGAATGGTTTGTTTAGCCAGTAGTTTACTAAATCAGGCATTCCGCCGGTTCCACTCGCATTGATCAACTGATCCGGAGAAGCCAAACAAAACGCAGGAAAATCTGTGGATGGAGCTCTCAAATCATCCATCCAAAACATCTCGCCTAAGAACTTTCGTTCTTGTTTGAAAATAGAATCCGTAAAATTCTTAAAGAAAAGGTAAACCTGATTAATCGCTTTTACAAACTTCAACGGATTGTTTATATCAGGATTGACTCCCGCAATAATATCCGAATGAAGGTCCGTAACCAAGCCGGTCTTAACCGAGTTCGCTTGTTTGGCTTCGGTAATTTCATTGTCTTGAATACGGTGGCCTTTGAGACCGCGAAAGAATCTCAAATCAGTTCCGAGAGTAACTACTCCGGAAGAATTTGTAGAAACCGATCGAAGCGGAACATCGCCTACGATCAATGAACCTTGCCTCGCAATAATTTCAAAAGAATTATCTCTCCAGACAATCGGGCCGTCATCCGGTAGATTCGAAGGATTGTTTGTTTCCGTTTCTTGAAACTTATGACGAGCTACGATTGTGGAAACTGCATTCAAAGGTACTAATATTCCAGCGGTAGGGGGAATCTCGATTCGTTTTCCATTTTCATCATATGCGATCAGAGTATCGGTTAGATCTACTCGATTTGAAGTCGCTCCAACTGCAATCGCTCCGCCGATATCTACACCAGCCCCAAACGCATCCAAATCACGGTTGATGATTTCTTGTGATTTAGATTCTTGTTCTTTTTTCCAATCTTCCGGAAAAACTCTCTTACCTACGCTCGGGAATTCTATTCCTGATAACTTATCCATGATTCACTCCTTCAAAAACAGAATGTCCAATCAGAGGTAATTTCGATTTTACTCGAAGAATTTCTTCATCTGCAAAATGCACAATCAAAGAGGAAGACCCCTTTTTGGAAAAAGAAGAGTAAATGTATATTCGATTCATATCTGTTGCTCCGAACGGGGAGGCCTTTGAGTAGCAGGGCGAATTTACTCGCTCTTTCTATATTTTATTTGTTTATGCGAAATACTGAATATAGCTCTGTGTACTAAATTCTAAACTAAACCAACTTTTCTTTCACAAAACTCTTCTTACAAATATGTATGGAAATCCGGAAAGACCTCTAGCGTCGGTGGTGTTTCCAAAGCGAGGTGTTCCAAAAGATCCGTAAGCAACGGGAACTCCGCAAGATTTATCATTGCCTGTGAAAACCCACGCGGTAGATCCTGAGGCACCAACTGCACCCATTTCAAATTGTCCCTTCACCGTGTGCCCTTGGAATCGATCTCTTCTCCTGAGTCCACCGATCCAGTCAGAATCCGAATCCATTACGGAAACAAAACCTCTCCCTTGAACTGCGAAGTGTCTAACTTGATTTGCAATCGTTGCTCCAGCGGAAACGTCAGGAAGTCTGTGTTTGTAGAACCTTACTTTCACTCCTGAAAGTGACCCGCTGGAATTCGCGGCGGCACAGGAAAAACTGATGGTCCTGCTCGTAGAAGAAAGGGCCGTAATTGCAAGAGTCGCGTTTGCAGGAACACCACCGATAGTTTGCAGAAGAGTTCCCGTAATCCAATTTGTAAAAGAACCGTGAACAAGATTATCCTCTGCAAGTGCGTCGATCATCTTTTGACACGCGGTCGTGTTTGCAAAAGTAACGGTAAGAACGTTACTCGCGATTGTATAGCTGATCGCGTCAAAGTCCGTTACGTTGGTTCCAAGAGGATCGTAACGAAAAGGTTTGTCCAGCCAGTAACTCACTAAATCAGGCATTCCGCCGGTTCCACTCGCATTGATCAATTGATCCGGAGAAGCCAAACAAAACGCAGGAAAATCTGTGGACGGAGTTCTCAAATCATCCATCCAAAACATCTCACCTAAGAATTTTCGTTCTTGTTTGAAAGTAACATCCGTAAAGTTTTTAGAATATAGATAGGCTTGGTTGATTCCCTTTACTAACTTCAAAGGATTGTTTGCATCGGGGTTGATAGCTGCAATGAGATCTACGTGAAGGTCCGTCACCAAACCGGACTTAACCGTGCTTGCCTGCTTTTCTTCAGTAACTTGTCCGTCTTTAAGATTGTTTGTAGCAACTCCTCTCCAAACTCTGAGGTCTGTTCCTAAAGTTACTACGCCGGAAACATTCGAAGATATCGTACGAAGAGGGATGTCACCTACCGCAAGAGATCCTTGTCTTGCAATGATCTCGAAAGAATTATCTCTCCAAACATTCGGCCCATCGCTTGGAAGATTAGAAGGGCTATCATATTCAGTTTCTTGAAACTTATGACGAACAACGAGCGTACAGCTTGCGTTATCCGGAACCGGGATCCCAGTTATAGGAGCCACTTCAATCCGCTTTCCGTCGACGTCATAGGCAACGAGAACGTCGATCAAATCCACTCGATTAGAATCGGAACCGACAACAATCGTACCCCCCTTCTGGATTCCGCATCCCAAAAGATCCAGATCTCGGTTGATAATTTCCTGTGATTTAGATTCTTGTTCCTTCTTCCAGTCTTCCGGAAAAACTCTTTTACCTACGTTCGGAAATTCTATTCCTGATAATTTATCCATTACTTGCTCCTTCAAAAACAGGATACTCGATCGCAATGGATTCCAATTCATCGTAAAGAACTGTCACATTCGTTTTGGTATTATTCTTTACTTGTGTAATCCATTCCTTCTTCATACGTTTGCAGATTCCGTTATAGGCTTCAAAAGAACCAGATTTAGTAAGAATCGTATTTGCAAGTTCTGTAATATCATCGTCTTCTTCGCTCATTGATTCGCTTGTAAGTGCGACTAAGGTATGTTTTAAAATTTCTTTCTCTTCTAAATTCGCTTCAATCCAAACCTTTGCTTGCGTGGAAAGAATCGGCCAAAAAAGAGGCTCCGTTTTCGAATAACGACAAAGAATCTTCTCCATCGCTGCATCGAACTTAGAATTGATCTGCTGTATTTTCTTCTCTTTGTATTCTGAAATCGTTAGGAGTCCGCATTGAAGAAGTTCAAGCGGATTTTTTGGAACAAGTTTATCGTCTTCTATTTTTTGATCTTCCGGAACGGATATCAACCCTCGATCCGCTTTTTCGGAAAGAGAAAAAGGTTTCAACTCTCCAGCTTCGAATTTTAATCCTTCCGGAGGAAAAAAAATCCCCTGATAGATTTTTTTCTTTTCGATTTCGCTCTTATCGCGATTGAACAATTCGACCTCTAACTGTATCGCATGCAAGTTCGACAATGGAAACTCATCCAAAGACACGGAAGAGTAAACATATATTTTTTCCATGATTGCTCCTTGTTGGAGCGTCTGAGTAGCGTAGGCGGAATATTCCGCTCTTTGTATATTTAATAAATTAAATATTCTCTGATTTTTTCAGCTCGTCTAGAATGAAATTGATTCGTAAGAGCTCCTCCCATTATAAAAGGCTCGAAAGAACCTTGATCCTCCCACAATTCGCAGACGTTTCCTCCAATATTCACATTCTCCATAGATCGAATCAACGCTTCTCTATCAAAAGAGGTAGAGAGTTTTGGAAATAAAAATCGATATCGATAAAGCGTATATTTTCGCGACATCATTCTCCCATCCAAAGCCCCTCCCATAACGAAACAATTTTTTGCATCTTCGCTTTCGTAAACTTTTGAGTATTGAATTTCGTTCACGTCGACTTCCGTAGAATATTGGATGACTTGCCTCTTGGAAGAGACGGATGCGATCGAAAGTTTAAAAGTCTTCGCCAAGAGAAGCCGATTTTTATAAGACTCATCGGTTTCTCCAGGGAGCTTTGCAATCTTATACCGAGCCCCCCATAGGATCAGTCCGAAACCGTCGCTAGTTTCCAACCACATCTGTCGATACAACCAGCTCAATCTTGTAGCGCGTTCTTCTAAGATAGAAAGCAAAGATTTTAGAATCTTATACCAAAGACTTGATATTCCTAATTTTCGAATTAGACTTCTCTGATTTTTCCAAACGGAAGAATTGAAATCAAAGTAAAAATGATCAGACATAGACGGCACCTAACACCTGAAAGCCGGGCCCCACGTTGGCCAAAGAACCGGCCGACACATCCACATTCCCCAGCGGATTGAATTCCACATCGATACAATTAGGAAGAGCTTGATACAGAGCTTTTAATTGAGCGTCAATAAAGTCCTGACCTTCTGAAAGTGACAGAAAGTATTCTTCCTTGATCTGATCCAAAACGGACTGGCTTGGAATCGTATCCGAAGATGAAAACTTTACGGTTACGGTTTTATTAATCACGGTCTCATTTATGTTTTCTACTAGAACATGGGCGACTCCACCCGGATCATTCTCTTCCGCGTTAAAGTGATCCTTCACTTGAATCAATTGAGAATTCGACAATGGGCCCACGGATCCTTGAAGAAGAATTTTTACTTCGCCGTCGGTGTTTAAAATTTTTGCGCTTTTAAAAATAGCTCTTTTGATAAATGAAAAACTTTCAGCTTCGGATATATACCAAGCAGGAGTCCACTTGGAAGATACACCTTCCGCGTTCATCAGTCTCGAACGAACGGAAGTTCTCGTTTCTCTAAACTGACCTTGTTGAACGGGAGTTGTTTCCAAGTTTGCAACGTAGTCGATTCCCTCCGGAGGATTTTCGATCAAAACAATCGAGCCCGGCACAACGTTACCGATAGGACCGTCTAACACACATTCTACGAGAGCTTCGATCGAATACTTTCCTTGAGCGTCAGCCGGAATTCCAGCCGGTAGAACCAGTGATTCTTGTAAAAAGAATCGAATCTTTTGATCTTCCGGACCGGAAGTTGTTACGATCAGAGTCTGAGGTATTTCCCGATCCATCGCGGGCTGAACGGAAGAACCGATTCTTACCTTAAGAATGGTCGGAAGCGCCGGTTTCCATTGCATCCCTCTCCGAATCAAATGTTCGTGAAGAGCGTCGTCTTCCGCAGTATGAGGATGAATCGCTTTCTGAACAGAAACTAAATCCGAATCAATGAAAAGAAAGACTGCATTGGAAAGCGCCCTAATCAAAGAGAATGTTTTCGAAGTTGGACTAAATGTATGATTCTTAAACGCGCCGGACGCCTTCACCATTTGTAAATGATCGTTAAGAACCTGTTCCTTTGTCGTATTTAAATTCATCTATAAGCTCCTATAAATAGAACAAAATTTCATTCCCGTTTAGGAATGATTTAGAATATAATAAAATTATATTATTTAACTTTATGAACCGCTCATCACAAATCCTTTTAAGGATTCTCCTGTTTTGAGAAAAAAACTCACTAAAATCCGGTTTTCAGAATTCAAACTTACGTCTATCGAACGCGCATCAATTGCAGGATGAAATTTTAGAAATTTTTCCGCGTCTCGAATTCGCGCAGCTTGATCCGCGTACTCCGTAGAATTGGCCGCCGCTCTCTGTCTACTGTAGATTTCCGGATAATCGATATCATCGGCTATCGTCATCTCAAACATCTCTCGAATCTCGGAAAGAACCAATCGAATCGAACTTGAATCGACCATTAAATCGTCATTAGACGAGTCTAAAGTAAGATCTCCAAAAACTACAGGATCATTCGCTAAGTCTATCATCAGGTGCCCGCCTTCGGTTTGTTAGATACGGACGGACCGATCGGAGTATCGGTATAATCCGTTAAGTGAGTAGTAAGCCCGACTGATTCCGAAGAATTAGATTTTGCTGTTACTTCTTTTTCAGCTTCGACTTTACCTTTAGTTTTAAAGTCTCCGTCCTGTTCAATGTCCCCTTTGATCTTAAGTTTTTTTGAACCCAAATCCAAAGAAAGGGCTTCTTCATCCAAAGTAATTTTGATTAAATTCTTAAAATTGATATAAACCTTGCTTTCTTTAATTTCAATCTCGACTTGATCTGCAATTTTAGTTTTTAGAGAATCTATTTTTTCAAAGGCAAACGCCGTATAACGTTTATCGAGATTATCGCGTGCGACAAGAAGACATTTTGATCCTAATCTTGGAATTACAGGTTCTATCCAAGTAACATTGTAGATAAAATCTCCGCCCGATTTGATCGTAAGAATTTTATCGCTCTCGTTAATTGAATCTACGATTCCGGATTTTGGAAAATGCATAGGAAACCCGATTTTCCAGGCTTGAACAATCGCTTGTATAAAAGTTTTTTCTGCCATTGCCTTCCTATTATTTTTTACGTTTTGATTTTGCGGCGCTCGTTTTAGGAGGCTCGTGGTAAAAACCCGGATAAATTTCTTGTCTATAACCGTTGATATTAAATTTTTTTATCACCTTGTTTACGAAAGTTTTCGCACTTCTGGAAGAATCTTCCAAATCTTGAATATTTATGATTTGTGAATGTGTTACCGATGGAAAACCGAACGTTACGAATTTTCCGTCAAAGCCGGAGCCGCATTTTTCTTCGTAAATTTCCTTTGCCCTTTTCGTCGCTTCTTGAGAATCTAACCCATCGATTTCAAAGTATCTTGCCTCCCCGCTTCCATGAGTTCCTTTGTAGCTTTGTCCCGTTTTCGGATTTTCTCCGCGAACTACGATTTGAAACGGCTTACTTTCTTTGGGAATAAGGTCGTCTTCAATAACGTTAAAACCAAATCGAAAAATCGGATATGTTTTGGAAGAGTCGCTATCTTTCTTTGCCTTCGATTGAATTGATAAATTCGGATGCACATACGCCTTCTGAACGATCAACTTCCAATCATGGAAAAAAATATCGACTCCTTGATTTTTTTTAAGAATAGATAACGCATAACGTGCAGTCTTCTTGGCACAAGTGATATCGACGGTCTGATCGATATCCGAATCTCTGACAACAATCGTAATGTCGGATTTAATTTGAGGATGAATACAATCCTTCAGAAAAGTCATCAAAGGTTTTTGATGATAATCTCGATCCATAATTTTTCTTTGGCAAAAAAAGAATGGGTCCACACATTTCAGTTCAAGTGGAATTTTAGGACTGATCTCAAGGACATAACCGTTAAATTCCGAAATAAGGCCGTATTCAGAATATCCTGCCCGCCAGGTGACTTTTGCAAACTTCGTAATAGAATCTTTTTTAAGATTTTTATATTTCGGAAGTTTTACAATAAGAGTGTCCGTAGGAATCTCTCTCGAAGACTCAAGAGTAACTTCCGTCACAGCCGGAAACTTAGTATTCGATATTTCTAATTCTTGGATTAAGGCTAACATTAAAAAGAGTTCCTCCTAACCGCACTCTTGAGTTCGATGCTCGATATAAGGGCGCCGACAAAAAGATCGGAACCTATGTTTTCATACGGCTGTATATTTTCGTTATCTTCGCGAATTTTTCCCGAGAAATGTTCGGTGCCATAATAAAGAAGGCTTATCGATTCGTATGTGTCGCCGATTTGAATCGTATGAAATACGTCCTCAGTAAGCGGATCTGGAATTTCGATTCTAATTCCCGGTTTTAAATTTTTCCAATCCTCGACTTGAGAATTTTTATCCAAGATGAGTCTCCACAACTCCCATTTCCCGTAAAATTTAGCGGAGAGCCTCTGTAAAGTATCCGAATTCTTCAAAACGTAAAACTGACTCATAAAGAAGACTCCACATTTTGATTCTTTGAATCCAAGGAAGCGAGGTCGAGATCGTATTCCTCGTCCGATAAGAAAGTTATATTTACTTCCTGGCTATACTGAATCGGTCCGTCAGGAAGGCTAAAAGTTTCGCAAACTACATTCTTAATTCCTAATGCGTTTAACATCGAATGATTCAAATAGAGAGTTTCATCAGTTTCCCAGAGTTTTTTTAATTCTTTCATTTTTTGAATCATCGTTTTTACCAACGGATTCGAAGGAGCCGCCAAAAGACCGGCTCCGTAGACCGCGGCGAGAATCGTAAAATCAACGGTGATTCTCCAATCCCCGTAACCCGTAAGCTCTTTCACGGTTCCCTTCCCTCCGGGGATCGAGGTAACTTCGATTTTCTTTTCCTGACTCACTTTAATTTTTGTCGCTGAAGGAAACTCATATTCGCTAAGAATATCCGAGCCTATGACTAAACGATCCGTATCCCCGGTGATAATTTCCGGAGGAATGTATCCTGCGGGTGTGGCGGGTGGTGTAATTCCTCCGATCATGCTAACTCCATCTCCTCATAACGATCCAATTCTTCGAAGAGAGCTTCGATAAGAATTTCTCCGATTTTCTTTTTGTTTGCTTTTCTATCGCCGACAATCAACTGACCAACAATGGAGCCGATACTGATATTACTTCCCGATTTGGAATTTCCGGAAACGATTTCCGATGTTTCACGATTTTCTAATGTTCGCTTAACAATTCCTTTCGAATCCGGAGTCAGAGCCTGATTGAATCTTTGCAGAACTGGATTCATCTTAGGAGTTTCGGATTCGATACCGTGAGCTACGGTGTTGACAAATGCGCGGCCATAACCGGATGTATTTACGAGAGGTCCTTCTTTTGCGTCGGAGTGGTTGGAGATGACATCCAATCCTTTTCTGTATAAATTCTCACCAGCATTTTTTAATGTTGTAATTCCGGATAAAACTCCACTGGAGACCGTCTTCGCAAAAGACAAACCGGAATCTTTTGCCATCCCTAAACTATTTTCAAAACCGGTCATAACTTGATTGATAGTTACAGGGATTGTATTCTTTCCATTCTTAATTCCAAGCGCGAACGTCTCGACAAAGGATTTTCCTGAACCCGTTAGATTGGAAAGAGGGCCTTCCAACGCATTAGAATGTGGAAGAAATCTGCCGATTCTTGCTAAAACATTTTTAATCGGAGTAACTACGAAATTGATTCCGGCTAAAATGCCGGACCCTAACGCCTTTAATAAATCCATCCCCGCCTTCTTAGCAGATAATGGAATTGCATTCCAAATAGATTGGAACTTTTGAACGATCTTATCTCCGAAGTTTACAATCGTATTCCAAGCGCTATCGAAGCCTGCGAGAATATTCGACCAAATCGCGGATACCACGTTAGAAAAATTATTCCAAAGCCCTGCTACATAGCTGTAAACGGAAAGAGCCGCGGCTTTTATATCAGACCAATATTTGTATATTAGAATACCTGCAACTATCATCGGCTTAATAGGTCCGGTAATAATGAGACCGATGACGGCAATCAATCCTCTCGCCCAGTCGGGCATCTCCGACCAAGTCGATTTAATCTTATTCCATCCAATTTTCAGGAAATTTACAAATGAATCAAATTTTACTAATACGACGTTAAGAGCGTTGGAAGCGGCCGCTTTAATATTGTCCCACTGAGAGACAATCAGCGCAATCACTGTGATAGCCGCCATCGCACCGAGGACGATCCAACCAAATGGATTTGTGATCAAACCCGCGCTTGCCAGAGTTTTGAGGGCAAGAATCGCCCCATTGAGTAAGAGAACTCCTCCGACTCCTATCAAAGCGCCGCTACCTAACATCATAAATGTCCCGGCAAATTCGGCGAGCTTTGGATTTGCAGCAAGTAATTCATTTATCGTTTCTATTCCGTCGCTTAATATTTCGAAGACTTTGCCGAACTTAGAAGTTTCAAGCCCGCCACCGAATTTTTTCTTGAGATTTTCCCAACTATTACTGAGACGCTGAACTTGTGTGGGAAAACTTTGTAAAGAATCTTCGTAAACCTTCAGATGATCTAAATTGGAGAAGTCAAGGCCGTTAATTTCACCGTTAAAGTTCTTGAGATTCTTTCCACTTTTTATCAGTGCATTAACAATTACCGAAAAATCTTCCTTTGTAGCAACGCTTGCCATCGCTATTTTGGAAGTAAGATGATTGAGATCACTTTTATTGAGATCTTTGAAAGCCGACTTAATCGTTTTTACGCCGGTTAATATTGTATCCACCGGAATCCCGGTTTTACCGGACAGATAATATGCTGAATTTGAAATATTAGAAACTTCTTTACTAGTCATCCCGAGCGATCTAAGACTTCCTTCCAGCTTTGAAGTTTGTATCCTTGAATGGAGAAGTTCCATGGAGAATTTTCCGAGAGATATTCCCAGCGTTATCAGCTGGCTTCCGACATTGATTTTTTCGATTGCAGAATTCAGCTTATCGACATTGTTCTTATTCTCTCCAATCTTAGCGCTCATTTGATCCCATTGTTCGTTGATCTCGCTGATTTTATTGGAAGCGAGATCTTTGATAGTAAATACTAAATTGAGTTTATTGATGTCCGTATCCGCCATTTCCCGCCTCCAATAAAATTTAATCACCGTTAAACGCTTTTACAATCGCCCGTTGTAGAGTATTGATTTCAACCTGTTGGATGAATTCCAATTCCGCAGCCAGTTGACTTTCGTATTCGTCGCGTTCGTCTCCGTCTTCCGGAAACTCGATCTTTCTCCCGGGGAAATAATACATCAGAAGAACTTCCAATGCACCATTTCCGGATCGAAGAAGTCGAAGCTTCTCGCCTATAACTTTTTTGCAGTTACTTCTTGTGTGGTCGCGGTCAGCTCAATCAACTTATTGCTGATGGGAATAAAAATTCCCGGAGAATCCTGAGCCCACTCGTTCACTACTTCGAAACTCGGATAGAGACAACACTGACCCGTCAAACGTTGTGCGACATCGGTTTGCTTTTCCTTTCTCGCTTTCTCAAGGGTTTCGTCCACCTGAGTTTTATTGGGAACTCTGCAGATGATCTTTCTTCCTTCGCCGGCATCGAGAACGTGAACTCCACCTTTATCCGAAAAATGAGATTTAATGGATTCGATGGCGTCCTTGTTTCGAGCAATAAAATCATCGTCGATGCTCTGATATGGTTGTGGAAGTTTTTCAAACGCTTCCTTGAGAGCTGGAATTGAACTGATTAACGGGTTCATCTTTTTTCCTTTTATTCTTAGTTTTTAAACGAACATTAAAAATCTCTTATGCGAAAGTGATCACTGGAATCGACAAAAGTGCGATTTCCAATGGAACGGCAATCGCCCCTGAGTTCCCGCTTTTTACGTCAGCGTTGTATTTCGTAATCTTA
The DNA here is from genome assembly GCF_001729245.1 of Leptospira tipperaryensis. NCBI lineage: Bacteria > Pseudomonadati > Spirochaetota > Leptospiria > Leptospirales > Leptospiraceae > Leptospira > Leptospira tipperaryensis. Next base: position 191,116 of record NZ_CP015217.1, on the reverse strand, counting down.
ACCGCGGGAGCGATGTATTTAAAGTCGGGTCTTCCTTCCGCCTTTAAGATCGCCGTCAACGGAGCGGGAGGAAGTTTTTCGATCAACCCACCGTACGGAGCGGCAAGAAGAATCAAACGATCCAGCTCTTCGAAATAGATTTCGGCGCTGATGCTTCGTTTGTAATTCTTGGTCGTATAGCCGACGATCTCGCCGGACTTACCATAGGTTAATTCGATTTCAACCGCGTGATCGAAGGTGAAAGATGAAAAATTCACCATGTCAAACCCGAAGAGCTTTAATTCAAGATTTGTAAAGCTATAGTTTTCTTTTACTACTTCTAAGGCCATTGTTAACTCCTATTTAGGTGTAGCGAAAGATGTTTCCCACTCTATCGCTTTTGTTCTGTTGCTCACAAACATCTTGCACTTCGCTTTGAGAATGCGGTCCGTATTGAAAGTTTTATCCGGGTCCAAAATAATTTCATGTCCTGAAATTTCTTTTCTCCCGGGAGCTTCCATCTCCGCTGAAATTTTTGAATCGATGTAAGTTTTTAAATAATCCAATCCGCCGGATCCGGAATCCACTTCGGTATCCATGTTTAAGAATTGAAGAGACTCACGATAAAGAATTCGATGCATCTTATCAGCACGTCTACGTTCCGGAAGTTCTTTGAAATCCGAAGCGCTCGCGGCCTTGATTTTATCTCTTGCAATAAAAATTCCGTCGTAGTCGTCGTATTGTTTCAGAACCATCAGCCCCATATCGTGAAGAAGATCCATATAGTTTCTGTATCCTTCATCCCAATAACGAATTTCAGAAAAAGTTAAGGAGCGCATGTCTTTCACATAACCGATGGAAACGTTTACGGGAGCCGCTGCAATTTTTGCGGTAGCCATAGTAGCGAAGTTTCTCCATTCTCCAATGGAATCTCCTACCGACTTAACCGCGAAATAACCACCGGAGGCGTTGACTCCTCCTTTGATATAACGAGCTTCTCCAACCGCGATCATCACTCTACCTTTTGGAGAAGCAAAAGGATCAAACTCGTCTTGGATAAACTGAAAGTATTCAGGAAGAGTTTCGCTCTGATTTTTACCTCTAGCTTCCAAAATAATAAACGAAGGTAGGTGATGTTCTGTTTCCATTTCTTCGAGAATCACGTTGCACGACATGGCAAAGGCTCTGGTCGCGGGTCCTAATACGTGAATCCAATAAGCTCCGTATTCTCTTTTGAGAGCTTCGATCGCGGTAAGACGAGACGCGTTAGACGCGCTTGCCCCCGTAATAGTAAAAGTGTAAACGTCCCCTACTTTGAAGGTATTTGCGGGGGTTGAAGCATCTGTAAAAGTTGCAGTAACGCCTGCATCCAATGAAATAGGAGAACCGCTTGCCGGAGTAATAAGAGGCGCGGAAAAATTCGCTCCTCCATCTACGGACTTACGATACTCTGCAACACCGGAAGCGCCCGCCTTAGTAATTTTCAAAATTACAACTCTGCTTCCCGTTGGTGTACCCGTTGTGGTTGGAAGCACGGCTTCACCGGTTCCTACTTTCACCGGAGCAGCAGCGATTCCTGCAACGTCGTTTTCAGGACGAACACAAAGAACCGGAACCGGCTTCTGACCTTTTGTTTCATCGAATTCCTCAAAGAATTGTTCTAAAGAATCTACAAGTTCTCCTCGACCAAAGACGTCTTTTGCCTGAGGTGTGTTATTGATGACATAGATCCTGTTCGCTATACCGTTCTCCGCAGTTCCAACTTTGGAACCAACGCGATCCGGTTTAACGTCGTTGAAGTTGATCCCACCATCTTGATGATAGGTTGTCACATCGCCTGTTGACATGATTCGCTCCTAATATTAAGAGCAACTGAGTAGAATTGGCGGATGATCCGCTCTTTATATTGATTACTTCATTGTTTGAGTTATTGAAATCGAATCGTTTGTTTTGACGTTCGATTTTTCATCCGCGTTTTCGTTGATTTCCGATTGTTTTCCATTTTTGTTTTTGTCCGGATTGATTCCTGAGAATTCTTGAAACGCGTTCTTAAGAATTTCCTCTTTCACATCTTCTTCCGGATCTCTCCGAAGATGATCCAGAAATCCCGCCGCAAGTGCGGAACTCAATTCGTACTTTTTAATAAACTCAACTGCTTTCATTGTTCCTCCGGTGTTCCAATTTCAGTTGGCTCTTCGATTTCAAAGATTCCCTGAGCCAGAGTAGGAACCGATTCTATTTCAAAAAGTCCGTCCTGAAAAACGACCTCTACATTTAATTTATAATAGCCGAGATTTTCGAGTGGATCGACGACCACCGTTGCATTCCCGGTTCGAATTTCCAGAGTTACATCTTGAGACGTTTTGTATTTTTGATGATTTGCAATATACAAAAGAATCTGATCTACAATCCCAAGTTGACTTACGTCGGATCCAACGGATCCCGTAGACAAAACGTCTTTAGAAGAATCTTGCATCCAAAAACTAAGCGAATACGTAAACTCTTGTGAGAAATGACGTTTCAGATAACGTAGATTTTTGATACCGCTTAAGACGGCAGGAGATAACTTTTGGAATCTCCTGCCGTCTGGAATCGATGTAAGTGGAGAAAGTTGAATGAGACAAAAGGGAAACAGACTCGGATAATCGGCCGTTATCGGCGCCACAAGAAGAATTTTATCTTCCGGAAATAAGGATACCAGTTCCGTAGCGGGAAGCTCCGGCTTTGTTTTGATCGAATCGATCAAAGACTTTAAATAATCTATATGACTGGATCTCATCATTTAATTTTTCAGTTTACTCACTTTGTACGAACGTATTCAACTTCTAACACACGAATCAAAAGAATTCAGATCTTCGTTCCTTTTCGAACGATCGGTGTTTCGGATATGAGAGAAGAATACGATATATTCTCAATATAACAAGGCGCGAACCTACGTCATCTGCCGCTCTTTTTTGAAACATTACCGCTAAGGAATTTAGAGGTCGGAAATTCTATTTTTGATTTTGAAACAATGAGAATTGTTAAATTTAATTTCAGATTCTATAAAATAGAATCGAAAGATCGTTTCGGGCCGATCCGATTTAATTTTTAAAAATTAGAAAAATGGAATATTACTTCGTAATCTATAATAGTGGGAGTTGAAATCGATTTTAAAGAACTTCGATCACATCTTTTCCCGAAAGAATGCAGCTATGGTCTAAAAGCCCTTCTAAAATTTGCAATCTCAGAGGGAAATAATTTCACCAAAATTATGCTACAAACTTCCGTTGTTTTGATTTAGATCTGATCGAAGATTTTCTCCAGATAAAATATGCTTGGAACTCCGAGTTCAAACAATTCATCTAAATCGTATTGAATCATGTGGCCGTAAGGATCGATATAACGAGGTCCAATTCCATAAGGATCGGAGGCTTTTAAGAATTTCTTGCCTTCACTCGACTCCACGATTCCAATTCCTCGAATGATATGTCCTTTGGGAGTGAGAAACGTTCCTAAACCGCAAGGATAGTTTCCGACTTCAAAATACTTGCAAAGCTCATACTTATCACCCTTCTTTTTGACGATTCGAAACGGAATTTCATTCGCATTCATCAATCGATTGAAGTGTTCCGCATGATCAAAAGAATCGTAAACGTTCTTACGATTTTTAATCACCCAATCTTCTAAAAGAGCGTAGTAGTTGTAAGTTGTTAAACGAATAAAATCCGGAATCCTATAAATCAAACCGATGTAGACGATAAAGTCCTGAAAAACATTTCCCATACACTGCTGATAGTCGCGAAGAAAAAGAAGAGGTGTGGTAGGATCCTTTCTCTGAGGGTTCCAAGGCGCAATCGGATGAGATATATGAGAGATCATTTTTATTTCCTCTTCGTTTAACAAACTGGTTGATTGATAACGCAACTACTACGGATCGAGAAAATACCGGGAAGTAGACTTGATTCTAAAATTTTAATTCGATCTTCCGCGCAATCCCTTTCCCACTCGGTCCATTTTCGAACGCATTGTTCTCTGTAAAGACAACGAGAAAGATCTTTTGCGTGAAGACGATAGGCATTGTATCTTTTTGATGTCACATACCATTCATCGTTGATTTGTATCGCCGGCGTTCCTCCGGTTTCAACGGGTTTAACCAAACTAAAACCGTTAGAACGAAAACTCCCCTTACACTCGTCATTTCTTTGCTCACGGACACGATTTCCTTGGCTCTGGCACGCAATCAGAATCATAATCAGAGCCGGGAGACAATTGAATTTCTTGAACTTCATCATACTCTCCTCCATAAATGATGTGGGAAACGATGGCTCTACCTCTTACGAAAGTCAGAACTAGCAAAGTTCCAAATATTAGAATTGCATAAACTTTTGTTTTGAGTGGAAGTAGGTTCCACCAAAGAAGAAATGAACTCATAACTTCCTACTTTCAACGTCGTATTTTCCGAAAGAATCCGGATCCTTTGGCTCGTTGACCTTATTCAAAACATTCTCAAAAACTTTACTTTTGGAATTTAGATCTTCGTTCACCCGTTTACCCAGATATAAACTCCCAACGGTTCCGTAAAAAATAATGAGCCATTGAATGAGATCCATGTGTAATGCTCTCAAAGAATCCGGAGAGACGATGGACAAAACGCAGAGCGCCATCAAATAAAAGATTACTAAAAAGAAAACAATCCAAGTACGAAGAGTCGTATCCGATCTTCTTCCGCTTCGGTCGTCGTGCCAAAGAAATTTCATTCGCTTTTCCTTCCTCTTGCAGAAGTCAGCTTAATTAAATCTTTTACATCGGCTTTAATCTCAGCTAAGTCCTTGGATATGGAGGTCATCTCGGTCTCGATCTTTACGATGCGAATTTCATGGTCCTTATACATCGTGTTATATTGAAATACGGCGGAGATTAGAAAACCGAGGATCACGAGAAAATCTTTGATCCCAAGTTTAATCTGACTCAATTTTGAATTCTCCATTCTTCCTCTCAAAAAAATGACCCGCACGGTGGCGGGCTGAAATGCTACTCAATCGCTTCCGATTGTGAAGAGAGAATAACACGGATTTCATTCGCCTCCAAGGTGTTAACACGATCTTATCCGTCGAATCTGCCGCTATTTTTTGTGAGCAGTGGGGAAAAAGATCTACGGGGAATTGGGACCGAAAATCGATTTCGGTTTAATAGATTTGCTTTTTCGTTCTTAAAGAAAGAGCAACCTTATCAAGATCGGAAACAAAAAATCTCCGAACTCGCGGGCTCCATTGTATGAAAGGAATTTCATGATCGATCACATATTGTGTGAACGTTCTTACTGGAAGATTTAGATACTTAGCCGCTTCCTTTGTTTTTAACACATTATTCTTATATTTTGAAATTAATAGTTCTTGTTCTTCCTTTGGCGTCCTTTCGTCTATCGCAAGAGCGGGTTGAACACTCTTTAATAAAGAACCGTTTCTTATATTACCTTTTATCTGTGACATAGAAACCAGGTTTATTTTGATACCGCTCATTTTGTCAAGTAGTTATTAATAGAGTAAAGCTGGGTCCCAAAAAGAAAATTCCATTCAAGCAAAATATAGTATATTTTTAGAATATTCTAATTTTGCAATTTACTATTTCTAAAGATAAGGTCCCATTTCTTTCGTCGTCAATTGCATAGAACAAAGCGGAGTTATTATTTAAGAATAGAAAGGTTTTCTATGATTTCGAGGAAACTCAAAAGCGGACGAACTCGTTTTCAAAATTTTTTTCTAAACTCAGAACTTGTCTGCTCGGATAGAATGCGGATTCTTACGAATGCCAATTCTTAGCTGATAATGAGACATATTGAAATTATTGTCATTTTGGTTTATACAAGGATTCTTTTCATAGAATTTCCAAAAACTGATTCAAAGTGAACAAAAAAGAGCCACACTTTCGGATTAAGGATGGATTTTGTCAGGGGTAAAAAATATACTAAACATATATATAGCGACATTGTTGGAGCAAGAATTTGGAGACTACGAAAGATTTACGCGATTATCTTTTTTGGGAAGTGGAAGAGACTCTTAAAAAGTTCGAATACGACTTTCAAGTATCTCCGGAGCCGATCCAAGTTCTCAGACATACGTACGCGCTTGAAATCGTAAGCAAAGTATTCGCAACTCTCGAAAAAAAATAATTATTTCTTACGGCGGAATTTTTCAATTACTACGTTTAACGCTTCTAATTCTGAATCCGGAACTTCTAAAAGATTTTCCAATAACTCTTCAATTTGCGGTCTCGCTCTTATCTTTCGTAAGATCGTTCGATAGCGATCGGTTTCACGATCCGACTTCATCTCTGCGTCGGAAATCAACATTTCCCCTTCTCCTGCTATCAGCCAAAGCGGGTTTACGCTGTGCTCCATTCGAAGTCGTAATAAAGAATCTTGTGAGAAACTTTTAGCTCTTTCGTTGATAAGATCGCTGATAAACGCGGGCTTTAACTCGACCGATCTTGCAAATTCCGCCTGAGACAATCCCAACGTTTCGATAAGCTTCTTCAACCGCTCAGGAAATTTTTTATCCGCTTTATACATTTTTACCGTATTTTTTACTTGACCAAAATACATTTTTAACGTATGGTCATTTCAGGCGGGACTGGACCCGCCCAGATTCATTTCGCTTTCGGAACGGGGTTCGGTCAATCGCACTACCCAAACCTCGCAGACGGAAGCGAAATCGCAATCACAAAAAGGAGGCTTAATGATCATCACGAATGGAGACGAGTGTAAGGATTTCATCTGTATCACACTTCGAATGAAAACCTTAGCGAAATTCGCAAGAGAGGCTGAAGTCAACTACGACTATCTTTCTAAGAGTTTAAACGGACAACATTCTTACACTGAGATCAGAGAAGCATTCAAAAAATGGAATGTTCCGTTTCGTATGGATCGTCAACCGAGATCCTACAAACGTAAATCAAGGAGAGCCGCATAATGAGAGAAGTTGAATCGACTACAATCGATATAAAAAGAAGTTTATTTCGCGATAATTTGGATCCGATCGTCCTTGCGGACATTGAAGACAAAATGATCGGACAAATCGCCGAATTCGTCAAGGATCAATTTCCCACCTTCGATTGGAGATGGGACGATCATTCCGAGATGTCGGATAAAGCGGTCACCTCGCTTTTCCTAGTTAAGAATGACATCGTTCAGATCTGTGAGAATGATCCGAACAAAATTCAAGAATTAATTAGAATTCTTGAATATATCATAGAGGAGGAATACGGAGAATGATTCAGATTAGACAACGGATCACATTATTGAGAAGAGGAATTCTTCTTTCAAAACTCTACAAAAAGGACGGAAGCAGAAGAAATCATTTTGAGATTATCGAAAGCCTTTTGAGTCGCTCGGCCATCATGGACGCATTCTTGCAAGACAACAGATTGGAAGGAGAATTTTCGGAATGGATAAACGAACAAAAGATTAAGGAGAATTTAGAATATGAAAACTGAAGCCTGCGCCGAATGCAAACAAAACATTTCCCTGTCTCAAACGGATCTCTGTAAAGATTGTTTAAGAGACAAATTCAAAGAATTGATTCCAATGATCGATACGATTCGAACTTTGCATCCTACGTTTTCTCGATTCTCGTCTCCAAAAGAACCGAAGGGCGCCGCATGAATCTTACTAAAAAACAAAAGATTCTTAGATCGATTCGCGTAGCCAAGGATGTCTTCGAAGAGGCTTGGAAAGAAGTTCCCGATCACATGATTCGTAAATTGAAAGCCGAAGAACTGGCGGATTATATGATACGGCACGTTATCCCCGTAATCGAAAGAAGAAGAATTATAAGCGCTTCATACGTTCGGAAGGTTGTTTGTAAAAAGGAGATCGCAATCGCGTAAAAGAAAATGAATTCTATTCAACCGAAAAGATTTATCGTGAACGGTGAAATCGTTCACTACAAAAGATTTTGGCGAAGAGGAAGATCCTTATCGCAACGTTTGGAACAAGTCGTTATCGAATCCAAATTGAATCTTAGGGATATCGCCTTCAAATATTCTTTCGATTCCAACGATCAGCCCGTTGAAACTTCGGGTCCCCTTTACCGGGAACACTTAGCGGAGGTGATCAAGGGTATTCGTAATACTGCGCGTTATGTGATTGCGATCGAAGAATCTTGGAAGCTTCCCATTGAAACGATTCGAAAAATCTATCAAGAAGACAAGGAAAGAGAAAAACAAGGGCAGTCTTTGGATCCGGATTCAATAAGGGAATTTGCAATTTGGTATTCCGGCGTTCTTAATTCTATCTGCGCGCAATAAATAATAAATTAAGAAAGCTTTATATTCCTAACTAAAGTCGCTTCGTAAAAGCGGAATTAAAGAGATCGATAAGCGAATCAAATAAACAAAGAATCACTACGGATCCATTTGGCAAAACTCAAACTGTAAGACGGAAACCGCGAGATTTAAAAAATATCGAACCGATATCGTAAATTCAAAAGGAGAAATGGTTATGAAAGAATCAAAAAAGAAAACGAGTAAAACTAAAAATACCGGAAAGAAAAAAAGTTCTTCCGTAAAAAAAATTCCAACGGCGAAAGTTCTACCGTCTTCAACTAACGGTGTAGCAGTCGAGATGACTTCAAAATAGGAGAATTGTATGTCAAAGCCAAGAAACACAAAAACGCATCTTATAGATTTGCCTGATAACAACTACAAACATCGCGCCGACCTTACGCAAGCAATCCAGTCGCTCGGAGAGATCAAACGAGAAAGAGATCGGATCAAGAGCAAGACCGACGACCAAATCAGCAAGCTTCAATTGAATCTTCAGGATGAGGTCTTACCTTTGGATCTTAAAATCCAGCACATAGCTTCCGGAATCAAATATTTCGTAGATCATAATATGGAAGAGCTCTTTCCTGACCCTGAATACAAAACCTGCAAGTTGACCACGGGAGTTTTAAAACTTAGAAAGATTCCCGCATCGGTAAAAACAAGAGGGAGCTCAAAATTCCTTGAAAGGATTCTTTCTGAAAACGGCCTCCTGAAAAGAATCAATACTTTGATTTCAAAGTTGGGAGGAGTTTATGTCCGCGTAAAATTAGAACTTAATAAAGAACTAATTCTAGCGGAACCTCTCAAAGCGATGAAAAAGATCGGCATTGAATTTAATGAAGAATCCGAACGGCTTTATATAACTCCTAACGAAACCGAGATAGAAATCGAAGCCGTCGAGGATGCCGCATGATGTCGATAGAATCTTACAAGGAAGAAGTGGACTGGAAATCCTTTATCGAATATTCTAAAAGGTTTTCACGATTCACTTACAAAGAAGTTTTAAGTCTGAACGTAAAGATCGACAAACTGAACTTCATTATAGAAATTTCCGAGAGCACTGAGTATGTAAAAATTCTCATAGCACGTTATTTCAAAAATTCGATCTGGAAAATACAACAAGGAGAATACAATGTTATCGACGTTTAAAGCTCAGCTTAAAATTCAATTTGAAGATTTGGAATTTAACGATTTCAGCGATGCCGTTCTAGACGAGTTCGGAATGGTAAACATTGCAACGATGACTCTCTTTGCAAAAAAGAAACTAGGAGTTTCTCAAACAACGATCGAGAAAATCTCGGAAACAAAAAGAAACTCTTCAATTCATTCTTAAATCTTGAAAAGGAGGAACAAGATGAATCAGATCACTTTTAAAAATCTTAGAAACTACAAGTATCAGCTGATGAAGAACTATGATTATCAGACTTCGATACGAGTAAGCTCCCCTCTTCAGATCGGAATCCCGGAGGTCAAAATTTTCGTGGAACTTTCTTCCGATGGTATTCTAAAAATCGAATCCGGTTACGCCTGGGACGGCCCGAGCGGACCCACGTTCGATACAAAAACTTTCATGAGAGGTTCGCTCATTCACGACGCTCTCTATCAGTTGATGCGGGAGGAAAAACTAGATCGCAAGATTTATCGCAAATCGGCCGACGCGATCCTCAAAGAGGTTTGTCTCGAAGACGGAATGAATTTCTTTCGCGCAAATTACGTTTATCAATTTGTCCGCTGGTTCGGAGAATCGTCCGCGAAGCCTAAAGACGAAACAAAAGAATGGGAAGTCGCTCCGTGAAAACATTTGAAATAATGACGTTAGTATTCGGATATACTGTCTTTTGGACGTTCTTCGTTTGGTTTTTTATTGGAGCGTTCGCCGCCTGTCTCTGGTTTTTCTTAATTCTTATCTATAAGGATTCGGAAAAAAAGTAAAGGATCAATAGAGTTCGTTTTGAAATTGGTTTCGATATCGATTTCAAGACGAACTCGATTCTATATTAATATTTTTAAATATTCTATTTTTATTTTTTCAGAATTACCTTGTTTTCATTTGAATTCTATTGGTCACATTCAAGTTTCAGCCCAGTCTTTATTATCGATTCTGAATTTGGGGAATAAGAACCAACATTAGAAAAAAATAAAAAGCCCGCTCTTTCGAAACGGGCTTCCACGAAAGTTTCAATTTGATTCTAAATTCAATCTACAGAAGGAGAAATCATTTTTTCCGGAAGAACCCACTGATCAAACTGCTCACTCGTCAAGAGCCCCAATTCAATTCCGGACTCCTTTAGAGTGCTTCCTTTTTTGTGAGCGTTCTTCGCAATCTTAGCCGCATTGTCGTAACCGATATGAGGATTGAGAGCCGTAACGAGCATCAGGGAATTATTCAAATGTTCGTTGAGTTTTTCTTTGTTCGGTTCGATTCCGCGCGCGCAGTGTTCTTCGAAAGAAACACAAGAATCGGAAAGAAGTCGAATCGAATTCAAAACGTTATGGATAATCAGAGGTTTGAAGACATTTAACTCAAAGTTTCCGGACGCTCCTCCTATGTTGACCGCAACGTCGTTTGCGATTACCTGCGCCGAAACCATCGTCATTTGTTCGGATTGAGTCGGGTTCACTTTTCCAGGCATGATCGAAGAACCCGGCTCGTTTTCAGGAATACTGATCTCACCGATCCCGCAACGAGGACCGGAAGAAAGCCAGCGTACGTCGTTTGCGATTTTCATCAGGGAAGCGGCGATCGTTTTTAACACACCGCTTACTTCAACAAGAGAATCGTGAGCGGCTAACGCTTCAAATTTATTTTCGGCGCTGACAAAAGGAAGTCCGGTTTCTTTTGAAATTTGCGCCGCCGCTTTTACGGCAAACTGAGGATGTGTATTAAGACCGGTTCCAACCGCAGTTCCGCCTAACGCGAGCCTATAAACGGAAGGAAGGACCGCCTTCACCCTTGCAATGTTGTATTCCAATTGCTGAACATATCCGGAAAATTCCTGTCCTAAGGTCAAAGGGGTCGCGTCCTGAAGATGTGTTCTTCCGATTTTTATAATATTCTGAAATTCTTCCGTTTTCTTTTTTAAAGTATCTTTGAGTTGCACAAGTGCGGGAATCAACTTTTGATTCAACTGTTCCGCCGCCGCAATATGCATTGCAGTAGGAAATGTGTCATTGGAAGATTGAGCTTTGTTTACGTCGTCATTCGGGTGAATTGGTTTTTTCGAACCTTTTACGCCGCCTGCAATTTCAATCGCCCGGTTTGAAATGACTTCATTTGAATTCATGTTCGTTTGAGTACCGGATCCGGTTTGCCAAACGGAAAGAGGAAAATGCTCGTCCAACTTACCCGAAATAACTTCATCCGCAGCTTGTATAATGAGATTCTTTTTCTCTTCGGTTAACAATCCGAGCTCTGCGTTTACGATCGCAGCGGATTTTTTTAGAACGCCCAAAGCACGAATCATTTCTCTTGGAAATCGATCGTTCCCGATATGGAAGTGATGAAGGGAACGTTCCGTTTGTGCACCCCAATATTTCGAATCGTCTACAGCGATTTCACCCATTGAATCCGTTTCGATTCTGGTTTTCATGAAGCCTCCGAATGGTTACAAGTTAATTAGAATATTATTTTTCCGAAGAAGATAGAAGGTTCTTAAATAAATTCTAATATGATTTAAAATCAAATAAGAATCGTCATTCTTCTCGAAATCGTCTCAGAGTGTCCGCAAGCGCGGAAAACTCAGGTTTTTTTGCGGAAACATTATCGAGGTAATCCAGAGTGGATTGAATCCAAGTAGGATCCGATTCTAATTCTCTTCGAATAAAAACGTGCCGAACCTGATTCATCGCTCTGATTTCCAGATATCTCCGCTTCTGGTCATAGTAAATGAGGTCGGCCACTTTGTCTTTTCCGAATTCGGGTGAGGCAACTGCGACCACAACTTCGTCGAGCCAAATCAAACCATTGTTTTTACGATCCACGTAATCAATCGCTTTCTGAAGTCGAGCGGGGACTATCATTTCCTTTTCTTTCGGTCCAACGATCACACCCAAAGAAAGTTTCTTTTTAAGTTTAGAAGAATCTTGTGGAGGATTATCAGGATCGGAAACTTTCAGATCTTTTCGAACAAAACCTTTATTCGAAATCTCCCTTTCTTTTGGAGCGACTGAAATTCCAAAAAGGCTCAATATAAATTCGATGATTCTTTCTATGATCGATTTCGAAGCGCGTTCCGAACGGATTCTTTCTTTTTCAGTATCCTCTTCCCATTCTGCGATCGCTTTGCTGAGTCTTATCTGTTCGTCTACGGCGACTTGACCGTCTTTAACGTCCGAAACTTCTCTTAAGAATTCGTAAATTCCTCTTGAATATCCGTTTTGTCTTACAAGATTATGAATCGAAGTTCTTCTCGGACGAATTTCCGTAAAGGCTCGTAAGATCATACTCTTCGCTAAAATTTGCAGACCGATCACGTCGCCGCCCGGACCTTTTCGTTCTTTCTTTAAAAAGTCTTCTCTTGCCCGAATCCGTTCCAATACTTCTTTGAATAATTCGTTACGACTCATTCCCACCGAATTGAGTGCGACCTCGTCGACTTCGAAATTAGAAAGATCAAAGTGAACGGGCTCTTTAGATTCTTTAAAACGAAATAGATTTTCGCCCGTGATAAGATTGATTAGAGATTCTTTTTTTAGATTGGAAAGGGCTCGAATCGTTTGAATCAAAATTTCGTAAGCTTTGATATAATCTCCGCCGCCGACCCAATTCTTTCCGGACATAAACGCAGGATGTTTTTTTAATTCTTGTGCGTATCGTTCGGCCTGTCCATTTCCAGTGAGCTCGATCCAAGACGATTCTTCGGTCGGCAGGATTTGTAGAAGAATTTTGCGGCCAATGACCGTAAACAATTCAAAGATCACTTCTAATTCGGTGGTTCTGCCTTGTTCGTCTTTTTCTTTCGCGTGTCTAAAACTCAAAAGTTCGTCTAAGGAAGGTTGAAAAAGATGAAAGCGGGGATGAAGTTGTAAAAGAGGAGAACGAGATCCTCTTTTTTCGAGAACCGGCAAGACCTCGGGTTCTACTTTTATAATCGAAAGTTGATTTAAAATTTCTCCGGGCTTTTGATCCAACAATTGAAAGATATTACTAAAAAGATCGCCTCTTACTTGCAATCTACTCAAAAGAGATTCAAGTGAAAGAGATTCCAAATTTTGCATGGACTTTTCGAGAAATTTAGAATCCGAAAGATTGATCGGCATTCCCTTATCGTCAACGTTGATATAATTTTGTTGAACCCATACTTCGATTTCAGAATTCTTAGAAACGTTTAAAATAAACTGATCTCTTGCGTGAAGCATTTCTAAAATCGAGGCGACGCTTTGTAAAAGACATCCTCGTTTTACTTTTACGATCTGATCGGCCTTTAAGGAAGCTGGTCGAATGATTACGTTCGTAATCTGAAGTTCTCTGACTTCTTTTTGAAAGTGAAGATACTGATAGGTTTGAATTCCTCTTCTTTCCTCGAGGAATTTAAGATCCTGAAGTTTAAGGTGTTGAAGCTGTTCTATCTTTGTAAGCGCAAATGGAGAATTGTTGAAAAGAAAATAATTCTCAACCCCCTTCTCCACCAAATCGATATCTTTAAAAGCTCCCGGATTAAATTGAAGCATCAGGACTTTGAGTTCCTGATCGGTGATCATATCCTGAGTATCCTCCGTACTGATAGCGGAGGTTTCGGGAGTAGGGACTTGATTTTCAGATTTGGACATAATCCACCGTACCCAATTCAGGGTATATTGTTAAGAGACTTTAGAAATTCGTAAAAGTCTCGTATCTTTATAAATATCGGATTTCGAAAGTGAGAAAAAAAATCAGCTCCGAATTATTCCTTCCAGAAATCCGAGATATTTTTCTCTTCCTGGATACGGAATCCGAGCGGATCCACTGGCAACCGCCGCCTCTGCGACGGCCGGAGCTACGTGAAACAGAACTCGTTTATCGAAAGGTTTCGGAATCAAGTATTCCGGACCAAACTGAAATTTCACTCCGCCATAAGCCTGACTTACTGCGTCCGGAACTTCCAAACGAGCAAGTTCCGCGAGAGAACGAGCGGCAGCCAGTTTCATTTCGAGAGTGATGTGGCGGGCCCTGACATCCAAAGCGCCACGGAAGATAAAAGGAAAACCTAATACGTTGTTCACCTGATTCGGATTATCGCTTCTTCCGGTTCCCATGATTAGATCGGAACGAACAGCTTTGGCGACCTGATATGGAATTTCCGGATCCGGATTTGCTAATGCGAAAATCACAGGGTCTTTAGCCATCGAACGAACCATGTCGGCGTCGACCATATCTTGAACTGAAACTCCAACAAAGATATCCGCGCCTTTCATAATGTCTTTGAGAGTTGTAGAATCCGTCTTTTGAACATATCTTCTCTTCGACTCGTTGAGATCGGTACGATTGTGATGGATCACACCTTTCGTATCGACTATAAAGATTTGTTCTTTTTTGATTCCGATATGTTGAATGAGTTCAGCGATTGCAATTCCCGCAGCTCCGGCTCCGCAGATAACGACTTTAACGTCTCCGGCTTTTTTACCGGTGATTTCAAAAGAATTGAGAAGACCGGCAACGGTAATAATCGCGGTTCCGTGTTGATCGTCGTGAAACACGGGGATGTTCATTTTTTTGATGAGTTCTTCTTCTATGTAGAAACTTTCGGGAGCTTTGATGTCTTCCAGATTGATTCCACCAAAAGTCGGTTCGAGAAGTTTCACGGCGTTGATAAATTCGTCGGGATCCTTTGTGTTGACTTCGATATCAAACACGTCTATGCCCGCAAATTTTTTAAAGAGAACCGCTTTGCCTTCCATCACGGGTTTACCGGCAAGGGCTCCGATATCGCCGAGACCGAGAACCGCGGTTCCATTTGTGATGATACCGACTAAATTTCCTCTGTTTGTGTATTCATAAACGAGATCCGGCGTCTCTTTGATTTCCAAACAAGGATAAGCGACACCGGGAGAATACGCGAGGGAAAGATCATAAGAATCCAGAGTTGGTTTCGTTGGAACCACTTCTATTTTTCCCTTAGGATGAAGCGAGTGATACTGTAGTGATTTTTCCCTCATACGATATTTCCCATATTTTTGAATTCAGACCGTGAGACCATAACATTTCATTTGCCAACGCAGAACTTACTAAAGATTCTCCCTAAAATTTCTTCGGTGTCCACTCGGCCGTTTACTTCTCCGATTTCGGAGAGAGCGTAATCGATTTCTTTGATATAAATTTCCGCAGGAGCGCCCTCCGCGATCAGATGTAACGTGTTGTTTAGACAACGAACGATGGTTTCAAAATGATATCTCTGTCTTTCTTCCAAGAGGACATAATCTTCGGAATGACCCAGACTTCCCGCCCTTTCTTTGATCGCGCTCAGAAGAATGGAGATACCATCCTTTGTCTTGCATGAAATTTCGCAAAGAGTGACGTCTTCTATACTCTCGAAAAGATTCGGATCCCAGGAAGAATCACGGATGTCGATCTTGTTCGCGACAAGAATCGAACCCTGAAGACGAATCCGATTCTTTTCGATAAATTCTTTCCAATCTTCTTTTTTTGAAGTATCTACCAAGACGAGTCGTATGTCTGCGGATTGAAATTCTTTCTCGCTTCTTTCGATTCCGAGTTTTTCGATCGTGTCTTCGGTCTCACGAACACCGGCAGTGTCGACGAGTCGAACTGGAATGCCTTCGAGTAAAATTTCTTCACTGATATAATCTCTGGTGGTTCCCGGAATTTCGGAAATGATGGAACGATCCTTTCCTAAGATCAAATTCATCAGACTCGATTTGCCCGTATTCGGTTCCCCATAGAGAACGATTCTAAGTTGTTGAATCAATTTTTCTGCGGAATCCGATTTCTGAATCACGGCCTGGCACAAGGTTCTGACTTTTTCGATTCTTGCTTTTCTTTCTTCCAAGGATTCGTATGTAAGATCTTCGGTTGAAAAATCGATCTCTGCCTCGCACTCCGCTTTGAGAGAAATGAGCTGGCTTCTCAGGTTGGAAGTAAAACGAGAGACTTCGCCAAAAACATTTTTTTGAGCGAGCTCGAGTTCAAAACGGGAACGAGCCGAGATCAAACGACCGATCGCTTCCGCTTCGGTCAGATCTAATTTTTCATTTAAGAATGCTCTGCGAGAAAATTCTCCCTGTTTCGCAGGACGGGCGCCGGCCCTGAAGATGGCGTCTAACGCTTCTCTTAACAAAATCGGATTACCGTGAAAATGAAATTCGCAGAGATCCTCTCCGGTATAAGAATTGGGAGCTTTGAAGTAAAAAAATAAAATCTGATCTACTTTTCTATCTCCAACTTGGAACACGCATTGAATCGCAACTCGAGGTTGGATTTTATCAGGAGATAGAAAATTATTTTTAGAAAAAAGAAATGAGGAAGAAATCGTAAGGGCTCCCGGCCCGGAGATTCGGATGATACCGATGGCTCCGGATCCGGAAGCAGTTGATATAGCTGCTATCGTATCATTCAAAGTTCGCTTCTTCGAGAAGGTCGTTGTTAGGACCTTTCTCAGCAACGTCTTTGTATTTGTGTTTGTCTTTCATAGGAATGATTCTTACTTTTTTGTAAGTTCCGTTCCCTTCGGATCTCGTGAATACTTTCTCGTTTTCTTGAAGAGCCATGTGAATGATTCTTCTTTCAAAAGGATTCATTGGTTCTAAAAGTTTGGATTTACCGGTTTTTGCAACGGTTGCCGCTACGGATTTTCCAAGACGAACCAAAGATAATTCTCTTTTGTCCCTGTAGGATTCGATATCCAGAACGATTTTTCTTCCGTGTCTGATTTTAGAATCCACCATCAAGTTGAAGATGAACTGAAGAGCGTCTAACGTAGCTCCTCTTTTTCCAATCACCAAACCGGATTCTTTGCTTGCGATTTCAACGTAGATTTTTCCATCCACGTCGCCCATTCCTACCACTTCGGCTTCGATTCCCATTTTTTTAAGAACGGTGAGAACGACCCCGTGAATGATTTTCTCCGCGGGAAGATCCCGAGAAGTAACGTAAGCCCGGACTACTGCCGGCTTTTTTTGTGAGATTCCGAAAAAGCCGCCTTTTCCGGAATCAACGGTTTCAAAACGAACCTCGTCCGAATTCAGTCGGAGGGTTTTGAGAGTGTAATCTTCGGCTTCGGACTTCGATTTGGCCTCTGCTTCAAAGATGTAATTTTCCATGTGTTTATCCTCGATAATGAGTTCGTTGCGAGATCAGGCTTTTGCCTTTTTCTTTTCCTCGGTCTTTTTCAAGTGATTGGTAATCCACTGCTGAGCGATGGAAAGAATGTTTTGGAAAGTCCAGTAAAGAGTAACACCGGAAGGCATGTTCCAGAAGATGTATAACATCATCACGGGCATTACATACATTAGCATTTTCTGATTCGGATCCATAGAAACTGAAGTCATTCTTGTTTGGAAGATCTGAGTTCCAACCATCAGAAGTGCGAGAAGATTTAAACCGAGTCCGGTTTGTGTAAAATATGGAATCGCAGGAGAAGTCCAAATTACGTCCGGTTCGCTAAGGTCTTTTACCCATAAGAACGGAGAATTCCAGAGATCAATTGTATCAGAGAAAGCGGTATAAAGCGCGATAAAAATCGGAATTTGAATCACCATCGGAAGACAACCCCCGACCGGATTGACGTTGTTCTTCTTATAGAGCTCCATCGTTTTTTGCTGACGCAGTTTAGGATCGTTCGCAAACTTCTCGTTGATCGTCTTGAGCTGAGGACTGAGTTCCTGCATCTTCTTCATACTATCCGCTTGTTTCTGATTGAGTGGATAGAAAACGAGTTTGAAAAGAATCGCAAAGATGATGATGCTCCAACCGTAGTTAGGAACCGTGAACTGATAGATTTTTTTCAAAACCCAGATGATTCCGTTTCTGAAAGGGGTAGTCATCCCTTGGTTGAAAGATTTATTTAAGTCGGCGCTTAGGCCCGCAAAAGGACTGTTCTTAGCTTGGTTCGGATCGAGTTCGGGATTTCTAAAAACCATTCCTTCACTTTCACGAACACCCACATAGGTCCCGAAATCCAGATTGTAAGTTTCACCGGGAGTTAAGGAAATATTATCATACAATAATACGGCACCGGTTTCATTTTTCGTTCTGTTGTCTAAAACGACACCCTGTGGTTTATGATCGAGAGGATCCGCAACTGCGATAAAGTATCTAGAACCGGTCCCTGCAAAATCAACGCCCGATTCGGCGTTTGTTTTTACGCTGAAGCTTTCGTCGGCTCCGGAATTACCGGTAAAGAAATTTCCAACCGAAGACCAGAATCCGAGAGAAGAACTTCCGTCCAACGAATCGTTAAAAGATCCGCCGATATGATAAAAACGAAAGAAGTTTGCGGTGTCTCTGTCATTGAGGGCTCTGTCTTTTGGAAGAGGACCAAGACTTCCGAAGGTTCTCAGATACTGAGTATTTTTCTGAGAAGCAAAGGAAAGTTTTTCTCTCGTTAAGTTTACGATGGAAAGAGAGATTTTGAAATAATTTTCTCCCGGATAAAAACGATAGTGTTTCTTGAGTTGAAAGGTTTTGTCCGGAGAGACAGCGCTAAAAACCACGGAAGAATTTGCTTTATCTTCTTCTAATGCAAATTGAATTTCGTTCCAATCGGATTCAGGAAGTTGATTTAAAGAATTTACAAAGTTAAAATCAAAACCTTTTTCTCTGGAAAGTTCAACCGCCTGATAGGATTTCCCATCCACAACGACCGTCTCTGGATTCTTACGAGCAACTTGCATAAAATCGCCGTTAGGTCCTACGTAGTCTTTTACGTAGAATTTAGAAATTCTTCCACCCAAGGAACTGAATTCAATAATATAAGAATCAGTAACGATGTTAGTTTTCTTTACATCGGAAGGAGCAACCTTAACTTCCTTTACGGGAGCGGTGATCTGGGCTTCTTTCGTTTTTTCGGTTTGAGTTTTATTTTCTTTTTTGTTATCCGAAGGTTTGTCCGAATTCGCCTCTTTTGTTTCAGGCGCCTTTTTGGGAGGAGCGGAAGGGAAGAAAAAATAATTCACTCCCATCCAAATTCCCATACTTAGAATCAGAGCTAAAAATAATCTACTTTGTCTATCTTCCATCATTTCGTCCTTTTAATGTTAGGTGGTAAGGGATCTTCGAATCCCCGAGAGAGAGGGTTGCATCTCAAAATTCTCCAAGTACTCAGCTGCAATGCGCGGAAAAATCCGTATTCTTGAAATGCTTGTGCTGCATATTCGGAACAAGTTGGAGTAAATCGACAGGCTGGAGGGAGTAATGGAGAGATTAGCCGTTTGTATAGCTGAATCAGTTTGATTGCAAGTTGGTTCATCAGATTCTGTTGATCAGAGAGACCAGAATCTTAACCAGCTCCCCGTGGTTTAGATCCAAAATTTCTTTTTTGGCTAATACTGCGATATCAAAGCCTTTTAGAAAATTCTTCTCTTCCTCGTGTATGACCGACCTTAGTTTCCTTTTGATCCGATTTCTTTGAACCGCCGTTTTTACTGTACGTTCTGGACAGTACAAAAAGCGATTCTTAGATAAGGAATTAGGAATATAAACAAGAACGATCGGGAAGCGGGAGACTCTTTTTCCAGCCTTAAAAAGAGATTGTATCTCCTTCCTGGATTTTAATGTCTCTTCGATGGCTTAGTTCTTAGAATTTTTTACCGAGTTTTTCGTCGGAAACAGTGAGCTTATGTCTGCCCTTTTTTCTTCTACGGGAAAGAACTTTTCTTCCACCGGAAGTAGCCATTCTCGTGCGAAATCCGTGTGTTCTCGCTCTTTTTACTCGGCTGGGCTGGTAATTTCTTTTCATACTTATCCCTGATTGGCGTTAATGATTGCGTATATCTCTTCTATTTAGAAGAATCCAATGCTCTTTCTAACAGGAGCATTCTGAAAAAGGTCTAAGTCAACCATTTCACATTCAAATCTGATGCGAATTTGTCTGTATCGGGATTTCTTATATTCTTAGGAATTTCAGGGATACGACCCTGAGGAAGGCCCGAACGACCGGAGGAGAATTGTCAGAATCAATCCTCTGTCCTAAAATAAGAAAACCCGGCAACGTCCTACTCTCCCATGCAGCGAACCACACAGTACCATCAGCGATGAGAGGCTTAACTTCCGTGTTCGGGATGGGAACGGGTGTGGCCCTCTCTCTATAGTCACCGGGAATCTTGTGGTCAGAGTCGCGTACCGGTTTGTGCGGTCAATCTAAAATTGATAAAAAAGATGAAAATTATTTTGAATTCTTACTAGTCTTTAGGTTCTAAGAATTTTTAAATCGAAAACTTCGATCTCGTTCCTCTCTTCTATAGAGGATCGATTTCCATCGATGAATATACGTTTTCGAAAAGATGGAATTCTCCCTTTCAAAATGCAAAGCGATGGAAAATCCGAATTGGCTGGAAGCTTCTCCCGTTAAAATCGCACTTGCGCTTAAGGCGCCCAAGTTCGGAATTCCGGACGAGGATCCATAAAATAGATACGTTCTCCCTTGGTTTGCACCCGCAGGATATCCGTAAGCGCCGATCGCAGAATCCGAACAACCATCTCCATTCGCGTCTACGAAACTCAAATAAATTCCGAATTGGTCTCCGGCTGTTTCTCCGGTGAATGTCGTATTAGCAAAACCGCCACTCAGAAGATTTTGACTGACGATGCCTGAAGAACCCGAAGAGAGAAAAAGAAATGAGTTCCCTTGTCCGACTCCGTAGGCGCCGATGAGTGCGTCAGAAAAACCGTCTCCATTTGCGTCTCCTAAGGAAACGGAAATTCCAAAAAAGCTCGCAGCCGCTTGACCGGTTAAGATTGTATTCGCAATTCCGGAAGTAGATAAATCCTGACTGGAGATTCCAAAATTACCGCTCGAATGAAAAACGTAGGCACGTCCTTGGTTTGAAGAATAAGATCGTGCGCCGATCAGAGCGTCCTGAAAACCGTCAGCATTGACATCGCCCAAAGAAACCGAAATTCCAAACTGACTAGAAACCTCTCCGATGAGGAGAGTATTCGTTATTCCACCGGAAGATAAGTTCTGACTTGAAATCCCGTTGCTTCCAGTGGAATGAAACAAGTAAGAACGAGAAAGCCCGTCCGCGCCGACTAAGATATCCGAGTAACCGTCTCCGTTGACATCTCCGGCAACAACTGAAATTCCAAATCTTCCATTCGTTGTCGTCCCGATCAGTGTCGCATTCGCCGTCCCGAATCCTCCGCTTGGAATTCCAGAAACCCCGGAAGAATGAAATATATCTACTCTTCCGGTGGAAGTTGTAAAGCCGTAAGATCCTGCGACAACGTCTTCAAAGCCGTCTCCGTTCACGTCCCCCGTGGCAATGGCTCCTCCAAAAAATACGGTGGAGCCTGCGGCAAGAGTCGTATTCGGAGAAGCGTTGTTTGGAATTCCGTCTCCCCCTAAAGAATGATAGATAAAAATGGAATCCGTTCCGGAGTTCGGAGCTCCGACCACAGCATCGGCATAACCGTCTCCGTTGACATCTCCCAAAGCAACCGCCCAACCGAATTGACCGGCGGGAACTCCCACAATACTCGTGTTAGCCGAAGTGGCCGCCTGCGAAGCGATTCCTTGTATTCCTCCGTGAAAAATATATACTTTTCCAGTCCCCGCGCTAAACTGATTCGCACCGACGATCACGTCGGAAAAACCGTCTCCGTTGACGTCGTGATTGTTTCCCTTTCGAATCTGAATCGAATGTTGATAGGAAAAAGGTCCCGAACGAACCGTAACCTGATGCAAAGAATTCTGTTTCCAAGCATAGACACCTCTCGGTAAAGGAAAAGACCAAGTATTTCCGACCACCGAAGCGCCTTGAAAAAAACCACCGTCTAACGACACTTCTACGCTCAATGCAAAAGGCGCCGTATTTCCCGTCAAAAAGCCGGAATGAATCACCCCCGAATTTCTTACGTTGCGAATCGAAGGCGCCACACAATTTGAAGTCTGGCCCAGAAAACATTGGACAATTAAATTTTCGTAATATGGACTCGAACTAACATCGCCCGGATTTAAGCTTCGAATTCTTTCGCATCCGATGAGAAAACAAAGACACAAAACAAAACTGAGATTTTTTTTGGGAAAGTTGATAAGAATAGAATCTATAACTTCAGAAATAGACTTGGAATTTGTAAACTTCTTCCCTAATGGGAAATTGAAACTGGAATACAGGAAACCTTTCACGTGTTTCAAATTAGGCGAGAAAGGTCATTCGAGTCAATTCTAATTCTTATGGAAAGAATTAGATAAAAACCTATTCTCAGAGTTTAAGAATGCAGTTGGAAAAATTTTATTTCTTTTTTCGACTTGGCAGGTATTTATAATATTCTACTTCAATCGTATTGATTAAAAATGTATAATACTTCACGATCTTTTTATCGTATTTTTTCTTTTG
The DNA here is from genome assembly GCF_001729245.1 of Leptospira tipperaryensis. Lineage (NCBI taxonomy): Bacteria > Pseudomonadati > Spirochaetota > Leptospiria > Leptospirales > Leptospiraceae > Leptospira > Leptospira tipperaryensis. Next base: position 168,343 of record NZ_CP015217.1, on the reverse strand, counting down.
GGCTTCGTTACGTAAGAACTCGGAAATCTGATCCCGAATCAAGGGTGCCTTTAGATCGTTGTGATTGAGAATAATAGAACCGGGCATTCCATGAGGAACGATATCGTCCGGAATGAGAATCGTCGCGGAATTTTGTAACAGCGCATATTCGATAGTGGACGCAACTTTTTCGTCGTCCTTCTCTCCCTTGAGGTGAGCCACGCTGTTTCGAATGTTATCCAAATTCTCATAAATCTTTTTCCGCAAAGAACGAGAATCGTGAATCTTGTCGGTGATTTTTGTAAAGCGGCTTGGAAAAACAAATCTCTCCGCGCCTTTCGCTATGAGACTTACCTTTTTCTCTTTTGGAGTTTCACCTTTTGTATAGGTGTGTTCTTCTTCCGAATTATCGTCTCCGGAATAAAAACCGTCAGACGAAGAAGAAGTAGCGGATCCGTATTCTCCCTTAAAACCGGATCCAAGCGAAGCGGAACCGCCCCCTGATCCGAGAATATCGGATTTGTCCTTATCTCGAAAATAAAACGCCAACATCAGACCTAAGAACAAGCTGACTGGAATTCCTACGAACAAGATTCCCGTAGTTTTAAAGTGAACGGATGCGATTAAGAATAGAATCATACTCGCGACAAAACCCAACATCCCCATCGGAAGATTGAACTTCTTAGCAAATTCTTGAGAACGTTGTTTTTCGGCTTCGATTTGTTCGAGAGCTTGAATTCCTTGCTGTAGTTTGACGATACTATCAGCTTTCAATTTAGCATTCAAACCCGGATGTTTTGGATTACTGAGAATCGCGTTGATCTCTCTCGCGATATCCAAATCTTTTTGATACGAAGGATTGCTCGTTGCCATTCCGCTTAACTTGTGTAAGACGGCGGCCATATAACCGGGATCAACGGCGTAAACTTCGGAAGTCTGATCGGGTTTTTCGATTACTTTCATTCCGAATTGGGCGCCGATGTCTTTTTTTAATTCTTCGACCAAAGCAGGATAACGCGTTTCGTCCACCAACCCGGAAGACTTCAATTTTTGTTCCGGTGAAAATCGATAGAGTGTCTGGTCTTGTAAGGTTGTTTCCGCGATCTTATTAAGAATTCTTGTTTTTAGAGATTTAAAAACATTCTCTTCTTTTCTTTGAACCAACTTATCTTTTTCTTCCATGAGTCTGGAAAGAATTTGGATCGAAGCCCTGCAAGTTTCAGAAACCTTTTTTCCAAGTTCATCCGTCTCGCGATCAAAAGGATAATCGTTGATAAGCGCAATCAGAGCCTTGACCTTTTCGCTGTTTTGCTTTCTTCCGGGTTCAACGAGTTGAATGTGAGTTTGTTCAAATTCCGCGATTTTAGTTTTGTATAAACTATATCCGGCTCTTTCGCTCAGTTCCTTAAGATAAGGAATCGCAAACTTTTCAAGAGCGTCCGCCTGACAACGATAATGCGCGATGACTTCGGGTTGATTTACGTAAGAACCGTCCGGATTGAGTTGAAGATCGTCCAGAATGATATGATAATCCGGAAGAATTTTCATCACATAATTCTTCTTAAGTGAATACGTGAGGAAGTCCCGTAAAAAATCCATCATCGGAATATAACTATAAGGTTGAAATCCCCTCTTTAACAAAGTGGAGAATTCCGCCTCGATCGAAGCGAGCTTTGGAAATAACCAAATTTTTCCAGCTTTGTTTTTATGAAGTAAAAAAGCGCCCGGACTGTCTTCGTCCGGAAGTTTCGGTTTTTTTGCTCGATTCTGAAGAATCAGATCGATCATCTCTTCAGAAAATTCGAAACAAGCGACTCGAAACGGAGTTACGTCCGTTTTCGTTTCTTTCTGCGGACTCGCGATTGCGATACGGGCCAAGACCTTGGCTCCATTGCGAACAAGAAATGGATAGATATATGCGGATTTGTTTTTTCCTTTTTTCTCATAATCCACCAATTGTCGAAGAGCGAGATCGATACTTTGAGGAGATTTCGACTGCTCGCTTAAATTTCTATATTTATTAAGAAGCTCGGAAAGCTTGTCTAACGTAAGTAAATAGGATGGGTGAATCCCTTTGGAACCGTGTTTTTCGGTTTTTTTATGCCAATCTCTCAGCTCGTCTAAGATACAACGAGACGTGGCCGAAAGACCGACAGCTCCCTCGTTTAAAAAGATATAGTCCGGCATAAGAGACTGGACTTCCATCGGCTTACTCGCCGCCAGTTCCTCAAAGCTTATGTCCTGTTCCGTGCTTTCCATTTTTCCTAACTATATAACAAGGTAATTTCGATAAATTGAATCTTTCTAAGTATCCAGTCTTCCATTCCGAATTGCAGGACGAAACCTTTTTATTTGGAGAATCTTTCCAATACTCGACCGATTCTTATAATTCCTTCTTCGATCTCTTTCTCTTCTCTCACAAAACTCAATCGGAAACATTCTTCCCGATGAGACCAACTCGGATCCGCTCCCGGGAAAAAAGTTTTTCCAGGAACGATGATTACGCCTTCTTCTTTTAGAATCGGATATAACTCTGAAACCGTAAGTTTTAAATTCTTCACCCAGATCCAAAGAAAAAAAGCTCCTTCGCTCTGATGAATCCTATAATCCAGATTTGAACTCCAATTTTGGAGAATCGCCTCTCTTGCAAACTCGGACTTTCTCTTATAATAAGGTAGAATAACGTTCTTACATAAATATTTCCATTTTCCGGAACGAAAAAGTTCCAGTGCGATGTATTGACCCGGACTTGCGCTCGTCAAATTGATAACCGAATTGGCTTTGTGTATAAGTTCGATCGTTTCAGGATCTCCCAAAACAAATCCGGTTCGAACTCCGGGAAGCCCTAATTTGGAAAGACTGAATCCCTGAATCATCCCGGGTTTGTGAAGGAAAGAACTCTTTTCAAATACCACGCCGGGAAACGGATATCCGTAGGCGTTATCGACTAACAAAGGAATGTCGGCCTCCTTTGCTTTTGAGATTAAGAATTCCAGCTCCGCATCCGTGATCACGTTTCCGGTCGGGTTCGTCGGCCGAGAAACACAAATACAACCGGCTTGTTCTTTCCAATCGGAAACCGCGTCAAAATTTTCCTTGTCGATATAATACTTATAATAAAAAGAATCGATCTCTTGAATCTTAGGCTGAAACGATAAAAAAGAATCCGCCTCCAAAGTCTGATCCGTATAACCGATGTATTCTGGAAGAATCGGAAAAAGAATTTTTTTACTTCTTTCGTTTTCAAATTTGCCGGAAAAAAAATTCAATAGAAGATAGAATGCATTCTGACTTCCATTGGTGATCGCAATTTGATTTTCGTCTATACGAGTTCCGGATTCTTCCGATAAAATGGAAGCCACATATTCTCGCAGTTCTTGAATTCCCGCAGGAGATTCGTAGCTTCCGAGAATTCTATTCAAACTTGCGGATTCGATTTGTTTCGATACGATCTCTTTCCAAACCTCTGCGACTTCCGGAATCAACGCGGGATTTCCTCCTCCCAACATACAAGCGCCGGGAGGCGGACTGCCCAAATCTTCCATAAGCTGTCCGATTCCGGTCTGCTTTTTAAATTTTTGCGCAAATTGAGAATATTGCATACCGTACCAAATTTCTTCCGAACTCTATAGCAGGAAACAGAATCTAATCGGAAAGAGAAATTTTGTAGATTCTTTTTACAAAGAATCGGATCCTCTTCCCATTCCTTTTATAGCGGCGAGAATCTTCTAAGAGGTCCTCGCAGAATTTACGATTACTAACACAGATAAAATCATTTTACGGGAACCAGAAATATACATGGCAATAAATCAAAACAGACTCAAATCCAAGGAAATTTTAGACCTCGGTGAATTCTTAAAACAAATCCCTTGGAACGAAGAATGGACTCGATTGGGAAAACCTTTGGACTTCCTCTGGGAATTTGAATTGGATATCGACGTAGAATCTCTTTGGCCTTGGCTCATCGATACCTCTTCGTTTAACAAAAGAATCGGCATTCCCGAAATGAAATACGTGGAAAAAGAAGGCAAGTTGTTCGGCAGTTCTAGGAACGCTGGAATTCGAATGGAATGGGAAGAAGTTCCCTGGGAATGGGAATATTGCAAAGGACTAAACAACGCAAGAATCTACAGCAAAGGTTTGGCGAAGTATGTAAGAACCCGATACATTATAGAAAAACTTTCCGAGAATAGAACAAAACTCATCGTTTACTTTGGTTGGATTCCGAGAGGAATCATAGCTAAGTGGGTCTTTCAGATCGGAATGAAACAACTTTTTAAAGATTATCAAAAAGGGCTTTTGGGAGTTCTCGAGGATATTGAAACCAAAAAAAGAAACGATTCGATTCTCAGTTTTAATCATACGCTGAAAGAATCGGAACCGATCGCAGAAAGCCTAAAACTCAAACAAATCAGAAACAATTTAGTTCGAGAAGGAATCGATGAAACTTTGATCGATCGAGTGATTCATTATATTCTTTCGGAAGACGAAAACGAACTCTATCGAATTCGAATTAAAAAGTTGGCTTTGGATTGGAAGGTTCCTTTGGAAAGCCTTCTCCTTCTTTTTTTACACGGTTGTAGACAAGGTCTTTTTACTCTTTCTTGGGATGTGATCTGCCCGCATTGTAGAGGGGTAAGATCCGAACTCAACAACTTAGGAGACGTTCCTTCTCAAGATTCCTGCGAGGTTTGTGGAATCGATTTTGAATCTTCAAAACTCAATACGATCGAAATTACTTTTCACATACACCCGTCCATACGAGAAGTTCAAAAAAGATATTTCTGCGCCGCCGAACCCGCGACAAAGGCTCATATTCGTTTTCAGAAAACGATTGCACCCGGAGCTGAATACATTACAAATTTATTATTAAATGACGGAATCTTTCGTCTTCGAATCGCCGGAGAAAAAAAATACAACCTCTTGGAAATACAACCTTCTTCAAGCGAAACGATCCGATGGACCGCTGATCAATCGGAACAAGAACTCACTGCAAAACCGAAACCTACGGTACAAATCTATAACAGCGAACTTTCGCCTAGGACATTCGTGATCGAGGAGAAAAAAGAAGACGCTTATAGTTTGCGACCTGCGGAGTTGTTTAACTTCCAAGAATTTAGAGATCTTTTCACAGAACAAGCGCTCGCCTCCGATCTTCAACTCGACATCGGAGTACAGACGATTCTTTTTACGGACATCGTAGGCTCTACGAGATTCTATATTTCAGAAGGGGACACAGGCGCATTTAAAGAAGTAAGAGAACACTTCGTACAAGTGTTCCGAATCATCAAAGCAAACAAAGGCGCCGTTGTAAAAACCATCGGAGACGCGGTAATGGCTTCTTTTTCAAGTCCGTTGGATTCTTTATTGGCGTCAGTTGAATTGCAGAAAGTATTTCAAATCTCTCCTGAAAATCGAATTCAAATTCGAATCAGCGTTCATACCGGTCCTTGTCTGGCGGTGAATCTAAACAGCAATATCGACTATTTTGGAAACACGGTAAACTATGCTTCTAAACTTCAAGGGATCACAGACTCGGGTGAAATTGTTTTTTCGGACGCAATCTTTCGAGACAGCGAGATTCGAAATTATCTGAGAGAAAGCGGTTTGAAAGTAAGAAAGGTTCCTTTTCAACTGCCGTGGTCGAAGGAAGAGGAGACAGCTTACAAGTTAGTCTACGGTCTCAAATGAATTTACAAGGAAGCCCTTTTATTGGGCTTCCTTTTCAAGTTGATCAAAAAGTTGTAAAAAAAGATTGGATTCCTGCGCGCCGGAGACCGCGTATTTTTCGTTAAAGACAAAAAATGGAACTCCGGAAACTCCCAATTGTCTTCCTCTCAATTCTTCATCTTGAACTTCTTTCAAAAGAGATTCGTTTTCTCTTACATAGTTTAAGTCTTCTTCGTCCAAACCTGCCTGTTTCAAACTTTCCAGGACCACAGCGTCGTCCGAGAGATTCTTACCTTCAGCAAAGAAATTTTTGAAAAAGATTTCAGCGAGAGCCGACGCCTTTCCTTTGTCCTTCGCCCTTCGAATGAGAGCGTGTAATAAGAATGTGTTCGGCTGATGACCTTGTTGTTCCGTAGAAAAAGGAAGACCTTCCGCAAGAGCGATGTCCGCGACTCTTTGAACCATCATCTGGACACGATCCAAAGAACCGAACTTACGACTCATATGAAGAACTCTATCTTCCCCTTCAGGTGCGAGATCCGGATTGAGTTGAAACGCTTTCCATTCTATCTCAATCTTATCATCTGGGTGAGACTTTTTACGAAGCTCGATCGCGTCTTCTAACCTTTTTTTTCCGATATAACACCAAGGACAAACTACGTCCGAATAAATTGAAATTTTAGTTTCCAATTTCGATCTCCTGAACTCCTCAAAAGGAGAGAATCTAATTCAATCACCGCGATCATCCTGTAAGAATGTTTTAAACCTTATTCTTCTTTCATTACAAGAATCGAATATTCTACAATATCAGACTGCTGAAAATTCTTATGGTTTATACATAAAGTGTTTAAATTCATCTTTTAGAAAAGGATTCTAAGTCAAGGAATGAAGTGAATTTTACATTTTAGGAAAAATAAAAACAACTTTGAAAGGAACAGACCAAAGGCGATCGTTTCTTAACCGATAAAACCAAATTATATAAATGCGATGGAGACGGCGGGGTTCGAACCCGCGTCCTATTGCGCCCCAGACTAGCCTCTACGTGTGTAGTCTATGTATAAAGTTGTCGGATTGAGTTTAACCCACAGACAGGACTCTCTTTCCTATTCAGCTCAAATACGATCTCTCTCAGGAACCGAAAACCAAAAGAGACGCCTCCCGAAAAGTGTCAGAACGTTTGGCCCTCAGGAGAAAGAACCAAGGTTCCGTAGCAGAGATTAAGCTGCTAGGGCTAATTCGTTATTAGCGGTTATTGTTTGAAGGTTTTGAGAGGAGCCTACAACCTCTACACGCCACATAGTCCCTGACAACAACAGTCGAAACCAATTTCGTCCCCGAGTTATCTTCTATTAGACTGTCAGAATTTAAAAACTTGGAGGGGGTCGCAAGTTTTTTATTAAAAGAAGAGTTTTATAACAAAGAAGGGGAACATCGGATTAAAAAAGGAGAAAAAAGAAGATTTCATCTGTTAATCATGTAATCAATTCACTTAAAGGGGTGCAAGTACTATGGATCAAATCAAGGATAAGATTTCCTCGTTCGGGGCTTTTCTTTCATTCGCGGGAATCGTTTCCGGAGCTTTGAGTTTTTTTAACTATAACTTAAAGATTCTTATGTGGATCGACAACTGGGGAGTCGCAACCGGTTGGGCAATTCGTGCGGGTTTGGTAGCCGTCGGCGTAATTTTTTATTTTGTAGGAAAGATAGGAAGAGACTCCGCAACCGCTTAATGAAAATCAAAGGGCTACCAAAACAAAAACGGTGGCCCTCTTAAATTTTAAAAATAATAAATCAAAGAAATCTTAGATTCCGATTCCCCCACCTCCGGTCTAAAACGACTTCCGAATTTTATATCAAAGGAACCGCTCTCCTTAGAAGCGCTTTCTTTCCTCTTCCTAGTCATCGAAATCGCTTGAGTAACGGAAAAATCTAAAATCAAAACGGATAACAAACCCGTAGCGGCCCTTTCCCTTCCTTCCCTAATTTTTTCCGGAGTTGTATATCCGCCTGAGATCGGATCTTTCACCAAGGAAGCGTTTTCATAAGAAAGTACTAAACCGATAAATTTCGGATTCTGAGCGGAGACATTCGGATCGAGATTGAGATAGGCTAAGGTCAAGTTTACGGGATCCTCGTAGAAATGAACGGTCGGTTTCGAATACACCGAGATCAAATGAATGAGATAGAACTCCGTGAGAGAAAACAAAGCGCCTAAGGAAGGATATCCTAAAAGATAGAGATTAGACCATCCCGGAATCAGACTCGGAAGCGCCTCTCGGATCGATCGTTTCGCAATATCTAAATTACTCAGAGCCGACTGGCGTTTATCCGAATTTGTTTTCGAATCTTTTGATAAATCATTTTCAGTCGTTGAGTTTTCGTTTTCCGGCGTCAAAGAATTCTTAGATGAATTTGTCCACTGAACCGGAATCGACTTAATGGATTTAATCGAGTTAATCGGTATATTTATAATGGAACCGACTTCGGATTCGATTGTAACCGCGGATTTTCCTAAGACGGTCTTTACATTTTTATATTCGATTCCGTTTCTTAAAATGACAGTATCAGCCTGCAGACTTCTTGAAAAAACGACAAGGAGAAGTAGAATACAAAGTAAAAAGAGGGAAGAGGTAATTTTACCTTTTATACGATATAAGAAGAATAATTTCGATTGGTTTCGCATAATTTTTTTAAATCCGCCGATACGAAATCGAACTTATATAAAGTTTCAGCGACTTATAGAGAATGATCCGAGTTTTTTCTCTATTCGAAATCGATCGAATCGACGGCATCAATCGGGAACAATAGATTTCCATCCGTTTTCAAAAGAATATAAAAGCTATCGTGTTGATAAACAAAACCTTTTACTTTAGAACCGTCTTTGAAATAGATAACTCTTTCTATATCCGGCTGATTCTTATCTTTTAGAATTTGAATCAAAGGAGTATTGTCCAACTTAGCAACCAGGGACTTGAGTTTTTCGACTTCCCTTAAATCAGTGGGAGGAAAACGAACCATAGAATTGAATTTAGCGGTAAGATCTTTTTCTTCGCTTGGAAGAAGATTTTTAATCTTCTTACTAAGATTCTGATCGATCGCAAAGACATGATCTCCGTTTAATTTTTGAACGTCCGAGGAAAGCGCAAAAACGAAATCACTTTCGACTTTGATTCCTTTTGCTTTTGCCTCTTCAATGCTCTTTTCCAGAGATCGAATTTTCTTAAGACCGGATTCGGGAATTCCCTTCCAAGATAAAGATTGGCCCCGATTGATTTCAACTTTTTTACTTTGGAATAGAATCGGAAAATTGAGTTTTAAAAAATCTCGTTCTTCCTCACTCAGAATGTTTGCGGTTTTCTCAAAAGCAACCGAAGGTCCGGTTTCAATTTCAACCTTTCCATCCAGAACATTGAGATCCAGTTCCGAATGAGATTCTCCGATTTTTCGAGAATAAACGACTTTCGTGCCGACCAAAAGGGCACGCACATCCGGAGAAAGAATGGAGAGCAATCCGTCGGAATCTACAGACTTGCTATTTATCGAATCGATAAGAACCGATCCTCGATCTACGTTTACGGAAGAATTTTTTCGATTTCCCGTTACCGAAACTTCCGAATCCGGAAGAACGCGAACCGCTACGCTCTTAGCTCCTTCAACTTGAAACTCGCAAATGGAATAGTTACCGGAAACCAATTTCCGATTTAAAAGATTCGCTCCCGGTTGAGAAGCGATTCCGTCGATTTTGCAATCTCCATAAGAATTTATAAATGCTTGGTCTAATTTTGTCTCTGAATCGGACTGAAAACCAAACCAGATCGAAATCCCGGAAACAAGAAGAATAGCTGCGGCCAAACTGGAAACGATCCAACTGGACCGAAAAATCGAATTCTTAAATTCTAATAGTTTACCGAATTGATTTTTTTTAGCTTCAGATCCGCTTTCGTCTTTCGAATCTGAAAAGGCATAAGATACGATTGCATTTGTTTGAGTTGCGGCTTGGTACATAGAACGGGCCTTGCCGTTTTTGAGTACGAAATCGAGTAATTCTTTTTTACCTTCCGTATTCAATTCGCCAAAGAGATATTTCCCCAGTAGGTCTTCGAATTGTTCTATGTTATCAACTTTTAACTTCATAGTAGAGTTTAGAATTGTAGCCCTTGACTTTCCATTTTTTCTCTCAATAAAGAGACGGCTGAAATCAATCTTCTGCTGACTGTTCTTTCCGAAATTCCAAGCGCGAGCGCGGTTTCTTTCAGAGTCTTTCTTTCTAATTCCTTAAATAGTATTATACTCTTTTCGGGTTCAGGAAGACTCTCAATTGAATCTTTTATTGCTTTTTCTAAAAAAGCTTTCTCTAAATTTTCAGGAATTTCAGGATTAACTTCTATATCTATGACCAGATCACCGATGCTAAGATTTCCAAATTCCTTTTTCTGCTTATTATAATGCTTGAAATACAAGTTTTTTGCAATGGAACAAGTCCAAGTGCTAAAGGAAGCGATCTTTGGATCAAACTTCGCGAAGAATGTGAACGCTTTCAGAAAGGCTTCTTGCGTTAGATCTTCGGAAACTTCCGGGTCGCCGGATATTTTGAGAAGAAAATGGTAAACCGTCCGATGGTTTTCTTCGTATAGTGTTGAAAAATCTGTAGAATCGGATTGAACCATTTATAAAATGCTGTGAAACCAGGGTTTTTGCAGTTTTTCACAGAAATTCTGATCCTAAAAGCACAAAAAAGAAATTAAATCCCGTCATCCGTTACCAAATTTATTAAAAACTATGTCAGATTATCTTTGGAATGACCGAATCAAAGGGTTTCTACGCTCTTATAAAAGACGATTCGTTTTTAGAAGCCTTCTGTTTTCAGCCTTTCTGATTCTTAACTGCGCGGCCCACGATTTTGAACCGAAGAGTTCGAGCTGTTCCGGAAAATCCAAAAAAAGAAATGAGTGTTACGAAAAACTTTTTGGCTACTGCGTCTTCAACGACGTAAGCACGGATAAACCCTTAGGAACTCTTTGTACTACAAATTCTGGGGTGGTTCTCCTCCTTTCTTGTAGCGCCCTCTATCCGGAATGTCCTTCCACATCTTCGTCGTCTTCCTCTTCTTCGAGTAGTTCTTCCAAATAACTTTGGTTAGATTCTGGACGAAGAATTTAATTTCGGAAATACAGTATACAAAGGGGATTTTTCGAAAATGATTTCGAAAAAAACTTTTCCGCTACAAATTTCAGTGGGTCTTAATGTTATTAGTATATATGAGTAACGACGAGTTTACTTCGATTGAAATGATTCCCGGATATTTGGGCGGAAAACCCTTTATCAAAGGAACTGGGGTTCGTGTTTTAGAAATACTGGATTTGCTCTTATCGGGAATGTCGAGAAAGGGAATTCTTCGCGAATATCCCGGAATCTCAAATGACGACATTGACGCTTCCGTTGCCTACCTGGAAGCAAAGCTGGAAATCGCCAGGCAAAACGAATATTTAAAGCAGAAAGTAGGTTAAAAATCTAAAATTTATTTATTAGAAATCCTGCATGTGATTTTCAGTCTAAATAAAATTATAGGAGAAAGATTTTAGATTCTTTCTCCTATAATCGGCCCGCCTACTTTTTGCATCATTCTTTCTTTTGTAAGAATCAAATCTTCCCGGTTATCTGCGGCCATCTCGGCCGGACCATCCAAGTAAATAGCGCCTTTCGGACAGGCTTCTTCGCACAATCCGCAAAAAATACAACGTAACAAATTGATCTCAAACTTTTTGGCGAACTTATCTTCGGGATGAAGATGCTGAATTTCCGGAGTTACTTCCGCCGCTTCGATATAAATCGCATCTGCCGGACAAATCCACATACAACAAAAACAACTCGTACATCTCTCTCTACCCTGTTCGTCGCGTTTCATCGTATGCATTCCGCGAAAACGAGTAGAATACTTTCTTCTCTTCTCGGGAAATTCTATCGTTACGGTTCCTCTCAGAATCGTAGCTTTGATAAAATGTTTGAGGGTGATCCAAAGTCCTTTCCCGATGGAATAAAAATAGAATTTTTCATACCAGGTGAGTTTATGCCGACTCGCGACATGTATTACATTAACGGTTCCCAATTGAGCTAACCTCCTTCGGAGAAGAAGACAATTCTTTTACTAATTCGGCGAGCCTTTGAAATACGGATCCGGAACTCAACAGCCCTTTAAGCGGATCCATCGCTTTTTGAAAACGTTGATTCAATCCATTCTTATTGGTAAAGGAACCCGCTTGTTCTGCAAAGGTTTGGATCGGAACTCCGTAAGCGACGCCCGAAAGATCCGAAGTCAAATTCGTATTCAACAAAACAACGGTAGTCTTAGAAGAAATAGACGGAAGAACATCCTTTAGATTTTCCTTAATTACGAAAACAAGATCGATCGCTCCCGATTCTATGGAGTTGCGTATCGATTCGATTCCCTGTGACGAGATAAATCCCGCGTCCACTCCGCCTCTTGTGTTTGGTCTTAAATCGGTGGTCATGAGGAAATCTTTTTGTTCCGGCGGTTTTGATTGAGCGGAATCCACTCGAACTTCCAAAACTACGGATTTTCCAAAGGATCCTGCGCTCTGCAAAATCGATTTTAAATTCTCATTGGATTCGGACCCGCCGCCTAAGATCGCAATTTGATTCGCTTGTATGATTTTTTCCGCGATCGCCGGTAAAACAACACCGCTTTCCGAAGATTTTCCTTCCTGATAATATGCGGAGAGACGGTTTTCATTCAGCCAATCGATATCAAAGCGGCCTTTGTCGCAGAGAAAATACATATCCTTTTCCTCGTCGATACGAGGCATATAACGATACATCTTGTTGTCTCTTACGTTTGTCGTGATATTACATCCCGTACTACAGCCGTGACAGATGGATTCGGCGTTCTTATACCACCAAACTCTCGATTTGAATAATGTCTTGTTGTTAAGAAGGGCTCCGGTCGGACAGATATCCGCGAGTGCGCCTTGAAAATTATGATGAATCGGTTCATTCTTCGCGAGACCGATGATCGAATGATATCCCCTTTCAAAAAGTCCGAGATTGGATTCTCCTACGATCTCTTCTTCAAACCGAACACAACGATAACAAACGATACAACGATTGTGATTGATGATAAGATTGGATCCGATTTCTTCCTGAGGCACATTCCTTTTTTCTAATGTAAAACGGGAATTTCCTTTTCCTTCTTTGAATGCGTTGTCCTGAAGTTGACATTCCCCGGCTTTGTCGCATACGGGACAATCCAAAGGGTGATTTGCGAGGAGAAACTCCATCGTTCCTTCGCGGGCTTCTTTGATTCGATCATTCTTAGTAAATATGGAAAGGCCTTCCGTGACCTTGGTATTGCAGGCAGCTTGAAGTCTTGGAACCCCTTCGATTTCGATGAGGCACATTCTACACATACCTACGATGGAAAGTTTTGGGTGATAGCAGAAGAAAGGAATTTCTATTCCGACGTCTTTCGCAGCGGAGATAAGATTTTTCTTTTCATCTACCTCGTGCTCGATTCCGTCGATTTTGATTTTTACCATGGAATCATCCTTTTGATTAAACCCGGGTATTGGGAAACAATTCTATAGAAACGTACCGTTCCCATTCTGGCAACCTGTTTCTAAAAGTTCGCAGTTTTCACTCTTTCACTTTCCGATTCTTCCGAAAGTTTTGAAACTCTTCTCTCAATTTTGAGACTGATTCTTAAAGTTCTAAGTCGTTGTAATAATCCGGAATTTTCGCCCATTTTTGAAACCAAAGCGGGTTCATCGCTCTTTGATAGAGATAGGCGTCTACAAGAACTAAGTTTACGACGGCCTCGATGATAGGAACCGCTCTTGGAAGGACGCAAGGATCGTGACGACCCTTTGCTTCTAAAGTGGTTTCTTCTCCCTTAAGAGTTACCGTATTCTGCTTTTTAAAAATCGTAGAAGTAGGCTTGAACGCAGCTCGGATTATGAGCTCTTCTCCGTTCGAAATTCCGCCTTGAAGTCCGCCGGAATTATTGGTTTTGGTTCGAACGCGTCCGGTCCCTTCTTCGACATAAAATTCATCGTTATGCGCGCTTCCCGTAAGAAGTGTTCCCGAAAATCCCGAACCCACTTCAAATCCTTTGCACGCGGGAATCGAAAGAATTGCTTTTGCAAGATCTCCGTCCAATTTATCGTAAACGGGATCGCCTAAACCGGGCGGAAGGTTGTAGGAAACACATTTGATCGTTCCTCCGACGCTGTCTCCGGCTTCTTTCATTTTAAGAATCAAGTCTCGCATCGCATCGGCGCTGGACGTTTCAGGACAACGAACTTCGTTTTGATCGACTTCTTCTCTCGACTTAGGATAATTCTCACCGATCTTAGATTGAACGGGTCCGATCGAATCAACCCAAGCCACGGTCTCGATTCCTAAATCGTCCTTGAGTATCATTCTTGCGATCGCGGCGGCCGCCACTCTTCCGATCGTTTCTCTGACGGAAGAACGACCTCCGCCGACGTGAGCGCGAAAACCGTATTTTACTTGGTATGTATAATCTGCGTGAGATGGTCGAAATGTGGTTCTTAAATTTTCGTAATCTTTCGAAATCGTATTTTGATTGTTAACGATCAACGCAATCGGAGCTCCGATTGTTTTCCCTTCGAAAACGCCGGAGACAACGCGAACCGTATCGGCTTCGTCCCGAGGTGTTGTCAAATTGCTTTGTCCGGGTCTTCTTCGGTTTAAGTCTTTTTGAATTTCTTCTAAACGAATGGGGATTCCCGCAGGAACTCCTTCGACAACAACTCCCACGGACTCGCCGTGAGATTCTCCAAACGTACTGACTTTAAAAATTTTTCCCCAACTTGAAGGCATAATACCAAGAAAACAAGGTAAAGCTCAGGGATAAAGCGCGTTTCTGAGAGAATCCTTTGGTTTTGTCAGGCGACGGAACGAGGAGCGGTTCCTCTAAAATTCTGGTCGACCTTCTCAAAAAGATTCGGTTCTAATTCAGGATCGATAATGTAGATCACTCTTCTCGGATCCATACTGTTGTTCAGATTAAAAACTGCCTTTCTCTTATCCTCGCGGAAAGAATGTGGATCGTATCCTTCGATCTTGATCTTTCCTTTGTTGGTAATCAACGGGCGGATCGTTCCGATTCTTTCCAAAAGCGGTCTTGTTTGGTGTCTGTAGATTTCTTTGATGACACAGGTTTCAAAATGCACCTTTCTCTGAGAATCCATTGAAACAACGATGATATAATCCCCCGGGTTCAGAACGCTCTGATTTTCGCAAAGACTCAGCGCCATTAAATCGAAAAAGTCTCGAACGATCTTTTCGTTATAAGAAAAGAAACTATTATTCAAAATGAGCTTCATCGAAGTGAGCGCGTCGTAAGCGGGACGCCATTCCTGTTCGGAACTGAGAGAAGCAAATTCTCCCGCGATGGAAATGATTCCCGGATCTTCGTCCGTATAAGTACTATTTAACAAATGATGAATTTGTCTCTGAATATCTTCGATGAGAGTTTGTTTCGTTTTATCGTCTTTGTATTTCTGAAGATACTCGGTCAATTTCCGAATCAACATGTTGGTAGAAGGATAATTGTTATTCAGACCTTCTCCCCTAAAAGTTCTATGACTGTTGAGAACAGCGGACTTAACTTCGGAATCGATTCCAGTCAGATTTCCGATCATAAGATAACTGATAATCGGATGATTTTTGATATAATCGAATTCTTCCGGTCTGAGATTGGAATGATTCGGAAGTTTCATTCTGGACTTTCCGATATCGACCATGTAGGAAGCGAGCATAACGTTCAATTGTTTTGTTTTTTGAAGATCGTTTTCCGCTTTGTTCAAAGCTTTCATTCCGCGAAGTTTCATCGCCATAGAAATCACTGTTCTTTTTGTCATGATTTCAGAATCCGCTCTTACCCCGGCCTGTCTCATCACTTCGATGACGTTGACAAGTCCGAGTTCCATGTCGGAACTCGATTTAAAATCCACAAGGATATCATCGATTCCTTTTTGTACTTTTCGAATGTGATTGTTGTTTAAAGGAAAATGTTTTAGTTCTTCTAAAAGATCGGAAGCTTCCCTGGCAAGAGCGATGGTAAGATCGGTATTGATCAGTTTCGTAAAGGAAACTTCACGGCCGTGGATAGAGTCCGGTTTTTTATTCTTAACTATTTTATCTTTTTCTGATATAAGAAAAAAGATTCCCTGACTTTCGAATTTTTGAAGTCTAGTAATGTCTTCTTCGGAAGCGTCCGACTTCTTGTGAATTAGAATCTGACCATTCTTATTATAAAAATCTACTGGGATTTCGCTCTGACTTACAAAACTCTTAATTACGTCCGAAGTGAATTCAAACTTCTCCAGGAGTTCCTTGTTAACAGAATGTGAGTTAATGCTCATATTACAACTCTTCTTTTAAATTGCCCGTAGGCGTCGTTTTGGAAGAGAATCGCGTACCATAAAAGGTGAATGCAATCCTTTCTTAGCGAATAGAACATACGACTGGAAAAAAATTATTTAGCAGTCTTCGATCTACATTTTATTTGCGATTCTGTAGAGAAAAGTTCATTTCGGAAATATTCTTTTTGTAATACTTCAAATCGAAGGCAAATGTTTAATCTTTAAGCAGGCGGCAAGAATCGGTGTGTCGTATAACGATTCCTTCGTTCGATCGGGATAAAGATAAAAAGGAAAAGAGATTTTGAAACAGTTAAAACGCTCCTTTGTTTAAAGAGAGCGTCAGAAATATTCTTTATGCGCTTTCTTTCGGAATTTCTCCGGTCTGTTTGACCAATTCTTCATAAAGATATCCGTCCAGCTCCGGATCGAGAACGTAAACGATTCTTCTTGGATCCTGATTCTTCTCCAAATTGAAAATTGCCTTTCTTCGATCCAACTTGAAAGAACTCAGATCAAATCCCGAAATTCTTAGTTTTCCCATATTGCTGAAATTAGGGCGGATCGTTCCGATTCTTTCCAGCATAGGACGAATCAGAGTTCGATACATTTCCCGAATGATACAGACTTCAAAGAATACCTTTTGATTGGAATCTTGAGTTACTACGATTACAAAATCCCCTTCTCGAATGAAAGGTTGGTTATTACAAAGAGATAATCCGATATGATCGTAAAAATCTCTCAGCGTTTTCTCATTATATGCAAAAAAACTATTATTCAAAATCAGCTTCATCGCAACCAAAGGTTCGTATGCATCTCTCCATTCCTGTCTTGTGGTTAAAGACGCAAATTCACCCGCGATTGAAATCACACCGATATCATCCATCGGAAGATTGTTTGTAAGAATATTCCGAATTTGTTTTTGAATATCTGCCACCAACACGGTGCGTTTCGGATCGTCTTTGTATTTTTCTTTATAAAGATTGAGTTTTTGTACGAGTATTTTCGGTTGCGGATAATTGTTATTCATCCCTTCGCCCTTGTGAGGGCGGTGATGATTGAGAACCAAAGTTTTAATACTATCGTCAAGGTCGGGAAGATTTGCAACCATGAGATAACTGATGATTGGATGATTTTTAATATATTCAAATTCTTCCGTTTTCAGATCTTTCTGAATCGGAATTTTCATCTGAGTATAACCGACGTCGGCTAAATAAGAAGACATCATCAAATTCATTTGATCCAGTTTTTTCTGTTCCATATCGACTTTAGTAAAAGCCTTACCGGCTCTCACCTTCATCGCCATCGAAATCACGGTCCGTTTTGTTAAAATTTCAGAGTCCATCGGCACGCCGGCCGCGCTCATAACTTCTATGATGTTAACGAGACCGTTTTCCATATCCGGAGTGGATTTAAAGTCATCCAAAATTCCGTCGATGGATTTATTGAGTTGTCTTACCTGTCCTCCGTTTAGAGGGAACTTTTTCAGTTCAGATAAAAAGCCGGAAGCATTCTTCGCAAGATCAACGGTAAGATCAGAATTAACTAATTTAGAAAAACTGACTTCTCTGCCGTTGACGCTATTCGGGCCGGTGGCTTGTTTACCTCCGGAAATTTTTTCAAATTCCGATTTGAGAAAATAAATCCCCTGACTTTCAAACTTGAGAAGTTTGGTTATATCTTCTCCGTTTGCATTTTCTTTTTTGTGAATGAGGATCTGACCGTTCCTGTTGTAAAAGTCTACAGGAATGACGCTGTTAATCTTAAAATGTTGAATGATTTCTTCAGTGAAATCGAACTTCTGTAAATCTTTTTGTGCGTCCATGAAAATCGTCGTGAAATTGAAATTCGTATTAGAGGTGGTTAACGATACATAACGTGGAATAATTCTCGTGGAGAAATCCCATTCTTAGTCCAAGAAACGGTAGGAATGAACCTTTTGCACTGAATATTTTTCTTAAAAGCTGAAAAAAATTATTTTCCAAATTACTTCCAAGAGGAATTCAAACTGATTTCGAGAATATTCCTGCTGAGTCTTTCTTCCAGCGAAGAACCCGCAAAAGCTCCGCCTTTGGAATCCGAAAGAACGAACGTATCCTGCGCTTGATTCCCGGTTCGGTCCGTTCGAATCGTTGCGGAATGAATGTTAATTCCGTTTTCTTTTAAAACACCGGTAACAAAATAAAGAAGTCCTTTTCTATCGGGAGCTTCCAGATATAATTTTGTTCGAGTCCCGTCTTCGATGTCTTCAAAATCAAGTTTAGAATCATTGCTAAGATGGTATGTATTTCTGAGATCGATTTCACTCGAATGATGAATGATTTCTTCCAATGCGGAATCTTCGGTAAATACCGAGGACATAAGAATTCCTAATTTGGAAGCTTTGATTTTAGAATCCGTTTCTTCGGACTTTAGAGTAAAAACATCATAACTGTAAGACTGACCCTTTTCTTCAATCGTCTGAATATCGCCGGAAACAATTTCCCAACCCATAAAGAACATTGCTTTCACCATCTTATGAAGAGTTCCGGGAGCCGTTTCGGACGTTTTGAGGGTCACAGTGTAAAGTCCGTTTTCCTCTTTGTAGTGAAAGTTAATCATCTCATTGGGCCTACTTACTACCATAATAGTCGGTTTCTAAAAAAACGAGTCTTTTCCGGGTGTATTCTGTCTCTTAGCAGGTGAAAAATTCTTGCCTCGACCTTTCCTGGAAAAAGAGTCAAAGTAGAGTGGAAATGAAAGATATTTGCCGAAAATAAAAGGACTGAATCTTCCAAAGACGGTATGAAAAGACCTCTCGAATACAACCCGGAACAGCTGATCCAAAAATCGGACCCCTTGCCTCTTGATAAGGAAAAAGGATCTTCGAAAAAATGGAAAGCCCCGAATCCCAAAAAAGAAAAACCTTCGTCGGAAAACGAGGGTGCGCCCGGGTTATTGATTTTCGGACTTTTCCGTTTTGTTAAAAAGTATAGGGGAAGAATCTTTATCATCATCGCGCTTCTTTGTTTTGAGATAGGTTTTTACGCGAGTATTCCTTTTAGTTTTAAATATCTCATCGATGAAGCGCTCATCAATCGAAATCAAAACGCTCTCTACTGGATCGGCGCCTACTTGGCTGTGGGAACCGTCACGTTTGCGATCTTAGGAACGCTGAGAGATTATCTCTACAACTGGGCTTCTTCCAGAATCATTCAAGACCTTCGGTTGCAGATGTATGAACATCTGGATCAATTGAGTCTGGATTTTTTCTCAAACAATAAATTAGGCGATATTCTTTCTCGATTTTTTAACGACCTTGCGTCTTTGGAACACGCGTTACTCGCCTTTATACCCTGGGGTCTTGGTCCTTTGCTCGAAGCGTTTTTCGGAACCATTCTTCTTTTTCTTTTGGATTGGAAATTGGCGCTCATCGCTTTGTTGATCTGGCCGATCAGCTTTTTAGGACCCGGTTTTCTTTCTAGAAAATCCACTGAGATCAGTTATTCTCGAAAATTAGAAGAAGCTCAAGTATTGAGTATGGTGGAAGAATCTATCTCAGCCCAGAATCTTATCCGCGCTTACGACTTAAGCGATTATTTCTTCAACCGATTTAAGAATAACTGCGAAAAACTTTTTCAAGTTTCTTTGAGGCTTGGTCTTACAAATTCTTATCTGGAACGTTCCGCAGGATCCGGAATTCTAATACTTCAGGGAGTTCTTTTGTTGGCCGGGACGGCGTTCGCCTATAACAATACGTTGAGCATCGGAACTCTCGCCGCATTCCTACCTCCATTCTTAAATTTGAGTTATTCCCTTTTATATCTTTCTCAATATCTTCCCGCGTTGAACCACGCAAGCGGATCAGCAAAAAGAATATTAGAATTATTGCGTGCTCCTGTCTTTGAATCGGATCTGGAAGAATCTTCTATTCCCGAATTGAAACAAGAGATTCGTTTTGAAAACGTTCACTTCCGTTACAAAGGGAGATCTAAAAATCTGAGCGATATATCTCTCAGCATTCCAAAAGGAAGTTACACGGCGATCGTGGGCGGTTCCGGAGTGGGTAAAAGTACTTTTATCAAACTCCTTCTCGGAATGGTTCAACCGAACGAAGGAAAAATTTTGTTCGACGGAATCGATTTGAATTCGGTCTCCAGAAGTTCGGTTCGATCTCTGGTCGGAGTTGTATTCCAAGAAACGTTTCTTTTCAATACTACGATCTTTGAAAATATCCGAATCGGAAAACCGAGCGCTTCCTTAGAAGAGGTAATTGAAGCCGCAAAACGCGCTGAAATTCACGAGCTGATTCT
The DNA here is from genome assembly GCF_001729245.1 of Leptospira tipperaryensis. Classification (NCBI taxonomy): domain Bacteria; kingdom Pseudomonadati; phylum Spirochaetota; class Leptospiria; order Leptospirales; family Leptospiraceae; genus Leptospira; species Leptospira tipperaryensis. Next base: position 147,999 of record NZ_CP015217.1, on the reverse strand, counting down.
TTCGCTTCCGATGGGTTACGAAACCAACACGGGAGACCGAGGAACAAAACTCTCCGGCGGAGAACGGCAAAGAATCGCGATCGCTCGCGCTTTTTTAAGAAATCCTCAGATTCTTCTTTTGGACGAGGCGACCTCTTCTTTGGATCCAGTGACCGAAGCAAGAATTATGAAAACACTTTCCTTATTGAGAGAAGGAAGAACCGTAATCTCAGTCACACACAGACTATCCACGATTCGAGAAGCGGATCAAGTCTTTCAGATAAGAAACGGAAAACTCGAAAGATTCGCCGTTCCAGAACCGGAACAACACGCGATGGTTCTTTAAGGAATTCGGTTTCCGACTTGCAATTTTTTTCACCCCTATTTTAGATTTTCCAAATGCTTTTAGTGCCCACATACATAGCCGATTCTCCGATCGGAGGCTTTGGTCTTTTCGCCGGAAGAGACATTCAAAAAGGTGAATTGGTTTGGAAATATCATCCGAAAACCGTCTGGGTTCTCACCGATCAAGAACTCAATTCTCTGCCACCGGCGATTCAAGAAATGTTCCGCACGTATTCTTATCAAACGGATGGGAAATGGTTCTACTGCTCCGATAATTCCAAGTTTATGAACCACAGCGACGACCCGAATACCAAAGAAGATTTTACGAGCGATCATACCAATCCCATGGGCCAAGACAGTGCGACGAGATTGATTCGGATGGGAGAAGAGCTTACCTGTAACTATAAACTCTTCGATGAAAATTGGAATATTAAACTCGAATCAGCTTCCTAAACGAATTTGCTCTTTGAGCTGAATTGCCGCGAGAGCATAACCGCCGTCCGCAGAATCCACGAAATGCACTTCTCTTACGGATCCTTCATGCAACGCGCACGTCATAAGGGCGCGGTCTGAAATATGATAACCGAAATACAACTTTCCTTCTTTGTAAAGCCCTTGCAAAAAATCGATGAATGCTTCTCTCGACTTCGTATCACAAGCGACTACCATCTTTAAGGTTCCGTCGTATTTTCGAAAGTCGGACGCAATGATTTGGGATTTCCTCAACTCTCGTAACTCCATACCGTTGACCTTGGGACCGAATTTCCATTGCGTCTTAACCGCGAGGTTTACTGCAAATCCTTCGACTTTGATTTTGAGAAATCTGAGAAAGTGTAAGAATCCTTTTTTACTTCCGGTGTGAACCGTCGCTTCTTTGTTATAATATTTGCCGGATAGATCTACCTTGATTCCGTCTTCAGTCAACGGATGAATCTGCGTATCGTTTCCGAGAAGAATTCCGATCTGGTCTAAGATCAACTTCAACAAACCGGGATCGGAAGAAGTTTGAATCGGATTCAATTTAATGATAAAAGAAACCGTCTCGCCCCGATGACTTGGAATGTCTTGCCAACGACAGGTAAAACCTGTAAAATCCGGTTTGATCTTTGCCTTATGAGTCAGTGGAATGATATACGGATTTGTAGAATCATCCTTCTTAACAAGATTCTCCGCCGCGTCCAGTGCGCTCCCAGTAAGAATGGCTTGGTTATAGAATTCGGAAATTTTAAGTTTACAAAGTTTTAATTCTTTCCCGGATCTTTTTAGATCTCCTACGTTTACGATCCCCGCTCTCAGCTTTAATCCAAAATTATTTTTTACCAATTCTCGAATGGAGAATAGAATATCTTTTACTCCGGGAAGAACGCTGTCCGGCAAAAGAAGAGTCATTCCGTCTCCGCCGAATAAAAACGGATAATCCATATCGCCCATCAAATTGGAAACCGCCATCGCGGTCACACCGCCGGCAATATTCACGTCTTTATAATTTCCGTTGCGGATCGCATCGGTAGAATTCACAACATCCGTGACGATCAGATTCCAATCGTCGGGCACAGTGTAGTAATTGGACGGTTCGATGATTTCGGTAAAAGAAGAAAGAAACGGGAGATATTTATAGAAGTTTTCAGTATTTACACTTGGTTTTTTATCCGCGGTCTGGATCATTTCTCGTTCACCTAATTGATATTTTTTTAATTTTAGAATCGAATCCGTTTGTAAGTTTGAACGAAACGTTCTTACATTTCGAACTTACACCTCAACCACAATCGTATCGAACGAAAGAGGATCCTATTCTTAGACGCTTTTGAAAAAATTACACTTATTTTTTTGCCTTAGCAAAACGGGACTTACTTTTAGAATGAAGACATAAGCGGCCTTTCTAAAATCGAACTCTATCTTTGGAAAGAAGGAACTTGTCCTTGTTCCGCAAAGGATCGCTGAAAAAAAGATTGAAATCGGACTTAAAGTCCGTTTGGAATACAATCTCGGCAAAAGAATCAATTTTAAGAATAGAATACGATTCTTAAAAAACACGAGAATTGAAATGCTATTTTGATTCAAATTGAAACTTCAAAACAAACCAAGTCCGAGTGGAATCTGGTTTGTTTTGAAGGAAGAATGAGAGAGAGAAAAATCGTCTCAGAATCGATGTGTTTTGAAATGACGGAACTACGATCAATAGTCGATCTTAAGATCCTTAATTTTCTTATCGAGGGTGTTTCGGTTGATTCCTAAGAATTTCGCGACTCTCGTTTTTGTGTATTTAAACTTTTTCATCGCGTATTTGATCAAACGAGCTTCCACTTCTCCGACCACGACTTCAATCGCTCTTCCATCCAGGGCGTCCAAATGAGAAGAAGAGAATCGAGAATTCGCGATTTCAACGGATGCCTCGGAATCACCCACTTCCGGATCGAATTCTTCATCGCCATAGAGAAGTCTTCCGTTGATTTCGGAAAAATCTTGGATATCAAGCATTTCTAATTGAGAAAGAACTACCGCACGTTCGATCACGTTTTCGAGTTCGCGAACGTTTCCAGGCCAGCTATAATTCATTAAAAGTTTATGAGCTTCTCTTGTTACACCGTTGATTTTCTTTCCATTCTCTTCCGCGTATTTTGCGATGAAGTGATTGATCAACAGAGGAATGTCGTCCGCTCTTTCTCTTAGTGGAGGAGTGACCATATTAACGACGTTGAGTCTGTAAAAAAGATCCGGTCTGAATTTTTTCTCAGAGATCAATTCTTCGAGATTCGCGTTTGTGGCAGCGATGATTCTTACGTCGATCTTCTTCGGTTTTACGGAACCGACGGCCTCGATTTCTTTTTCTTGGAGAACTCTTAAAAGTTTGGATTGTAGATTCAAATCCATTTCACCGATTTCATCCAGAAAGATCGTTCCCGTATCGGCCATCTCAAACTTTCCTTTTTTATCAGCGACGGCGCCGGTAAAGGATCCTTTCTTGTGACCAAAAAGTTCACTCTCAAGCAAATTCTCAGGAATCGCTGCGCAGTTGATTTTGATAAAAGGTTTATCGGAACGGGAAGAGTTATAATGAATCGCAGAAGCGATCATTTCCTTACCGGTTCCGGATTCTCCCGTAATCAAAACGGAAGCTCGAGAATCGGAAACGAGATGAATCATCTCGAACAATTTTTCCATCGGTTTCGATTTTCCAATCAAGGAACCGAACTTATATTTGTTCTTTAATTCTCTTTTTAAGAGGACGTTTTCTCTGGAGATTTCTCTTTTTTCTTCATCGATCAACTTTTGGATTCGAATCGCCTGATAGATGATGGAAGCAACTACTTGCAAAAAATCTAAATAAGTTTTTAAGTCTATGTATTTTTTATGAACAAAATAAACGCTTACTACGCCTAAAACATCCGTATCCGATTTGATGGGAGCCGCGAGAAAACTAACGTTCTCGGGATTATTTTTAAAATGCGCGGCGTTCCCGACTCGATTCAAAAAGTTTTCGTCGTTTGCGATGGATTCTACGATGATCGGTTCTCCGGTTTCAAAAACTCTGCCGGTCACACCTTCGCCCGGAAGATAGACTCCCTTCTCCATTTCCTCCGCGGTCAGACCGGAAGCCGCCTCTAATCTGAGAATCGCCTTCTCAGGTTCAAAGAGAACAATACTTCCTCTTTCTAGATTCAGGGATTTTTCCAGACGATCCATGATATCTTCGAAAATTTCCTGAAGAACCAAAGTAGAAGTAACGGTTCTGGAAATATCTATGAGCACTTGTTGAATCTTATTTTTCTGTTCTAATTGGCGGAATATCTGTAAATTTTTAAAAATCTGAGCGGCTTGATTTGCAAGAGTAGAAATGATTTCAAGGTGTTCGTCATTGAATGCTTCTTTGCGGCTGGAATCCAAAGAGATGACTCCAATCACCACGTCTTCCACGATCATAGGAACCGCGAGCTCGGACATAATGTCGTCTTTTATAGAAATGTAATGCGGATTTGCGGTAACATCGCTAACGATCATACCTTCGCCGGAAGCCGCGACGATTCCAGTAATCCCTTCCCCGACTTTTAGTTTTACCTTTGTCCTAATAGAAGGGTTCATTCCCCGAAAGGTAACGATATCGAGGAGATTCTCTTTTTCATTGATGAGCATCAAAGAACCGGAACCAACTTCGCAGATCTGGATACAACGCTCCAAAATCAAATCCAAAAGTTTGTCCGGATCCAAAGTTGAATTCATCGCGGTGGCAACTTCTTGTATAGATCTTAAGGGACTTGGCTTCACATATCCTGACATGCTTAAAATTTTTGCGATTTGATGCTTTTGGGGTCAACCGATTTTTTTTACTTCGCTTAATTTTAGAGCGTCTTTTTTGTGTTTATTTGCAAATTATTTGTATCATAACAAACCGTATTTTTTATAATTTTACGTCTATGACCTGTGCATTTTGCTCAGAATTTAAGACTCCGGACGGTTTATTCCGAAATGGACGCTTTTTCTGTCGATCATGCGGTAGAGAATGGATTTTAGAAAAAAGAAAGAATCAACGTCTCCAACCTCCGACAGATACAAACTTTAGTAATGAAATTCTCCTGGAGTTTTTATCCCTCTTCAACACAAGCCCTAGCCTAAGTCATCTCTTAGAAAGTTTTACTTCACTCGCGTTTTACAAATTGGGAATTCCAGGCGTGAGCGTCATGATCTACGAACCTCGTTTGGATCGGATGACGGTGATGTCCGTAAAAAATCAGAAGTCCTCCCTTTCCAGAGTAGCCCAACATTTTGAAATTAAGAAGGGAGAAGATAACGGACCGCTCACCGAATGTATCGAACACTGCAAATCGATTTATTATAAATTCGCGGATCAAAAACACAAACACTTCAAACAATACGCAAGACTCAACCGAACCGTCGCCGCTCTGGCGGTGCCAATTCATCTCAACGGAGAAGTTCTTGGAATCATAATCGTCGACTACAACCGAGACGATCCGGAGAAAGCCGAAAACGAAAAATACTTTTTGGAACTCCTCGCAGCACAGTTTGCGGTGACTCTCAAAAATCGCATTCTATTCGAAGTGTCTCAAACTCAGTCTAGAAATTTTAGATCCCTTCATTCCGCGGCGCTCCGACTTTCCTCCTTAGGATTCAAATATAAAGTCGAAATCTTTCGAGTGATTCTCCTTTCATTGACAGAATTTTCCGAGAACGATTTGTATTCTCTATTTGAATGGAACAAAGACAATCACACGCTCTTCGGTCATTTTCTTACCGGAAACATTACAAGTCCTGAAATTAGAATGGATGTCGATATGGCTCGACAATCCACTTTTAAAATAAGAATTCAGACAACCGATGAAGAAGCGGACATGATCGGAGATAAGGAAAGAAAAATTTCTCGCAAAGGACTCGAACCGATCCCGGGTGAAATGTCCATCCCGATCAAACGGTATGAATTTTTTCTAAAGGAAATTTTCGAACTTACTGAATCCAAACTCGCGTTCTCTTCCGATTTTCCCGAGTTGGAAAAATTCGGAATGTGGGGATTGAATCTCGCAATCCTTCCCGTTGTTCATACGGACAAATCCGATATAGTAATCATTCTTGGAAAACGAAAGGACCGTCATTTTAACGCGGAAGAATTAGAAGTTTTGAATGCATTTTCAATTCAGGCCGGAATTTCGATCCAGAATTATCATCTCTTCGATCAAAGGGCTCAAAAGGAAAGACTCGATAAAGAGATCGAGATCGCCAAGGAACTTCAAAAATCACTACTTCCTCGAAAAATGCCGGAACACAGCGGATATGAATTTGCGGGCACGATGGTGCCTGCAAGGGGTGTGGGCGGCGATTATTATGACTTTATCACGGACCCTTTCAACACGGAGACTGTCATTTGTATCGGAGACGTAAGCGGCAAAGGTGTCCCCGCCGGAATTGTGATGGCGACCGTAAGAACAATCATTCATTCTTTGGTTCGTAAGAAGGTAAGTTCTTGGGATATCGTTAATACCGTAAACACCTACATCTTTCAAAACTATAACGATTCACCTTCCCCTCGTTTTATGTCGATGACTGTCATAAAGTGGGAGATGAATCGTAATGAATTTCTTTTTAGCGGAGCGGGCCAGGGAACTCTTTATCTCCTGCGAAACGCGACACAAGAAATCGAAGAAATTCCGACAGGAGGAATCATCTTAGGAATCGATCCTGATATTTCCAAATTTGAAAACTTAAATCAATTTAGAATGTTGGCAGGAGATCTATTGATCATGTGCACTGACGGCGTTTTAGAAGCTTCGAATCAGGATGGAATTCAATTCGAATCCGAACGATTCAAAAAATCGATTCTCCAATTTCAAGGAGAAGCATTGCAAGCGATGTTAGACGGAATCGTTTCTGAAATACGCAAATTTACGGGCAACCAAGAACAGATGGACGATATTACTCTTGCCGCAATCCGAAGGATCCGATAGAACTGCATTTGCAATCACCTATGAGAGATAAGATCTCAGAAACAACCGGAAAGATTTTCGAATCTGCTTGGGAAAGAATTCAACCTTTTCAGGAAATGATTTTGTCTCGACCCGCCGTAATCGCCTATTCCGGCGGAAAAGATTCTTCCATCCTGCTTCATTTTTACTTTTGGCTTTGGGTCGAAAAAAAAATTCCGGCTCCTTGTATCTATCATCTGGATCATTCGGTTCGATTCAACTTGGATCAGGAAAAGAAAATTCTTGATTATGCTGAAAGCACATTTCCATTTCCAAGAATGTTTAAAAAAAAAACGTTCCGGTATTGTCGCGCAAGTTAGGTAAAACAATCGAAGAAACGGGAAGAGCGTTTCGTTATAAGGATCTTGAAAAAATATCCAATCAATACGAAGGTTATATCGTTACCGGTCATCATTCTAACGATTATTTAGAAACTCTTCTGCTGAATTTAATCCGTGGCGGAGGATGGAATTCTCTTAGAACGTTAGGTTGGTATGAAAAAAATCGATTTCGACCTCTTTTTGCTTTTACGAAGAATGAAATTCAGACGATTTTACAATCCGAGTTTTGGCCCGTTTTCGAGGACGAGTCCAATCAAAGCGACGAATATCTAAGAAATAGAATTCGAAATCATATCGTTCCATTATTGATGCATGAAGGAGCTGATCCGGATAGAATTTATAAAAACTTTCATCGGATGGAAAAACCGATCGTAAAAATTCTCTCACAAGAACTAATTCCGAAAAAATTTCCTTCCTTTATAAAAATCGACGTCTGGTTGTTAAACGACTTGTCTCAGAGAGAACGAAAATTCTTCTTAGATCGTTATTTGCGTTCTCTGCATTTACATCCTTTGAGTCGGAATTTTTTCGAAGACCTTACGGATTGTCTTCAGCGCGAGAATTCTTTCGGTCTCGAAAACAAAGAAGCCTGGTTTTGGAAATCGACGAGTTCGGATCTCTACTTGATTCCAAAAAATTCTCTCGCTCTGAAAGAGTTTCGATTCGAACCGAGGGAAATGATCTTAAGATGGAATGGAAATCAGAAAAAGATTCCTCCCGGATTTATTCCTGATTTTTGTCCCGCGGGCGCAAAAATTCGAAAAAATGGAGTGAGTGTGGAAATTTCCGAGATCTTTAGGCAGAAAGAGATTCCGGTTCCGGTCAGAAAAATGCTACCCATTCTTTATGGGGAAGGGAAAGTTGATGTGATCTGTCTGAGCTTATGGGATCCTAAGATTAGCGATATCGTATCCGACAGAGAAATAGAAATATTACCTGACTTTCAGGAGCCCGGAAGATGAACGAGGATCCTCAAAAAAAGGATGAGCCATTTTTCAAAGACGTGGAGTTCAACTCGTCTTATGGCGAAGCAAGTAAGATCCCTTGTAAAGGGGTTCCACAGATCGCGTTTGCCGGTCGTTCTAACGCCGGTAAGTCCTCTCTTCTCAACGCAATTCTTGAAAGAAAATCATTAGCGAAAGTTTCATCCACTCCCGGTAAAACAAAACTTCTCAACTTTTTCTTTGTGAACCGTTCCATCTATTTGGTGGATCTACCAGGTTTTGGTTACTCGGCCAATTCACACAGAGATCACGAAGCGATGATGGATCTTCTTATGGACTATCTGAATCATGCAAAGGATTTGAAATCCTTGTTTTTGGTTTGTGACGCGCAGAGAGATCTTCCGGAAGAGGAATTAGAATTGATTGGAACCTGTTTTGAAAGAAATATTAAACCTGTTTTGATTCGAACAAAAATTGATAAACTCAATCAGAGCGATCTTTCCAAGTTGAGAAAGAAAATGAAAAATATTCACGAGTTATATCCGATGTTGGAAACGGTTCTTGTTTCTAATAAATCCGGAAAAGGCCTTCTCGAACTGAGAAAGATTGTGGATTCTTTGATTGGAATGGTCGGAACTCCGATGGAGACGACTTACATCGAACAACGGATAGAAGAAATTTCTTAAAGAAGAGTTCAGGCCTTCGTATCTATAAGCTTGCCGAGTTTATCGGAAGTATTTGCGTTTAAAAGTCTCAAACTCATCCGAGTTTGTTTATCCATCAACTCGCTAAAAGTATCCAGAGTATCTTCTAAAGTTGCCCTTAGCTTTTCCTGATTGAGAGACATTTCAAGTTTTCTCTTTCTTTCTTCCAACTCAACTTTCCGAGTCCCAGAGATTCCGTTTTCTTTTTCAGAATCCTTTTCCGATTCAAAGGCTTTCAGTTCCGATTCTACTTTACGAATCTCCGAAAGAATTTGTTTTTCCTTATCCTCTAATTCGGATTTTGAAATCTCGGATTTTTTTTCCCTTTCGACCGCTTCTTTTTCTTTCGGAGTTTGTGATTCCGCGAGTTCGTCTTTGTTCGGTTTTTCTTCGGATTTTTTTACCGTTACAGCCTCGGTTTCTCCGGAAACGGCCACCAATTTGCCGTTTCGAAATTCGTAGTGAATTTTCATGTTCAGAGAACGAATATCGGCCCGATCTCTCATGGCTTCCGAACGAAATTCGGCGACGTGGCCCAATTCGTGCGAGATAACGTGAAGAACCGACGTGGACGCAGGAGAACTCTCCAATTGCCCATGACCGATATAATGCAAGGATTCGTCTCGGGGAATTCCGAGTTGCATTCTATGTTCGCCACCGATTCTCATTCTATTACTAGTGTCGGCCGCAACAAACCCAAGTTAAGGGCTTGTCATAAAATATTTCTAAATTTTAAACCGATCCAATTCTTTGATAAAAGATTATGAAATCTAAAACGAAAAGGCTTCTCAATCAACGGAAGCAATCTTATTTAAAATTTCAACTATGGCCGCATCGGAAAGATCGTGAAATACCAGACCGTATTTATAAGTTTCCTGAACCAAATCTCTGCGAATGATATCCGCTTCAATTTCAACTGAAAGTATAGGAGACATAAATCGAATCCGTTGACCAAGAAGTATTTCTTCTCTTGAGCTAATCGAAGCCCCGATCATACTGATATCTTCTAAATTTCCAAGAACCTCGTTTTTACCAAGAATCATCTTCACTAGGTTGTTCTTACGAAAGCGTTTGTAGAAACGCTTATCGGATAGAGGATCGCTAGCAGTTTTTGTTTGTTGTCCCATCTCTGTTTGCATAGCGCATTCAGAATAACTCAATTTGACTGAATGAAAAGAAAATTTTTAGAATTCGCTAAGAATAAGATCGGAAAACTCTTTTTCAAAAAGTTTCTACGTCGAAAGTGTTATTAAAAAAAATAAAAAAGCTTAGAGAAAAAAAGAATCGTTTTCACGACCCAAGAGAACGTTCATTTTTGCGGAAACACCGGATTCTTTTTGAAAGATTTTCAGAATTTCATCATCTTTGTGATCCGGTTCATGGTGCGTTAAGACCAATCGATCAACTTCTAAAATTTCTCCGCAACGAACGGCAACTTTTCCCGAAGTATGTCCCCAGCCGACCTTCTTCTCCGCTTCTTCCGTACTATATTGAGCGTCGATGATCAACATATCCGTCTTTCCAAAAGACTTTCTCAAATCTTGGAATTCGTCTAAATCCGGCTCCTGAACTTCTACATCGGTGCAAAACAGAAAACTTTTTCCCTGTTCCTCAAAACGAAAACCGGTGCAATTCCCAGGATGCCTTAGAAGAAACGGAGTAATCTTTACGGATCCGATTTCTCGACCTTCATTTTTTTCTAAAAGATGAAAGACCTTCTTGGACATCATTCCCGAAAGCGGAAGAGGAAAATTTTCCTCGTTTTGCTGTCTTTCAAACCTTTCTTCGAGATTTGGTATGGTAGAATAAAAGTGAATTTCTATATTGGGGAAGTAAGCGGGTTTAAAAAACGGCCATCCCTGAATATGATCCCAGTGAGTATGTGTGATCAAAATATGAATCTTATCACCCGGTTTAAGACCTTCGGAAAGAAGATCATTTCCCAACTGACGAATGCCGGAACCGCAGTCGATGACGTAACGGTCTCCGGATTGAGCTTGGATATATACGCAAGTTGTGTTTCCACCAACCGTTCTTGAAAGTGAAGGATCTAAAGAATTTAAGAATTCCTCTTCCGAAAAACTTCCGTTCTTCAGTTTGATCTCCGTATGAGCCGCTTTCAGAATTTTGAGAATTTTTTCCCGGTATTCGGATTCGCTCAATGGGGTAGGAAGGGAACCCCTTACTCCGTATAGTTTTACTTTCACTGTATTAGATTAGACAAACGAAATGTGTAAAATTCTCTGACGATAACCCATGCTCCAAGATCTCGAACAAAAACTTTGGTCAATTGCAGGAGGGATTCCATTCGCTTCTGAATATTTTTTACAAGCTAGCCCTGTAAGGAAACTGAAAAAAGAAAATTTATTCCCAAAAGAATTCGAGACATATTTTTTAGAGCTCGGCTCCGGCTGGGGAGAAGTTGCAATTGCGATGGCCTTGGAAAGACCGAAGACCGGCTTCGTTCTTATGGAGAAAAAATTTGACCGAATTCGGCACACGATACGCGCCATTGAAAGAAATCGCCTTGAAAACGTAAAAATTCTCTGCGTTAACTTCAATTGGTTCTTAGAAGACGTATTTGAAGAGAATGTCTTTTCTGAAATCCTACTTAATTTTCCGGATCCTTGGCCTAAAAGAAGACATCACAAAAAGAGAACGATGAACGAAAAGTTTCTTCATTCTTTAGAAGCGCTTCTTCCCGAAGAAGGAAAATTTTCTTTCGCCACCGACTATGGACCTTATGCAAGAAAAGCAATTCGTCTCTTTCGCGATTCGAGCGCGTTTCGACCGGAACAATTCGAACTCAGATTAGAAAGATCGGAAATTCCCGTTTCTCACTTTGAAAGAAAGAAACGGGAAGAAGGCAGAAGAATTTACTACATCGATCAGATTCTTATTAAGAAATAAAAATTTTCTCGATTATCAGCGATAGACTAAGGAATAAATTTTTCCTTCTTCGTCTTTTAGAGGATAAGTCCAAAGCGGCTTTCCATCCAAACCGTAACGAATCGCCTTTCCCGATTTAAAAAGAACGATACTGTCGTCCTTTTTGCCGGGAAGAATTCCCTCGATATCGGAAGCTTCTACGTTAAACGAAACGGACTTCAAAGAACCCGACTCGATTCTATAAATCGTTTTTCCCGAATGAAACCAGAGATACGGCGAGCGAACCACAAAGAGGGAAGAGGAATCCGCGGGAAGATCGATGGAAGCGGCCTTATTGTCGTCGATCGAAACGATCTTCTTTCCCGAGAGAAAGAAAATACCGGTTTCATAAGCTCCGAGATATCTGAGATCCCCGGTTCCTTTTTGTTGAATCTTCTTCGCATTCAAATCTTTTAATGAAGAATCATAAACCTGCGCTTCGATTCCATTTTTATTGCCAACGATAAATAACGTTCCCGATTTGATTCCCGACCAAAAAGAACCTTCAAAGGCAACGGAACCGGTTTGCTCCAGTTGATCCGAGTAGCTATAAATCTTAGAATTTTTTCCGGAAACGATTTCGACCAAAATATTTTCACCGGAAATAGCGGCCTTTCTCGCTTCTCCGGAAGGAAGTTTAGCTTCTCTTAATGTGATTCCCGTTTTGAGATCTAAAACTTCTATTTTCTTTTCGGAAATTCCGACCAATCGTTTATCGGCGAAGATAAACTTCAAAGGAGTCGATGTTTGAATTCTCCAGTTACGAATTCCCCGATCCTTATCCAGAGATTCGACACTCGTTCCGTAATTCAGAATCACGGAGTTGTTGATAAGAATCGGAACTCCGACCATCTTTCCTCGGCTCTGATAGGATTGTAAGATCACAGGATTATCGTCGTCTGCGATGACCAATCTTTCCGCCTGACTTGCGTAAGGTGAAGTCGGGAATTTTTCGGCAATTTCACGGCCTAAATCCAAAATTTCTTTTTTTATCGCCGGAATTGCGGCTTTCGTTTTTTGCTCGGAGAGAATCCGGATCAAAGCAAAAATATTTCTAGCGCTTCTTTCCAATTCCAAGGCCCTGCGAATTTCCTTTTCGGCCAGATCAAAATCACCGCGTTTATAGTAGATATAAGAGAGTTCATAGTGAGCGTCCGGAAAGTCTGGATTCTTTTGAATGATATCCTTAAAGATCGTCACCGCTTCGTTATAAAGATTATCGTTAAAAAGAATAATCCCGATATTGTAAGGAGCGAGCTCGTTATCGGAATCCTGTTGCATCGCCGCTTCAAACTCTTCCTTCGCGAGTTTTTTATTTCCGGAATGATAGGTTGAAATTCCTTTTCCGATTCTAGCCGCTACAAAATCCGTATTGAGTAAAATCGATCGATCAAAAGAATCAATCGAAGCCTCGTATTTTTTCTTCTGAAGGTGAATGATTCCCATCTGATAGTGGCTATAATAAGAATCCGGTTTTTTCGCGAGAATTTCTTTAAATCCTTCTTCAGCCTTATCGACCTCGCCCTTTCTCAATAAGAATGCATAGATCGCTTCCCGGCTCTGAAGGTTTCTGGTTCCCTGAGGAGGATTTTCCAACATGGAAATTCCTTTTTCTTCATTTCCAAGAGCAAGATAACATTCAGCAATCTTAACATAAAGAGTAAGCTTTCCTGTTTTCTGAAAAGCTTCCTGATAAAGTGGAATCGCCTTTTCGTAATGTGCGGTATCGAAGAGTTTGTTGGCCTTTTGAATGGTCGGAATTACGGTGGCAAACTTTTGATTCTCTTGAATTGTTTTGCGAGTTTCAGCAATTTCCGGAATGTCTTTGGAGAGTTTCTCGGCTTTTCCGATCCAATTCAGCGCAGAATCATGGTTGCTTTTTTCGTTTTCTTCCAGAGCGATTTTATAATACAACATCGCCAGACGAAAGTTCACGGCTTCGTTGTTCGGAAATTTTTTCTGAAGATTTTTATAAACCGACTCCGCTTTATCGTATTCTTTTTTATCTTCGTAGGTTCTTCCTAATACTATCGCTGCGGAAGGATCGTTGCCCGTAAGATTCTCCAGCTCCTTCGTATATTGGTTTATAAGAGTTTGATTCTTTTGAGAAGAATAAAGCCTGATCAGACCTTGAAGAGCGGGAATGTTTTGTTTATCTATGGCGAGGGCTTTTTTAAAATTTTCTTCGGAGATCTTTGGATCTCCCGAGATAAAATACAATCTGCCAAAGGCGTTGTAAACGGAAGGTTCTTCGGAAGAAGCTTTCTTGGCTTTTTCATAAAAAACCTTCGCTCCTTTTGTGTCGCCTTTTCTGAGATGTCTATCGCCTTCATAAATTTGTTCTGAAACGTCGATAAATGCGATGATCTGTTTTTTTTCGGCTTCCGATTTTAAAGAATCCGCTTCTTTTCTCGCGGCCTTATATCGATTTTCGGCAATCAATAAGAAAACCAAATTTGTCACGGGCTCGGCAAAAGTCGGATCGAGTTCTTGCGCTCTTGTAAAATATACGAGCGCCTTAGCAGGTTCTCCCAAACCTTTCATATTCAAACCCATCTGGTTTTGGAAGATCGCATTGTTGGGGAAGAGTGCGGTTGCTTTTTCTAAAACGGTAACCGATTTACGAAAGTTTCCGGTTTTATAATGAACGGCTGCGATTCCGGAAATTGCTTCCGGATAATCCGGCCTTAGAGAAAGAGAAGTTTCAAATGCTTTAAGAGCCGCTTCGTATTCACCGACTAAAATTTTTGAATTTCCAAGAAAGATATAAGGAGTCGGATTCTTTGGATCATTCTGAACCGCGGTTTGAAAATGGCCAGCGGCTTCCTTATAGTTTTTTCGGCGCATCGCTTGATTTCCACTTTCTAAAGCGGAGGCAACACGAGTTACGGAAGCCGATTTTTTTGCGGAGAGTAATTCCGGATCATTTTTTCTTGCTTCTTCAAAGTAAGCTTCCGCCTCTTCGTATTTTTTTAGCTGAACGGCCGCGTCGCCGAGCTGCATATTCAACTGAGCGGGAAACGCAAATTCTTTCACGGGAATTTTCTTCAGCGTTGAATAGGCTTCTTCGAATTTGTTTTGATTTTTTAGAAGAACTGCCTTTTTAAAAGAGTAATTGTATTTATCTTTTACCGGAAGGGATTCTAATTTTCCATAAACTTCGATCGCGTTTTCATTTTTTCCTTCCGCGGTATAAATGATACCTAACGTAAGTAGAATTTGCTCGTTTTCAGGATCCACTTCCGTTCCTTTTTTAAGAGAAAGAAGGGCTTCTTGATTTTTGCCGATTTTATATTCTGAAATTCCCGCCAAATAATAACCGGGTGCGGTCGGATACGTGTTGATCGCAAGATTGGCTTTCTCTAAAGACTTTTCAAAATTTCCTTTTTGGAAAAACGAATTTCCATCGTTTAGAATTTTAGAAACTTTTTTCAACTTCTCACGAGTCGCAGCGTCCTTTTCCAAAACGCCGTCTTGTGTTTGTGATTTTCTAAAATCTTTACTGGAACAATTTATAAAAAATTGTCCGCCAATCAATATGAGAAGGAGGATCGATATAAGATTACTTTTCATGAAATTAAAACCTTTCATTTATATCCTTTGTATTCTATCTGAAGATTTTTTAACGGAGAACGTTTCGAAAATTTTTCGCCTCGTGTGAGAATCGAAATTCTCCAGACTCCGGAAGATTCTATCGTATCTTCCAAAATTTTGGAATAACCTAGATAAAGACGGATTTTCCCTTCTTTCGTATCGGTTACGATTCGAAACGGGCGGCCCTCTTCTTTCTCTTCCTTAATGAATTTGTATGTTCCAATATTCGCGCCGGTGGAAGGAAAAGAATAAAGACTGAGTCTTTCCTTTTCATATTCTAAGCTAATGGTCTTTTTCGCGGTATGAAAAGATATCGCCGCGATCCCTGAATCCGCTTCTGCAGAGACCGGAATGATTCCGCGAATTTCAAGACTTTCCGGAACGAATGGCGCCGAAAAAACTCCGAACCAACCGGAAGGCAGACTTGAAACATTCTGAAAATCTAATGTATTTCCCGAAATGGCTTGAAATCCTTTTTCGCCCGATAATTTCCAAAATTCAGGCTCGGAAACTAAATTTCCGGTTTTATAAGGAAGTGCAATTTCGGTTATCTTATCCGCATCTACGATCAATTGACCTTCGTAATAGACAAGTGGTCCGCTTTCCGTATCTCGCACCAATTCTAATTGAAGAGCTCCAGGACTCAAATTGCTTCGATAAAAAGGTGTTTCTCCCGTACGGAAGCCGTCGAGTGCAACCTGCAGAGCATCCGGAAAACTCAAGATGCGAAGACCGCCCAAGGTTCGATCTTCTTTCCATTCTTGATAAATGCTAACGGTTTGTCCCGAACGGATTTGAATCGACTTGTTAATATCTTTTTGACCAGGTCGAGTGATTTGAATCTGTTGCAATCCTTCCGGAATAGGAAAATTTCGAAACGAAGCAACTCCGATCTTTTCTCCTTGGAATAACACTTCCGTATCTGCGGACGAGGCGCTAAAAGATAAATAACCTTGAATTGATTTTTTTAAGATAGAATCAATCTCGCCCGAACTCAGGGATTTTTCCCAGATCGGAACAAGAGAAGACTTCGGATCCAAAGCAAGAACTCCCGATCCGTGTTTTAAGTAGAATACTTGATTAGTCGGTGTGTCGGTTAACGCCAGAGGCGGCTGAAAAGAACCGCTAACATTTCCGTACGTGATTTCTTTTACCGGATCAATGATTTTCTGACTTACGATCCACTTTCCTCCGGACTCGCGGATATCGGTTCGAACGACGGCGTCTATCTTTTGTTTTTTAAATTCCTCGGCCAATGGAGCGGGGTTTTTCCAAATGCCTTCGGAGATACGGACTTGTTTTCCTTTTACTTTGGCCCAGATCAATCGAACTTCATCGGATAAAAAAGCCGATAATTTTGGATCCATATCTTTTGGAACATTGATAGGAGCAAACGCAAAGAGCGGAGTGGAATTTCCCGCTTTCCGAATTTTATAATCACTTTCGGAACTGTTTCCAAGAATGATCTCTTCCTCTTTAAGAGCTTTGTAAGTCGGCTCTTGCAAAACCGAATTAAAATTTTCAATTTTTTGAACCGAGGAACAATCGATAAGAATCAGTAAAAAAGAATAAGAGAGTACGAGGACTCTGAAAGGTTTAAAAATAAATTTCATAATAATTAAATTATTTTCCACCAAGTTGAATGAGAAATCCAGTATAAAAACTTTCATGGAAGGGATCATCCGTAATTTTCGGAGAACGGATTAAAAATAAAAAAACCGGGGAATTTTCCCCGGCTTTGCACCTAATTCAGGGTAAGTTGAAAACCTAAAAGGTTTCTTTTGGATTTAACTTCAACTTTTCCTTTTGTACATCTTGTTGAACGTATTTGGTCTCGTTCACGGCTTTTGCGGTTTTGGTCACTTCATCTGCATTGTTACGAGTAGCCTCTCGTTTTTGAAACTCGGCTTTCACTTCTTCCACAGAACCGGATTGGCTCAGGATTTTAAGTTCTTCGCTGGAAGATTTCAATTCTTCTACGAGTTTTCCGTATTCAAAAGTTTCATTCTTATGAAGAACGATCAGTTCTTTCATTTCAGTTAAAGAATCTTTTTGCAAAGAACGAATCAGCTTATCAGTGAGTTTTTGATTTTTTTCGATTCTAAGTTCGCGATTTTTGCTAAGGATGACTTCCGAAGATTCTCCTTTTTTAGAAACCGCAATACTTCCTTCGATAACCGCAAAACGAACCGTGCAACTTTCTTTTGCACAATTGACTTTGGATCCTTCAGGACTTTCTACTGAAGTTAAGAAAGAAGTCCCGCGCACGCCGGCAAGAGCGGTCGGAGTTGAAACCGTAAATTCGGTATTCTTCTGACCTTTTTTTACCATCGTTACGATTTTTCCATAGTTCACTTGAACATTGGTATCGGATCCGTTCGGATTCATAAGATTAGAAATTTCAATATCAGAATTCTTAGACATTTTGATAATGCCGCTTTCTGCTACCATGATTTCAGCGCCGCCGTTTGATCCCGTAACAACACGATCAGTCGCGGCAAGGGCTACGCCTAACTCCGCTTTTTTCTCTCCGGCATCGGAAAGAATTTTTACATCTCCAAGAACCCATACGATTCTTGCGACTGCGGCTTCGGATTCAGTTTTTACCTGATCACTACCGGAAGATTTATTTGTGCTACACGCCATCAGCAACGCCAAAAGACCGTAGCTAATCGTTATTAATAGAGAACGTTTCATATTACCCCCGAACATTAAAAGGATGCATCTTTACTAACAGACTTACAAGGAAAAAATTGCAAGAATTTAGAATTAGTTATACCACAGATATAACTAATTTCCATGAAAATTGAGAACAAATCGGCTTCTAAACTACTTTTTCTTTGGTTTTTCAGGTTCGATTGAAATATCATCCAATTCTTCTTCGAGTTTGCATTTTGGATAATTGTCAACGGGAAGACTTGTTCCCACCCAACCGAAGGCTTCTTGTGCCGTAATGACGTGGATATCCCAGCCCATTACGATGTTCGGACAACCCCAGACCTTATTTTTACAAAGGACCTGACTGGATTTCGGTTTCGGATAGGCCCAAGCAGACGGAGGATAAACACATTTCATTTCTACTTCGGCGATCTTTCTCAGTCTTTTTACATTCGTTTCGAATTCTTTAAAGATAGAAACCAAAGGATTTGCAAGTAACTCGTCGAAGTATTTCCGAGAAGTATTGTATGCAATGTAATAAACCAATTCTTCCATTACATAATCCTTATCGGATGCGTTATGACTGATGTTGGCGATGTATCGCGCGAGTTTTAGAGTATCGGTAAGTAGCGCTTGAAAAAAATCGTAAGCCTTTTCCGGGATCGCGTCCTCTCGGTTAGAAGATTGATTGCTATCACTTTCCCCGTCGTCTGAAAGAATTCCGTCCAAAAAGGTTTCATCCGGGTTTTCTGGATGACCCAACTTTTCGATAGAAATCGGCTTATCCGGATTTTCGATCATCCCCAAAGGCATGTGGCTTGCGATCGCCGGATACATGAATTCTTGAAGATCTAATTTTTGTAATATATCGGAACACTTTTTTGCGATCCGGATCTTTTCACCGTCTTCGGAAGGAAGTTTTGTATATTTATCAACGTTGATTCGAGGGATATCCATAAGAATTCCCGCAGTGAACGCATATCTCCGCAACAAACGAAATTTCATCGTATCCGGTATCATCACGATTCCGAGAGATAAAAGTCCCAACTCGCTGATATATTTGAAAAAGTTTACATTTTGGATATAGGCTTTTAAAAGAGTAAGAACCGTCTTTTTTGAATTTAAAGAATTACGAATGATTCCTTTGTAATTGTAAATGGAATTCCCATACATGAATTTTAAGAATTTCATTTCTGAAACTTTCAGTTGATCCACAACTTTAATCGCGAGAATGTTCTGAATTTGTTCTAAGAGTTCTTTGTTTAGCTTAACGTCGAATTTAGGATTGTATTGACCTTTGATGTCTTTCAAACGAGCAAGGGCCGATTCTTTTACTTGAACTTCTTCTTTTACGAGTACGTTTCCGGCATTGTCTTCAATCGGGGAAAGAAAACGAATCATAGATCCGGTTTCAAATTCTTTCGTAAAATCGATGAGATCTTCGATCGAATCAAACTCAATGCTAGAATGGGACACTTTCATTTTGAAATTCTATCTCTCCGTGTGACTCTATGGGGATTATCAAGACTTGCAAGCATAGATTCGAGACTTTTCTTTCTTTCTAAGGTAATACGATCACTTTCTAATGCTTGGATCATCGCGCAATTGGATGAAAGTATGCAACAATTTGATTCTTCACAATTCTTTTTTTGACTAAAGAGTTCAGGAAAACTCTCCATTATTTCTTCTTTTTTTAGATGAAGAATTCCCCATTCTTTGATTCCGGGAGAATCGATCAGCGTGGTTCCGTCGTTCAACGCAATCAAAAGAGAATTGGTAGTCGTATGTTTTCCTTTGTCCTTGGAGACGCTGATTCCGGACGTTTTCTGAATTTGTTTTTGAGTCAGTAGATTGAGCAGAGTAGACTTGCCAACTCCCGAATTTCCAACTAAGAACGTGGCTTTTCCCTTTAGATATTCCTGCAATTCCGGAATTCCTTCGCTCGTCGTGCAAGAAACTCCAAGAACTTGATAACCTAAATCTCGATACACTTTAAGACGAACTTCGGCTTCTTGATCGGAAACTAAATCTAATTTTGTGAATAGAATGAGAGGTTTTGTCCGTGACGTAAAGACCGCCGCGAGACAACGATCGATAAATCCGTCCTTTGTTTCGGGAGATTTGAGAGAAACTAAGACCGCTGTTTGATCCGCGTTTGCACAAAGAACTTGTGTATCACCTTCCCGGCTTTTTCTTGTTAGGAAAGATTTTCTTTCCATTCTTTCTGAAATCACCCAGTCCTGACCGGAAGACGGTTCTGCGAGAATCCGATCACCGACGACAAAGGGATGTCGTTCTTCCGCGGCAATCGTACGCAACTTTCCTCTTAGAAAAGCCCTTACGGTTCCTCGTTCCGGTGAATAAATTTCGTAGTAAGCCCCGTAAACACGAGAAATGGTAAAAAACTCTTTGACTGATTTATCCTGATCGAACATGATTCTTACGCGTTTTCTATGCCTACCCGCCGACTCAACGCCTTAGGGCCGATTATCTATTTGATTCTCTTGATAGCTGGTTTTCAGCTTATCTCTGTCCTAATTTTGCAGTCATTCCATTTCTTTTCTTTCGAAATTCTTAGAATATTCTTAACTCTCATTCCCGGAGCGCTTCTTGGATTTTTAATCTACATTCTTTCCATTCGAATTTTAAGAAGAATTTCCGGAAAATTCTTAGGAAGAATTTTTCCTTTTCTCCAATCCTCCAACGTGGAGATCGTAAAGTATCTTTCCGTCTTAGATCAATTTAAGAACGATCTGATAGCCACCAATCTTACCGAACTGGTATGTGAAAAAATTCTAAAGTTCATTCAGACCGTTATTCCGACAAAAAAAGTTACGATCTTCTTATGGAAAGAGGAAATGGGGAAATTTGCTCCGTTTCCGGACTCAGGTGAAATACAATTTTTTATCTTTGATCCCTTTCTACTCTGGGTTACCGAAAACGATAAGATTTATAATTTTAAAGAATTCGAAACCGATCCTTATTTGAGTAAAATTCGAAACTCCGCAGAAATTTTCTTCACAACAACCGAAGCCGAAC
The DNA here is from genome assembly GCF_001729245.1 of Leptospira tipperaryensis. Classification (NCBI taxonomy): domain Bacteria; kingdom Pseudomonadati; phylum Spirochaetota; class Leptospiria; order Leptospirales; family Leptospiraceae; genus Leptospira; species Leptospira tipperaryensis. The sequence continues at coordinate 126,997 of NZ_CP015217.1, read as the reverse complement.
TCGTGGTCCCGCTGATCTTGAATAAAAGTTTATTGGGAATGATCGTTTTAGCAGAAAGAAAAAATCAAAAAAAATACACGTCGCAAGAAATTGAAAAACTAAACGATATCCGCGCGGTCTCCGTTATGTCCTTGTCGAATGCGATTTTTTACGAGCGCCTAATCGAGTTGACGGAAACACTCGAAGAAAAGGTTCGAATTCGAACTCGAGAACTTGAGAATGCACAATCTCAATTGATCATGTCAGAAAAAATGGCTTCACTCGGTATCATGGTTGCGGGAATTGCACATGAGATCAACACCCCCGCGGGAGTAATCAACGGAGCAGCAGACAATCTGGATCAAAACATGAATTATCTTGTGCGAAATATTTTCGACATTGTTCTGCTCGCAGAAAACAAAACCCTAAGAAGGAATTTTGAACTGGCGCTTCTTCATCTTTTAAGAAATAAAAAAAGTTCCGATTTGGATTCGAGAGAAAAGTTTCGTTTAAAAAATCAGCTTCGTGAAGAAATGAAACAAATGAATTTTAGCGATGCAATCTCGGCGGAACTTTCCAATTTTATCATTGAGAATCAAATCGGAGAGGAAAGAAAATATATCTACAGAGTGATCATGGACGACGACGATCGCGGCTATTTGATGCTCAAAAATGCGACCCATATCAATCGCAATATCAAAAATATTCGTTACGCGATTCGGAACGTGGTCAGGATCGTAAAAGCTCTGAAGTCGTATTCTCACTTGGATCAATCTAAAACTTTATCGCCCGCGAACATCATCGAGGGTCTGGATACGACATTAGTGATTCTTCATAATCAGGTTAAATACGGAATCGAGGTAGTTCGAAATTTTTCGGATATTCCTATGGTTGTGTGCAATCCGGATGAATTAAATCAGGTTTGGACCAATCTTATTCAAAATGCAGTTCAGGCGCTCAAGGGTAACGGAAGAATCGAAATTTCCGTATTTCAATCCGGCGATTTCGTAATCGTTCAAATCGAAGACAATGGCCCAGGAATTCCTTCTAAAATTCAAGATCGAATTTGGGATCCTTTCTTTACTACAAAGGATCAGGGTGAAGGAACCGGGCTCGGATTGGGAATCGTAAAAGGAATCGTAGAAAAACACAAAGGCAAAATCACCTTAACCTCGGTTCCCGGAAAAACAACCTTTCGAGTAGAACTACCGGTAAACCCGGAACTTGTCGCAACTTAGATTTTTATAGAACTCCTTTCAAAAGCAAAACTCAAACAACGCATAACGTGAAAAAAGAAAAAGACATTCAAGAGATTTCATTTTTTAAAGAAGTCTACACCTTGGTGAAAAAAGTTCCGAAAGGAAAAGTCACTTCTTATGGAAGGATCGCGGCCCTTTTAGGAAAACCTAGGGCCGCTCGTGCAGTCGGTTATGCCCTCAACGCGCTTTCCAAAAGTCAGGAACAAAAAATTCCTTGGCAAAGAGTGATCAATAGCCAGGGAAAAATTTCTTTTCGGGGAGATACGGGACGTTCGATTCTTCAAAAAAAAATATTAGAAGACGAAGGCGTAAAATTCAACGCGAGTGAAACCGTTGATCTGAATATATACGGATGGCCGAGCTTAATTCAAAACTCGACTCCGCGTAAAAAAAGAAAATAGAGTTTTTTTATTTTCGAACTTGTCCAAAATTATCTAAGAAACTTATCTATGAACAAAATCAAACCTGTTACTCTTACGATCGCCGGATCCGATTCCGGAGGTGGAGCCGGAATTCAAGCCGATCTGAAAACGTTTACGGCCATAGGCACTTTTGGAACTTCAGCAATCACTTGTTTAACCGCGCAAAATCCATCGGGCGTCACAGGAATTTTGGAAGTAGATTCCGACTTTCTAGAAAAACAAATTTGTGCCGTGATGGACTATTTTCCAGTTAAGGCAATCAAAACAGGAATGTTGTTTTCGACCGCAATCATCGAACGAACCCATTCTCTTTTATCGGACCGTAAAAAAAAGGATCCGTTTTTCTTGGTGATCGATCCGGTGATGGTTGCAACGAGCGGAGCAAAACTTTTACAAGACTCTGCAATCGACGCTCTATTGAATCGCTTGATTCCGATCGCCGAACTCATTACTCCGAATCTAGACGAAGCAGAAATTCTTTCGGGAAGAAAAATCAAAAGTAGCTCAGAAATGCCTGACCTTGCAAAAGAAATTTTTGAAAAATTTAGAGTTCCCGTTCTTTTAAAGGGAGGACATCTTCAAAACGAAACAATCGCTCTGGATATTCTCTATGACGGAAATAAAATTTATTCCTTTGAAAAACCGTTCGTGAGCGGATTTTATCCGCATGGAACGGGATGCACGTATTCTTCAGCGATCACTTCTTACTTGGCATTGGGGAATTCCTTAATAGAATCGATCCGTAAGGCAAAGGAATACCTTCATGCCGCGATAGAACAGGCTTATATCGCCGGAAAAGATAAAACACTGAATCACACGCCAACGATTTCAAAGTGACTTCGGTTTATTTTTTTTCGCTTAACAATTTCTCTTTTACTAAATTCTCAAGGATCGTAAGAGGTAAAGAACCGCTGTCCAAAACGACTGAATGAAATTCACGGATATCGAACTTTTCTTTTTTGTTTTCTCTAACCTTTTCCCTGAGTTCTAAAATTTTCAACATTCCAAGTTTATAAGAACACGCCTGGCCTGGATAAACGATATATCTTTCGATCTCTGCGGTTACGTCCTTCGGCGCCATTCCCGTATTTTCCATCATATAAGAAATCGCTTCTTCTCGAGTCCAACGTTTGTAGTGTAATCCGGTATCCACTACCAAACGAACAGCCCGAAACAGTTCAGCTTGCAATCTTCCGAGATCGGAATAAGGATCTTGAAAGAAATGATAGTCCTTTGCAAGACGTTCCGCATACAAGGCCCAACCTTCAACGTACGCCGTAAATGTAATCGTATTTCTAAAACGGGGAAGACCTTTTAATTCTTGCATGATAGCGATCTGCAAATGATGCCCCGGAATCGCTTCGTGATACGTAAGAGTTCGCATTCCGAATTTAGGGATCTCTTTCGTGTCCCTGAGATTGGCGTAAAAAATTCCAGGTCTGGATCCGTCCAGAGCCGGTTCGTCGTAATAGGCGCCCGGCGCGGTCTTCTCTTTAAAAACCGGAATTCTTTCCACTTCAACTTTGCCTTCGGGCATTTTTCGGAAAAGAGGTCTGGTCTTTTCTTCACCGTCCTTTAGAATTTTCTTATATTCCTCTAAGGCTTGAAGTTTCCCTTCTTCCGAATCCGGAAATAAGAATTGGGGTTCTTTTCGAAGAGCCGCCATCGCCGCGGGAATCGGTTGATTCTTACCGAGTCCTTTTAGAATGGTCTTCATTTCGGTCTGAATTCGCGATACTTCGGAAAGACCTATATTGTGAATTTCTTCCGGACTCAAATCCGTTGTAGTATGTTTTTTTAACTCGTGAGAATAGTATTGATCTCCGTCCGGAAGTTTCCAAACTCCGGCCCTCGAGTCGGAATGTTTTTTCTGTTCGTTAAATAAGTTTAGCAATTTGGAATATGCCGGAAAAATTTGAGTAACGATAGAATTCTGAACTTGAATTAAATAGAGATCTTGTTTTTCCTTTGAGATAGAATCGATTTTTCTCAGTTTTTTTTCAAAGGCGACGTAGAGGATATTCTCCCTCGCGGGAAGGGAGACAAATCCCGAAACCTCGGAGATCAAACGGTCCAAAATAAAGTCCGGCGGTAGAATCAGATTCTTATCTCGAAGTAGAATTCCCGCTATCAGTTGATCTATTTTTTTAGGAACGGCTCCCAACCGAAGAATATAATTATCCACATCCTTGGAAGATTTCAACGGATGTTGAGTCGCTAAGAAAGTCGGAATCTGACTTTGAACGCCGAATAACTGATTTGCGGGATAATCATGAAACAAAAATCTTTCTCCCGCAATTCGAAGACGAAGAGACCATTCCAAGATTTCAAAAGAAAGTAATTCCTGATCCGCTAATCCTTCTTTTCCATAAGAAAGAAGAACTTCTAAATTCTTCTTTGCTTTTTCTAAGTCTTGTTTTTGTTTTTCAATCGAGATGTCCGTTAGTCGCTTTTGATACCCGTCGACTCCAAGATTATTAAGAACGCCGAGAGAAGTAAGATATTCCGGATCGTCTAAAACGGACTCCCAGAAAACCTTCTCATAAAAAAGACCGAGCGTAAGCGGTTTAAAAAATATCGTATGTAAAAGAAAAGTGGATGAAAGAAAAACTAAGAATAGAAAACCGAAAAGAATTCGCTTTCTCGTTGTTATACTGGGCATAGTGAGACAAAATACAAAATCCGCTAAAGAATGAAAATTCTATTTTTGTAATTCGAAATGGTTTCGGTAAAATTCTTATTTCCCACTAAATGAAAACGTTTATCGAATCGAAGAATCTTTGGAAATTCTTAGGGAAATAACGGTCAAATCGTCCTGAAAAACATTTCCATCCGTGAATTTCTCTACGTCTTCTAAGATAATATCGACGAGTTCTTGAGACGATTTTTCTTTTTCTCTTTTCAGTAAATTATGGAGTCTTTTTTCTCCATAGAATTCTTTGCGTAAATTCGGTACTTCAAAAAGACCGTCTGAAAAAAGTAGGATTCGATCTTCCGGATGAATCTTTAAAATCTTATCCTTGTAAATGGAAGCGGAAGAAAGTCCGATCATTCTTCCCATATTTGGAAGTGTTAGAAATTCGGAATTTTGCATTAGAACTTGTTCCGGATGACCCGCGGAGGAATAGCGCAAAATACCTTTGGTTAAATCAAGATCCACAAGAATACAGGTATAATAGAGGTTTAACGATTTAAATTTCTCGATAAATTCTGAATTCAAAATTTCTAATATTTCGCCGGGTCTTTTTGCGGATTGTTTTAAAAATTCGTATCCAACTTTGATCGCCATCGTAATCAACGCGCCCTGAACTCCGTGTCCCGTTGCATCCGCTAAAAAGAGACGATAGACACCTTCGTTAGTACGGGTGATATCGTAAAAATCGCCACCGACTTCGTCTCTGGGGATATATTCCGCTCGAATATCCAAGTCGGAATATTTTTCAAAACCGGCAGGAAGCATACTCTTCTGAATTCTTTTAGCGGTTAATAAATCCTTTTTGATAATATCAAAGGACTTCTTTAGCTGGGCCATCAATTCTTCGATTGTTTTTCTTTCTTCGGAAAGTTTGCGTTTATCTTTTCTAGAAGATCGAAGGAGTTTTTGAACCTTTGAACTTTGTGATTTTAAGAATCCTGAGGTTATGCTCATCCAATAAAAATACAAAAGGATCGTTAAGACAAAAATAAAAAAGAAAATCACCAGAGTTCTATCGCTAAAACGAATCGGCGAAGTTCCTGCAATTCCGGTAAAATAAAATAAGAACAAACATAACGAATAGATCAAAGCGCCGAAAATAAAGTAACGCCTTTCCATCATTCCAAAAGGAGCGAGATAACTCCCGTAAAGAGCCGTTAGCATAACAAATAAAAAATCCGGAACTTGGACCGTGAGCCAAGCGTTGAAAAGAAGCATCGGAATATGCCAGAAATAAAACGAAATCTTCATCCATTTTTGAAGATTCCACCGACCATTCGCCAGTTGATAGTTTATCGGAATGGCAGTTCCGGCGTTTACGATTAAGAATAATAACAATTCAGAATAGGAAACCTTTTCCAATCCTTCCGTATTAAAAAATTTGAGAATGGAAAAAAGAACGGAAACAAACGATCCTCCCAAGATCCAGTTGAAAGTCACCGGAAGTCGAAACGTTTTTTTGAGATGAAAGAAATTCATAAATTTCTAAATCAGAGGAAAGATGACTAAAAAAATGAAAGCAACTAACCCGGTCCAAATACTAGCGGAGGCCAGCGAAAACCAAAGAGAGTTTTGCCATTGAATCAGAGGAGTGGCGACAAACAAAATCATTCCAAGATAGGAGAGATACGGAGAGCGATCATAAAGACGTTTCTGCCATTCTATAAATCCCTCTCGAAAATCCTTCACGTCTCCGTGAAATTTCATATCTAAGATCAATTCGCCGATCCAACCCGAAACTGAAAAAATCAAGGACCAAAGAAAAAATAAAATCGGTAGGGAAAGAGGAAGAATTTTTCTCCAAAGAACGACGCTCAATACTAAAAGTAAAAATCCTAAAATCGGCATTCCCGGATAGAGAACCTTGATTCTAAAAAACTTACTTTCCGAAAGAAATCGAAAGAATGGAATTCCTTCTCTTGATTGAAACGACCCGCAGAAAACACATTGTATTGAATCCGCTAAAATGTGAGTACCGCAATTCCTGCAGAATCGTTTCTCCGTCTCCATCGTTTCCGAAAGTCGTTCAGCTCTGACTAATGAGTTGATTGATCAATTGACGCAAAAAGTCTACATCCGGAGTTCCACTTTTCGGAAGAGGCTTATTATTGATAAACAGAGTCGGGGTCGAGTTGATCTTTAATTTCTCCGCCTCGTCAACTTCTCGATTGATTTGATCTCTGATTTTTGGAGAACTCATACAAGAACGGAATTGATCCATTTTAAGACCGTTTTTTTCAGCAAGTCGACTTACGGTTGCGACCGTATGCATCACACCGGTTTCATTGTCTTCATAAAGACCGGTATAAACCGGATAGAATTTACTCTGCTGATTCGCACAAAGCGCCGCGCTCGCAGCGACACAAGAACTGGCTTCGGGAGATTTTCTGCCAACGAGTCGATTGCAATTTCCATCCAAAGGAAAGTTCTTATAAGCCACCTTGATGATACCGTCGTATTCGCTCAGAAAGGATTTAAGAATTTTACTCGTGTGCATACAATGACCGCAGTTAAAGTCTGCGTATTTGACGATCGTGATCGGCGCGTTCGGATCTCCCACAATCGGAGTGTCTTTTAGATCGATCTGAACCGCTGGAGTCGATTCAAATTCTTTTAAAAGAAGTGGAATCGCTTTTTCACCGGAAGCGGAACCCGAAACAAGTCTCGCACCGCCCGTAGAAATTCGTCCTCCGTAGAGACCGAGAACAAAAAAAGATAAGATTACGATTAAAAGATTTAGAAAGTTTCCGTTCAGACTTCCGGTTACGGCGGAGACGGATTTATCGGAGATCGATTTAAAACCGGGATAGTTTACGACAATCAAGGCGATCGTCACTACGTAGGTCGCGGCACAAAGACCGCATAACGCTTTGATCACTCCGACCGATATAATGAACAAACCCACATCCGCGACTAAACCTAAGAGCAATACATAAAACGCGAGACGAAGGTTCGCTTCTGCGGTTTCCTTTTTAATTTCGGAAAGGACAAAAAGAAATCCCACAAATCCATAAAAGATAAAACCAAAAAGCGCGGTCGGGAGATCGCCTAATCCGGGAACGTTGCGAATGGCGGAAAAGGAACTTTCAGAAACCTTGTCACAGGAACCGGATTCGCTGATCGCGTTGCAAAGAGCTTCTCCGACGGAACTCGGGTCTCCATAGTATTTTTGGATGAGAAGGAAGGAGAGGATCAAACCTATAGCAGAGAGAATGATCGAAATTTTATTTTTAGATAATTGATTCATGAATTTCCCCGATCCTGTAAGATCGATTTACCTTTATGTATGGTTCCTTTCCAGATGAAAAGAAAAATCCAAATGGATTCTTCGGTTTCCTTTCTTAGAGTGAAGAAATCGCTTCAGCGAGATCTAATTTTCCTTCGTACAATGCCTTTCCCGTAATCACTCCATAGAGAGGAATTTTCGTATCCAGGGAAGAAAGATCCATAAGATCTTTTAAAGAGGAAATTCCGCCGGAGGCTATGACTTGAAACGGAAACGAGTTGAGAATCTCACGATACGCTTCTAAATTTGGCCCGGCCAAAGTCCCGTCTTGCGCGATGTCCGTAAAAACTACGTGCTCAATCCCTGCCTTTGCAAGTCGATCCATTAGGTCTCTGTAATCGACGCCGGAATCTTTTTCCCAACCTGAGATTTTTACGATTCCATCTCTTGCATCCACGGCAACTACGACTCGATCCTTTCCGTAAGTTTCGAGCGCAAATTTGAGAAGATCCGGATCGGTTACGGCGGCGGTCCCGATTATGAAACGATCGATCCCGATTTTATGATAGTATTCTAATTTTTCTTTATCTCGGATTCCACCACCCAGTTGAACTTTCAGCGAGGTGGTTTCTCGAATCTTCAAGATAGAATGTTCATTTACACCGATTTGATTTCTAGCGCCGTTGAGATCGACGAGGTGAAGCAAAGAGGCTCCATTCTTACTAAAACCGTCAGCGAGTTTCCAAGGTTCCGAAGAATAGATTTTCTTTTCTTCGTAATTTCCTTTGAACAAACGAACTGCACAATTATCTAATAAATCTATGGCGGGAATGATGATCATACAGATTGAATAAAATTCTCCAAAAGTTTAAGTCCGTGAGTATGAGATTTTTCGGGATGGAACTGAGTCCCGAAAATATTATTTTTTTCCACAACCGCAGGAAACTTTTCCTGATAATAATCGCAGAGACCGGTGATAGCGTTTCCTTCCGCGTCCGTCGGTCTGTAAGAATGAATAAAATAAAAGAAAGACTGATCCGGAATTCCTTTCAGAAGAATACTCTTTTCCTTCTTACGAAACTGAAGACGATTCCAACCGATATGAGGAACTTTAAAATCCTTACCGTGAAATTTTCGAATCTTTCCTTTGATATAACCCAAACCTTCAATCTGATCCTTCTTCGAACCTTGTGCAATTTCTTCAGAAGATTCAAAGAGAATTTGAAAACCGATACAAATTCCGAAAAGAGGTTTTCCTGAGGAAACGTGTTTGTCGATCGTATCTCGAAGACCGGTCGCATTTAGATTCTCCATCGCTTTATCAAAATGTCCGTCGCCGGGAAGAATCAACGCTTTCGAGTTTTCAATCGTAGCACGATCGTTGGTAAATATAAAGTCTTTTGTATAAAGAGAAACGGCTTTAATGCAAGAATGAATATTTCCCATTCCATAATCGAGAATAGCGATCACTCCAAAACTCCTTTTGTAGAGGGAATCGCTCCTGCCGAAGCGGAATCTTGCGCGATCGCCATCCTAAGAGCCTTGCCCAAAGCCTTAAAGATCGATTCGTGAATATGATGTCTATTATCACCGTAGTGAACTACTACGTGAAGATTCATCTTCGCGTTGAGCGCGAGTTTTTGTAAGAATTCTAAAGACAACTCTGCATCATAAATTCCGAATTTTCCGGTGAGTTCAGGACCGGTATATTTGAAAAAGTAACGACCACCGAGATCCACGGCAACCGTGGTCAAGACTTCGTCCATAGTAAGAGTAAAATGCCCGTATCTAAAAATACCGGCCTTGTCGCCGAGTTGATTGTGGATTGTGCTTCCCATGAGAATTGCAGTGTCTTCCACAGAGTGATGACAATCGATTTCAATATCTCCTCTCAACCAGAGATCAAGATCAATCAAACCGTGTTTGGAAATATGAGAAAGCATGTGCTCGAAAAAAGGAATCTCCGTATCAAAGCGATACTTACCGGTTCCGCGGAGATTCATCTCCAATTTGATTTCAGTTTCAGAGGTTTTGCGTTCTGCTTTCATTCTACCTGGATCATAGAATCCGAACGACCTCCGTGTCAATGAATTCCAAAATAATGGATGACGGAAAAGCCGAGCATCTCGAAATTGTAAGAGCAGTTTCTCGCTGCATTCCACCTCGCCGAAGTGGCGGAATTGGTAGACGCACTGGCTTCAGGTGCCAGCGATCGCAAGGTCGTGGGGGTTCGAGTCCCTTCTTCGGCAAAATTAAAATAACAATCCAACATGGACTCGAAGCTTTCGAGCGAGAGCGTTTTGAGCTTCCGTGAGAAGCGAAAAACGCGACACGAATCCAGGATGGATGAGTGCGCGAGAAAGACGCCCCGGAACTCAGTCGAGCACGACGCGAGACTGTGAAGGGGCGAGTCCCTTCTTCGGCAAAATTAAAATAACAATCCAACATGGACTCGAAGCTTTCGAGCGAGAGCGTTTTGAGCTTCCGTGAGAAGCGAAAAACGCGACACGAATCCAGGATGGATGAGTGCGCGAGAAAGACGCCCCGGAACTCAGTCGAGCACGATGCGAGACTGTGAAGGGGCGAGTCCCTTCTTCGGCAAAAATTAATTAATTTAGAATTTTTCCCAAAGCCGCTGAAAGGGTTGCGACTCCCAACATTCCCCCGAGAATCCAACGTGTCTGTAAAACGATGGATTTATGAATATCGCCAATTGATTTTTGTAATTCGATTCGAACGTCCGAGATTTCTGTTTTCACTTCGGTTCGAAAATTGGCAATTTCAGTTTTCAATCCGGAAACGCTGATATTTAAGTCTTTTCGAACTTCCGCAATTTCAAATTTCAAATTTGCAAACTCAGATCTCATTTCGGTCCGAAGATCGTTTATTTCCGTTTTTAATCCTATTCTAAGATCATTTATTTTCGTTTCTAAGTCTGTCTTCACATTTGCAATTTCTGATTTTAATTCCGTTCTAAGATCGTTTATTTTCGTTTCTAAGTCTGTCTTCACATTTGCAATTTCTGATTTTAGTTCCGTTCTAAGATCTGCAATTTCTGCTTTCAATTCGGCTTTTACTTCAGCAATTTCAGTCTTTAACTCCGTTCGTAATTCCATGATTTCAGATTTCAGTTCAGATCGAAGTTCCACAATTTCGATCTTTAATTCTTCTCTGAGTTCTGAAATTTCTTTACGAAGATTGGCGCTATCTGTTTTGAATTCAGATCTGAGCTCGGCCATTTCAGTTCTTAACTCTGCGATCTCAACTTTTACTTCAGCGCGGAAATTTAAAATTTCACCTCGAACGTCCGTAACTTCGATTTTGATTTCATAACGTAATTTTTCAAGCTCTGCGGAAACACTTGTTTTCAATGCTTCTAAGCTCAGAAATATATTTCTACTCTCGGAATGAAAAGTTGTTTCAAATAGATTTACGGAGGTTTCGAGCGTAGTTGTTTTGGAAGCCATAAAAGCATCGTTTAAGAAAACCACAAATTGGTCCGTTCCTTCCGGACCCAAAAGCTCTTCTAACTTACGTGGAATTCTATGGATTAAATCCATTCCCATATTCGCACCTTCCTTTCTTTTGAGTTCAAGCTCATTTTTTCCTTCTCCACAATACGGTTCCGGAAATCGAAAGGAGGGTTTTCCAATGGCGAAATTTTTTAATTCAGTTTAAAAAAAGTGAATCTTTTCTGGAGAATTTTCAAATTGCTCGATCCATTCTATTCTTAGGAAGATTCAATTAGAATTCTATACTATTCTTTAGTTTATCGCACCAACCTTTGCAAACTAAGAATTCTTTTCCGACCTTGTAACAAATTTTAGCCAAAGAGAAATTCAAAGCCTTTTCTGGAAGAACAGATTTTCCTCCTTATAAAATGAATAGATCAAGTTCTTATCCTTTAAGGCCTGAATCAAATTCTTGAAATAGGAAATCCTACTTTTTTCTTTAAATTCTTAAATGAATGAAAAGGAAGATTAGGCTGAGAAAACGAGAACAATTCAGTTTTCACTCAATACTTTTCTTGAATTTCTCCCGTGAATTCCATAAATGGAACCTGACCGTTTCACCGGCGGAGATTTGCTTTGATTTCAAAGAAAACAATTATGACTAAGAAAATTATAAATAGCGAATCAGGGAAAAATCCGTCTCTTTTGGATCCAAGAAAGGAACCTTCTCAGAGAAGATCCATCGATCGTGTTCAGAAGATTTTAGACGTAGTCGCCGTGTTATTAGAGCGAAACGGTGCGGAAGCGATCACGACCAATATGATTGCCCAAGAAGCTGAGATTCCAATCGGCTCTTTGTATCAATACTTTCCGAATAAACACGCCGTCTTGAATGCGGTTGGTCAAAGACATCTGGAAAGAGTCAATCAGATGCTTTCCGAAATTTTTCAGTCAGATCTTTCAGGAATCAATTGGGAAGACTTGATCGATCTCGTTATCGATTCTTTTGCAAATTTTTATCTGACGGAACCGGGGTTCGCTCCGCTTTGGTCTTCGATGAAGCAAGATCCGGAGTTGATTGAAATTGACCGAGAAAACAATTTAAAAATCTCCGAGAACGTTTCCCTGATCTTGGCTCAGTTCCAAGTGAATCCCGCGGAAAATAAAATCATCTCAAGAATTATCGTAGAAGTAACGGATGCGATTCTGAACCGTTGGATACGCGAGCAAAAAGATAGGGAATTTTCATCCAGAATGATCGTCGAATTGAAGATCATTCTAAAATCTTATCTAACTCGATATTTTCCAGGGAGAAAAGAAACACCTTGATTCGGATTCTTCTTTTTGAATTTCCTTTAACTACCTTTTTTGTTTTTTTAATGACGGCGACGTTCTTTCTAGTGAATATTTTTTTACCGGAACATTTAATACGTCAGTACTTTCTAAATCATCCGGGACATATTCAACCGATCTCTTGGATCGGGGCCGTGTTTTATCACGGAAACCTATTTCATCTTTTTGGAAATATGTTTTATCTTTTTTTCCTCGGAAGAGCCGTTGAATATAAAGCCGGAAAAGGAAGATGGTTGCTTTTCTTTTTTATGGCAGCTTTGGTTTCTTCTCTTTTGGATTCTTTTATTCGAGGCATTATCTTACACGACTCAACACCCGTAGTCGGCGCCTCAGGCGCGATTTCAGGAATCGCGGCGGTTGCCGCTTTGCTCTCTCCATTCTCCTTGCGTTTTAATCAGAAGAACATTCCCTTTCCCGTCTTTCTTGTCGCGTGGATCATGGTCTATTCGGACATCACGAACGTCTTTACGGATGACGGAGTCGCACGTTGGGCGCACTTAGGAGGATTTATTTCGGTCATCTTTGCCGCGTATTTCCTCAAACCGACGGAACGAAAACAGCTTCATTCCGGATTCATTCTAAACTTAATTTTTATCGTCCTAACTTTGATTCTGGCGTTCTTCTATTCGAATCGTTAGAATCCGATTTTCGATTCTAAGTAGAATTTTTAAAAATATTTAAGAATCTAACGGATTCTCCGATCAAGAAGTTCATTCCGCAAAATAGGAATCGAAGATAAAAATGATTGTCAGCAACGAAAAATTATCAGTCCCTGTTATGGAAACTCGGAGAATCAATCATCCTTGAGCAAACACGGCTTCTTTCAAATCACACAAAAACTTTTCCTAAGAAAGGGAGACGAGCTACTGATTCTCAGAGATAGAAAATCGGGTCTGGGAGACTTGCCCGGCGGACGAATGAACGAAGACGAGTTCTATCAAGACTGGAAGCTCAGCATGGAACGCGAAATCGAAGAAGAATTGGGCCCCAAGGTTCAGATCCAGGTTTCGCCAAAACCTCTCTTCATTCATAAACACAGAGTGAACGAGGGGAACTTCCCTTGTATCATCATCGCCTATCACGCGGATTTTTTGGGCGGAGAAATTCAACTCTCCGACGAACACGACTACATCGCTTGGGAAAATATCCATTCTTACGATCCGAGTCCCTTGTTTTCCGAATACATGTATGACGCGGTCAATCTCTATCTCAAGGAATACGCCTCTTTAGTTCATTAGAGAAAAAGAATATGACTCCATTTTGGAAAAACGCAATCGCATCCTTAATATTGATTCCTATATTTTTAGGAATCGCCTCCATTTTTTCGGGAAAAGAAATTTCTTCCGAACAATACAACGCACTAAAACAAAAAGAATATCAAATTCTTACGGCGGGGTTTGATAGAAACGCGGGAAACATTCTTGTAATTCAGCCGGAGTGGCGACTCGAAGATTTCTCTTCTGAGGAAAGATTTTTTAGATCTCTGGACAACCCGATCAAACAGGCAAAACAAAAAGGACTTTTAAAAAAGAATACGTTAGTTGTTCTTCCTTCGCATTCGGGAAGTTTTTTGTATTTTCTAAACTCGCGTCAGGAAACTTTTTCCCGTCCTAGTTTAGAACGGGCCTTTTATCTTTTAAAATTAGAAAACCGTTTTAGAAATTGGATCGGATTGATTACCGGACAAAAGACGGATCCATATTCAAAAATCTCATCCACTTACCAAAGAATTTTTTCCAATCTTTCCAGAACCTACGGAGTTTATCTTTTAGCGGGTTCGATTCTTTTGCCCGGAGCAAAACTTGAAAACGGAAACTTGATTTCAAATTCTGATGGAGAATGGAAAGAATTTACATTCCTCTTTCAACCGGACGGAAAACTCGCGAAAGAATTTCTATCCCACAACCCGTCGGAAACTTGGAAAAAAGATCTTTCTACGTTTACGGAAAATAATCTTCCCGGTTTAGAAGAGAACAACATTCCTCTGATTACGTATCAATTTCCGTTTGCGAGATTCGGTATTTTTTATTTGGAAGAATTTAAAAATCCTGAATTTCAAGATAGTGTTAAAAAAACATTTGTTTCCAGGATCATCGCAATCGGAGAAGAATCTTCCGAAACAGTTTTGAAAGAATGGGCAACAAAATCCAATTTTGAATCTACGATTCGAGTGATTCCTTCCGGTTCCTTGATCGATCGAGATTACGAAGGCGGAAGTTACGTCAAGACCAGATACGGAGCTCCGACCCCGGGCGTAAATAGCAGAGAACCCCTGATTCTCAATCTATTCTTATAATCTTTATTTGCTACGAACCTCTTCGTAGAGTTTCCAGATACTCCAATCTTCCGGTTGAAAATCGAGTTTGCTCAAGATCAACTGACCGGGTTCGGTTTCACAGACGATTCGATCATCCCCGGAAAGATAAGCCCTTTCGCAAAGGATTGGGAGATTCTGACTTTTTTTCAAAGGACCCCAAAGATGAACCTTTCCGGAATAACCCGAAAGGAACTCGTTCTTCTTTGCTAATTTCCAAGGATAAATTTCTTTTCTGCTCACGGTAAAAAGTTTCGTGATCGCGGGTTTACCCTTAGAGGAAAAATTAATTCTTCTCAAATGTAATTTCCCGATTTCTCCGCCGATATAATAAGCGCTCTCTCCGTTTCCATAATAAAGGATCGGACTCAAAATATCCTTATCAATTTTTTCCGCGGTTTTTTGTGTGGGATGAAACCAGTACAAATTGTAAGAACCTGCATTTCCTGAAAAAATCAAAAAAGAATTTCCGGATGGATACATCAAAGAACGTGTTTTTAGATTCGGAAAAGGAGAAACGATCTTTTCTTTATTCAAAACTAAAACCGGCTTTCTCGGTTCTACCGTTTTTTCTTCATAAAGATTGTCATCGACGAAGTAATAAATTTTAGATCCATCGGGAAGAATCGATCCCCGATTCTTACAAGAAACTTGAGCGCCCGCTTCGTAAGAAAGACTGGAATCTTTTAATGATATCGCAACGTATCGACAACCGCCCGAAGCTTGCATCGGATATTCGACCAACGCATAATTCGCGTTTTGAGAAAGAGATAAGTTGGAAGGAATCTGGTCCAAACTTCTCGAATTATTTTCACCCGCAGAAAGATCCTGATAGAATATTTTTTGATCTTCCGTCCAGACCAACTTCAATCGATCATTTGAAAACTCGATCACCCTCATAGAATCGGGAGCTTCCGAAGAAAGGATTTCGTCGCGGTCCTTCGGCGATTGAAGTTTTTCCTTTAACTTGTCGGCGGCCTTTTCGTATTTTTCCTGCTCTACCAATTCCTGAATTTCTTCTATAAAAGTTTCGTGACTACTCTTACAGAGATTAAAAAAAGAAACCGTAAACAAAATCAAAATCGTATTTTTAAAGATAAATGATTTCGATACGATTTTATTTTTCAAAATGGATTCAATATTCATAATATATTTCAGTTTCTCTTTTAGTTCTATTCTTCGATTTTATTTGTAAATTCGAATTCTTTTTGAAAAAGTTCGGTCGCCCTTCTTCCCGTTGTTTTTGTATCTAAAAACGAAATTCCTCCGTTCAAGATCGCGCCCAAATAAGGAAGCCATCCGTATCTCGAAGAAGAATTTCCATTCTTACGAAATAATTTCCAACCGAGATGAAAGCCGATGGAACGAAGAATTTCCAAAGAAGCGGGTCTCACGAGAACTCTACTTCCCATGTCTCGAACAAGGGATCGAATCAGAGCGTGATTTGTATCGGGAAAGATACAATAGCTCATAATCTCCGGAGAGACTTGAGATTCCCTTCCATAAAGAGCGGCGATATCTTTTACGAGATGACCCTGGATTCTATAGAATAAAATCATTTCAGGCAATAAGGTAAGATATCCCAAATGCATCTTGGGAATCGAAAGACCGGCGCTTACGGCTCCGGCTCGAATTGCAGCCTTCTGAACGCATTCTTCGATCAAATCGGCCGGATCGCCCACGGTTTTACCAAAGGGACTGCGGTATCCTCTGAGATCGGTCAGTAAGGTTAAGAATTTTTCAGAAAAAGCTTCTGCGACGGAAATATGGTTTTCCATAGAGTGGGTTGATTTACAAAGGAAAGGTCGAGTTCATTCAATGATAGATAGACTTGAAAAAATACAAGAAAAATACCTTCGGATCAGCGAAGAGTTAAATCTGGCGAAGGATCCTTCCTCGCTCAAGAATCTTTATAAAGAAAGATCGCGTCTGACGCCTCTCTATCTCAAGGTAGAAGAATATCTCAAACTCACAAAAGATAAAAAAGACGCTGAAGAGTTGATCCAGTCCGAAAAGGACGAAGAAATGCATCTGATGCTCAAGGAAGAAATCCGGCAAGCAGGCGAGAAGCTGGAGCAACTTGAAAAAGAACTCGAAATTCTACTTTTGACCCCCGATCCGAACTCCGGAAAGAATATTCTCGTAGAAATTAGAGCCGGGACCGGCGGAGAAGAAGCAGGTCTTTTTGTAGCGGATCTTTTCAGAATGTATTCCCGTTTCGCGGATAAATATAAAATCAAAACCGAGATCATCGATTCTTCGCCAACGGGAATCGGTGGTCTAAAAGAAATTATTTTTGCCTTAGAAGACGATCGGGCTTACGACCTTTTTAAATTCGAAGGCGGAACACATCGAGTGCAAAGAATCCCGAGCACCGAATCTGGCGGAAGAATTCATACGAGCGCTGTAACCGTTGCCGTTCTTCCCGAAGCCGACGCCGAAGAAGTCGAGATCAATGAGAACGATCTTAGAATCGACGTTTATCGTTCGTCCGGGGCCGGTGGTCAGCACGTAAACACGACCGACTCCGCTGTTAGGATCACTCACATTCCCACCGGCGTTGTAGTCGCTTGCCAAGATGAAAAATCGCAGCATAAAAACAAAGCCAAGGCTCTGAGAATTTTGAGCGCGAGAATTCTTGAAAAACAAGCGGAAGATAAGAAACAAGCCTCGGATGCGATCAAAAAACAAATGATCGGAAGCGGGGACCGTTCCGAAAGAGTAAGAACCTATAACTTTCCTCAGGGAAGATGTACGGACCATAGAATCGGATTTACGAGTCATAATCTTTCCGCAATTATGGAAGGCGACTTGGACGAACTCATCGGAGCACTTACGGAAGAAGATCGAATTCGGAAAATTTCAGAAACACAACCTAGTTAAAGAACTAAATCTTAGAATTTTACAGGTTGAAAAATCACGGATCGATCTCGAACTGGAATCATAGAGATGTTAAAAGAAATCAGCGAACCACATAGAACTCTCTGCGGAGAAAGAATTCCATTCGAAAACGTTCATGCCGTCTCGGTAAGCCTTCCTCAACTTACGGACGTAATCGGCTACGAAGAAAAAAGAACCGAAACCCTTTCTCGTTTGAAATCGGGTTACCCGAGATTTGTAGCCCATTCTTATATCGCGAGAATTTTAGATTTTAATAAAGAGAACCGAAAGATCACCACTCCTCAGTTCATCGTATCTTCCAGAAAAGCCGCGGATGCGATCGTTCAAAAATTCTCCATTCAAAAATTTGAAATCATTGAAGACGAAGAAATCATCACGTTAGTCATTCCCAATCTAAAAGAATTGGAAAAAGAAATCTTATCTTTCATTCAACATACGGGTTGTCTCGCTTCGTCCAGAAAAGCTGAAGACTTTCTTTTAAAAAAGGGAATTCTTCAGGAAATTTTTCGAGAGAAGGTCGAAAAAGAAAATCCGGTCGATAAAATTCTTTCCACACTCTCTTCTTTTTACCCGAATCTAAATCCGGAAATTCTTCTTTCCTCTTCTGGAATGAACGGAGTTTATACCGTCTTCGAAGCTTTGAATCAAATTCAAAAAAAACAAGATAAAACGATTTGGATCCGTCTTGGCTGGCTGTATGTGGATAATATCCGCATCATGGAAAAATACACGAAAGATTCTTACGTGATTCATAATGCTACGGACTTAGAAGATCTCGAACAATTTCTGAATGAAAACTCGGAGCGTGTAGCCGGTATCATCACCGAATGTCCGACCAATCCGCTTCTTTTGGTTCCGGATTATCCAAAACTAAAATCGATCGTGGATAAATACAAAGTCCCTTTGATCGCGGATATTTCTATCGCAGGTTCTGCGGTAATCAATGTTCTTCCTTATGTGGACGTCGTAGTAGAAAGCCTCACTAAGTTTGCCTGCGGAAACGGGGATTTGATGATGGGCGCTTTGATTCTAAATCGAAAGTCTCATTGGTTTCAGGAAATTCTTCCCATCTGTAAAGAATTAGTGGAAAGTCCTTATATCCGCGATTGTGAAAGACTCGCTTATGAGATTAAAGGATACGAAGATCGTGTTCGTAAGATAAGTTCCAATGTAATAAAGTTAGCGGATTTCTTTTCCAAACAACCCGGGATCAAAAATGTTTTTTGGACCGGCTCTTCCGAGTCCTCGGATAATTTTTCAAAGATTACAAGAATTCCCGGAATTCAAGCGGGGGTTTTATCCATCGAGCTTTCGATTCCGTTGGAAACGTTTTACGATCGATTGGCGTTGTTAAAGGGTCCGAGTTTCGGAACCGAATTCACATTAAACATGCTTTATGTTTATTTGGCTCACTATGAATTGGTGACCGAAAAAGAAGGACTCGAATTTTTAAAAGAAAACGGATTGGATCCGAATCTAATCCGGATCTCCGTTGGAATCGAAGACCCGGACCTTTTGATTCAGGAATACAAAAAGGCTCTCGAGATCTAAGCCCTCGCCTCTGCGGGAACTCCACTTGTAGAAGCCGAACTTCCTTTGAGATGGAAAATTCCCTTATAAAAAACAAAAAGAATTCCAAATTTAGAAATTCCTAATATATAAAGCATTCCGAGCGCGACTGCACTTCCAAGAATCCATCCGAGTGCGTGGATAATCAAACTGGAAAGAATCGCGAGCCCGAGCGCGCCGATAAAAACGGAACCGAAAAAATAAACGATTCTTTGAATCGGACTTCCTTTTCCTTCTTTCGTTTCCTGTTCGAGAGAAACGCCTTGAATTTCAAGACCTTCTTCCAACCATCTGGACATTATGACGATCATAATTGGAATCATAATCACGCCCATGACATACAACGTGATCGCGACATCGGAAGTTAGCCAAGAAAGCGCCGTATTCCAAGACCAGTTGTTAAGGTATTCTTCTCGAGTTGCTGAAAAAAATCTTTTGTAACCTTCTCCGTCCCAACCGTGAACAAGAATAAAAAACATTCCAAAATAGCCCAACATCACTTGTAAAAAACCGAAAAACGCTTTGGACCTTTCGAGAAGTTTCCAAACGATCCAGAACGCAAGAATTCCCTGCGAAACATTTGTAAAACCGAAAAGAGTGACCAACCAACCCGGCATCGATTTATCCAAGGCCTGCATGGTTTCCCAATTGGTAAATTGCCAGACCAAGTACAAACCTGACGGCCCGAACACGAGAGAAAGAAAGAGCACGTTGATCAGAAAATACGTAGTCTTCCAAAAGGGAGTTTTTTCATTCTTCCCCTCGACCTCTTTCAGAGCCGCGGGTGAAGAATCCGACGAAGTTTGAATTTTTTTAATCTGACGAGAAGCCGCCATTGCAAAGCCTGCGCCCAATCCATAGGCCCAGAACACATCCACTTGAACCATTTTCAATTCTCCTATTTCTCAAATCTAAATAAAGAATGACATATCATTCAGTTTTTTCAATCAAAAAAAGTAGGAACTCCTTCTTTTTCAAAAATACGAATTTCACAAATTGGCGCTCATTCCGTCCAGCATCAAGTCAGGAACCGCTTTCATCCATCGAGAGGCATATTCTGGATTAGATTTATGGGAAATGGACTGGCGAATTCCTTCAAACATCATGGAATTGATCGCTTTGGAAGCGACGTCTGTATCCAAATTCTTTCGTAAGAATCCTTTTTTCACACCGTTGATTAGATAAAGTTCCGTAACTTTTGCGGAAAGATCGTGGGTCTTTTTGATCTTAGTAGAAATCGATTCATCGATTCCCTGTGTTTCGAAAAAGAAAACCTGACCGACTCGAACGTCTTTTCCAAAAAGTTCAAACAGTCCGGCGCCGATTTCTCCGATCTGAGACCGGTATTCTTCCAAAGAATTGGATTTATCAGGGCTTTGTCTTGAGATCACTTCTGAAAGTCCCTTCTGAACTTGATCCAAAAGCGCGTGTAGGATATCCAATTTATTCTTAAAATAACGATAACAAGTTCCGTGACCGATGTCCAACTGAGTCGCGATATCCGCGATCCCTGTGGAGTGATATCCTTTCTTTGCGAAAATCTCTAAGGCGGCGTCCAGGATCTCTTCTCTTCGAGCCTGAATTTTTTCTTCTTTTTTCATACTTCGATAAGAATGTTGAACGTCGGAGTTCTTTTTGTAAACCAGAAGTTTTTCAGATAAGATCTACGCTCAAAGGAACCTGAATCGTAAACTGAGTGCCTTTCTTAGAATCCGAAGAAAAATCGATTTTTCCTTTCAGTTGTCTCACGAGAATATTAACGAGCTTCAAACCGAGAGAAGTGGAATCTTCGAGATCGAATCCGAACGGCATTCCGATTCCATTGTCTTCAACCTTGAGTTCTAAGTATTCGTCTTTTTTGGACAGTGAAATTCTCAGTTCCGAAACATCCTTCAGCGATATATTTTCGGGAAACGCATACTTTAAAGAATTGGAAACTAATTCGTTTAATATTAAGCCGATTGGAATCGCTCTGTTGACGCTGATATCCAAAGATTCCAATTTTGTAATCAAGCGAATCGACTCAGCCTTTCCATAGACTTGAAAGAGTTGATTCAAAAGTTTTTCAATATAAATGGAATACTGAATTTTTCCTAGGTTCTCCGATTGATACAACTCTTCATGAATCATCGACATCGTTCGGAGTCGATTCTGACTTTCTTTAAAGACGGAAAGACTTTCTTTGTCCTGAACATAGTCCGATTGCATCGATAAAAGAGAAGATATCACTTGCAGATTATTCTTAACCCTATGATGAATTTCCTTGAGCATCACTTCTTTCTCTTCTAAAGAAAGTTGTAGTTTTCGTTCCGCTGATTTGATTTCGGTAAAGTCGAGCAACGTTACGATCACGCTGGAAAGCGAAGTTTCAAAACCGGGCGGAACCGACCAACGAATCTTAATATCCAGTCTGGTATTATCCTGAACTCGAAAGCCGACTTCTACTTCATAAAAATAGGATTCTTCTCGAATCTTTCGAAGAACTCTTCGAAAAACCTTGAAATTATCCTGACTAAAAAAGCGTTTCCAGTTTTTAAATACAGTTTCGTAAGAATCCACTCGAAGTAAATTTACGGTCTCTTGATTAACCCCGATGACACGAATGGACTCAAAACAGAGTTGTACAAAATCCGGATGAGCCTCCACATAATCCGTAAAAGCGTCGCCATTTAGATCTTCCGGAAGCCCGTCTAACACGCGTTTGAGTTCGGAATAATCCGCTTCGATAATGGCAACGGGAAGGTGTTGAAACAAACCCATATATCGGATCTGACTTTTTTCCAACGCGGCCCTCGCCTCGTTTTTATCGAGTATTTCTTCTCTGAGAATTTCGTTTGATCGAAGCAGTTCGTGAGTCCTTTCCTTAACCTTACCTTCCAAACTCTGATGAGAAATTCTTAGTTGATTCTCCGCTTCTTTTCTCTCGTTTACAATACTCGCCACGAGTAAACTCGTAATGGAAAGTACCGCGATAAAAAACTGAAGTAAAATATAGGAAGCGTTCATCGTCTCCGCATAAAATTGAGGAGATCCAGAAATTGTTCCGAGAATCGCAATCACGGAAGACAATACCACAGCTAAACTGCTCGCCCTTTCCCCCAGACGAAACGCGGACCATAGAATCAGAGGAATTAAAATATATCCCAGAGGATAACTGAAAGAAACGATCGGAGTAACCAAATCAAAGGAAACGAGGGAAAAAAATACGATCAATAAGAGTAAAACCGTGGATTCGAGAAAATCAAGAATCTTTGGAATCTTATATTCCCCGCGAAACCAAAAGAGAATAAAAGGGGCTCCGATATAAACTCCGAGCGTATCTCCCGCCCACCAAGTCAACCAACTCTGACGAAAGCCTAACAACTCGATTTCATTCAAAAAATACATCGTCACAACGGAACCGGTCGAACTGATCGTACAAACGAGAGCCTCGAGTGATATAAATAAAAGAACGAATTGTGTACGATCGGAAAGTTTACAGCCCGGAATTTTTTTTGTTAATACGACTTTACCGACGTAACTCTGAAGCGCTGAAAAAAAAGCGATCGAAGCGCTGAGATATAAATTCTTATTCGGATCAATCCAAATTCCTGAAAATAGATCCGTACCGGAATTGGAAAGAAAGGATGCTATAAAAACACCGATGATCGTGCAGTTTCCGAAAATAAGAGTTAGGCCGAGCGCAGCGCCGGACGCAGGCCAGATTGCCGATGCATATCCAGGATAAATCGCCGTGTTTCTTCCGATTTGGGCGAGAATATAATAGATAAACCCGGAGAATAAAATGATTCCTGAGATTCTTATTATTGCTTTGAAACGAAGAGACAAAATCATCAATCCTAATTAAGTTTGCTCTAAAATGAGAATCGAAGAACTCTTATTCTCTGACCAGTCTTTTATGATTTTTGATGAAGGATTCCATCCTTCCGGAAAGATTCTCTTTCGTAACCCAATCACCACAATCAAGGCATTTACTTCAAAAGAAATCGAATCGTCTCTTAACGAAATCGAACTCTACATTCAGCAAGGATTTTACATTGCCGGATATATTTCTTACGAAGCAGGAGAAGTTTTTTCCGGTTTAAATCAAAAAGATTCTGAAACAGTTTTACCATTTTTGTATTTTGGTGTTTTTCACAAACCGGAAATCCTGCAAACGATTGAAGAAACTCCTTCTAAAAGTTTCGGATTTCAGATTTCCTCTTTACCAAATCAAAAAGAATATTTTCGGAATCTAAAATTGATTCGAGAAAAACTCTTTCAAGGAGAAATCTATCAGATCAATTATACGGATCAAATCCTTTTCGATTTCGAAGGGGATATATTATCATTTTATAATACTCTTATAAATAGACAACCTGTCGCATACGGATCCTGGATACGGATCCAGAATCAGGACATTCTTTCTTTTTCACCGGAGCTTTTTTTTGAAAAACAAGGAAGAAACCTAATCACCAAACCGATGAAAGGCACGTATCCGAGAGGGAAAAACGAATTCGAAGACGAAAAAAATATCCAGCTTCTCAAAAATTCTGAAAAGGAAAAAGCCGAAAATCTGATGATTACGGATTTGATGAGAAACGATCTCGGAAAAATCAGTCGGAAAGGAAGCGTCCAAGTTCAAGAATTATTCTCCGTAGAAAAATACAAAACGATCTTACAGATGACGAGCACAATCCGTTCCGAACTTTCAGACGGAATCAATTGTTCCGATATTTTTAGAGAATTGTTTCCAGGCGGTTCAATCACGGGCGCCCCAAAACTGAGGGCCATGGAACTGATTCAAGAATTGGAGAAACCAAGAGGAATTTACACGGGAGCGATCGGAGTCATTCAACCAAATTCAAACGCGGTATTTTCGATCGCGATTCGTACATTAGAAATATCTGATGGAAAGGGAAAGCTCGGAATCGGGTCTGGAATTACTTGGGACGCCGATCCGGAAAAAGAATGGCTCGAAATTTTAGAAAAGGCGAAATTCTTTTCCGAGGCTCCAAGAAACTTTTATTTATTTGAAACGATACTTTATAAAAATAGAATATTTTACTTTCAAAAAGAACACAAAAAACGGATAAAAGATTCCGCTGAAACTCTAAATTTTCCTTTTTCGGAAGAAGGATGGAATTCTTGTCTGCAGGAAATTGCCTCAACCTGCAAGGAAGCAAATTCCTATCGTATTAAGATCAGCTTAGATACTTCCGGAAACTTTAGTTTCGAACATTCTATCCTTTCCTCTTTTCAAAAAAAAGGAAGTTTACAAATTAGCCGGACTCGAATGAATTCTTCTTCCGAATTTAGAAAACACAAAACAAATCTCCGAGAAGTTTACGATCGTGAAGGAAATCAATCCAGGAATTCTTCTCATTTGGATGTGATTTTTTTAAATGAAAAGAATGAAATTACGGAAGGAAGTATTGCTAACCTTTTTCTCAAGGTCGGAGATTCTTACTTTACTCCTCCCCTCTCTTCCGGAATTCTTCCCGGAATCTATCGAAATCGTCTGTTGCAAAGGAAAGGGTTTTACGAACGTTCTCTTTCTTTGGATGATCTGAAATCTTCAGAATCCGTTTTTCTCTGCAACTCTCTTCGCGGGATTTTGCGAGTCCGCGGGATCGAAGATTCTTCAAAAGATGAATGAACAGAATCTAGTTGCGAAAATCAGCCGAAGTTCTAAGATCTCAAGCATGAGAACTTTTCTGGGGATTTCCATTCCGGACGCAGTGAAAGAACAACTAACTTCGATCTGTTACGGATTGCCCGATATCAAGTGGGTGCGGGAAGAAAATTTTCATATCACCTTGGTATTTTTAGGAGAACAAAATTCCGATGATATCGATCGAATCTCGGAATTCTGTTCCGGGATTTCACTTCCTGACTTCGAGTTAGAACTGAAGTCGGTTGGCTTTTTTGGAAAACAAAAATCTCCTTCCATTCTTTTTGCAAACGTGGAACAAAATCCAACATTGTTTCAATTACAGAAAACACTCGATTCCGGTCTTAGAAAACTAGGCTTTAGTCCCGAACGCCAAGACTACCACCCGCACGTAACGATCGGAAGATTCAAGACTACACACGGAGGAAAGATATCTCTTTATTTGGAAGAATTCTCCAATTTTTCCTCTTCTCGTTTTTCGATTTCGGAGTTTCATATCTATTCTTCAAAATCATCCTCGGACGGACCAATTTATACGATTGAAGAATCTTTTTCACTTTTTCCGTCTTACAAGAATTATGGGAAAATACCTTGAAAGACTTTTCCGATTTTTTTAGAAATCCACACGTCTGGGATCGTGAGATCGTCGCGGTCGGTGGCGATCTTTCCCCCGAAAGACTTCTTTATGCTTATAAGAATGGAATCTTTCCTTGGTCCGATCAGCCCATTCTTTGGTATTGTTTAGATCCTCGTGGAATCTTCGATCTCAACAAGCTGCATATTTCAAAACGTGTAAGACGTAAAATAAACCAGAAGAAATATACGATTACATTCAATCGAGCATTCGAACAAGTTATGCGCTGTTGCGCCTATCGACCCGGCGAGGAGACTTGGATCACCGAACTTTTTATCAAAGGTTATAATGAATTTCACAAACTCGGTTATGCACATTCGATCGAAGTTTGGGATGAGAACGGTAAACTCGGAGGCGGAGTCTACGGAGTCGCGATCGGAAATTTTTTCGCCGGAGAATCGATGTTTTCTTTCGTTCCCGATTTCGGCAAAATCGGTCTATTTCATTTATTTGATGCACTTAAGAAAGATCAGTTCCTCCTTTTCGATACCCAACAACTAAACATTGTTACTCTTGGGCTCGGCGCTTATCAAATTCCAAAAAAAGAATATCTTAGAAGATTGGAATCCGCCGTTGCTTCCGGAAAAAAATGGACCCCTCCTCATTCCATTCTTTGAAAAAAAACGTATTTACTTTTTTCCGAAGGATGTTGCACTTCTCAGAATCAATCATTCTATTCAATAGGAAACTTTAAAATGACCCTTTTTAAGAAAATTCTTGCCCAACTTTTGATCGCCTCAATGGCGCTAACTGGATTTGCAGGACTCGTTGCAGAAGAACCTGCCGCTGACGCACCGACTACTCAGACTGAAACTCCAAAGGAAACAAAGTCTGAAAAGAAAGGAAAAAAAGCTAAGAAATCCAAAAAGGCTAAAAAGGCAAAGAAATCTAAGAAAAAATCCAAGAAGGAAAAAGCAGAAAGTAAAAAAGAAGAATCAGCTCCAGCTACTGAATCTTCTACTCCTGCCGGAGAAGAGCAATAATCACTGCTTCCCGTCTATCTCTTCCGAGGTAGACGGCCTTTCTTTTCCTCGTTTTTGCACTGCACCCTCTTTTCCCTCATTCCAAAATTTGATTGACTCATTCCTTTTTTCTCTTAACTTAATTCAGCCTTTATAATACCGGAACTCATTCCGGTAAAACTCACTAAAGAGGAATTGGAAATGTATAAAAACCTCGCGGATATGTTAATACAATCCACCGAGAAATTTGGAGATCGACCCGTATTCTGGAGCAAGGGAGAGGATAAAGAATTCCACCCGACCTCATATAAACAGCTTTATGATATGGGAATTGCGCTCGCTGAAGCTTTGATCCACTTGGGATTAAAGGCAAGAGAGCATGTTGCCGTATTAGCGGACAACCGACTCGAATGGATAGTCACGGATTATGCAGTTCAGTTTTCCGGTGCAGCTAATGTACCGAGAGGAACTGATGTTACTGAATCTGAATTGGAATATATCCTAAACCACTCGGAAGCAAAAATCGTATTCATTGAAAACGATAAGATGCTCGAAAAGTTCAACAAGGTTAAATCGAAAATTCCAAAAATTGAATCTATTATCATTATGGATAAGGCTTCCACAGCAAAGGGAAAAAATATCCATAAGATTTACGATTTGATAGAGGAAGGAAAAGCTCTCAGAGCCAAAGGCGGAAGAAAAGCGGAGAAAAGAATCGAGGAAATTAAACCCGACGATCTTTTTACTCTGATCTATACTTCCGGAACTACCGGAATGCCGAAAGGTGTTATGCTCATGCATTCCAACATGATTCACCAGATGATTTATGTTGTTCCTATGCTTTTGACGGATATCAAACCTACTGACAGTATGCTTTCTATATTACCGATTTGGCATATATTCGAAAGAGTAAACGAATATGGTGCAATTTCGAGCGGAATTCAAACATACTACACCAAAGTATCCGATCTGAAAAACGATTTAGCGAAAGCAAAACCGTCCTTCATGGCATCGGCTCCTCGGGTTTGGGAAAGTGTTTATACGGGAATTTACAACAAAGTAAACGATCCAAAACAAACACCTCCTGTAAGAAGGGCCTTGTTTAAACTGGCGTATTTCTTTTCAAAACACTACAACTCTTCTCTGAGATTCTTAAAAGGGTTGGAAGTGGATTATGAAAACAGAAATATTTTCAAATCTTTAGCGATAGGAATTAAATCCTTTTTCCTCGTGATTCTGATGGGGCCGTTTACGGTAAGCGCCTTGGCAATTTTAGCTTATTTGGCTCTGCCTGCTTACGGAGTTCATCTTCCAAACGCGCTTTTCTTTACGATCGCGGGTCTTGGTTTGATCTTTAACGCAAAAACTTTGGACACAGTCGTACTTTCTAAAATTCGAGCCGCAACCGGCGGAAGACTGAAAGGATCGATGTCAGGCGGAGGGGCGCTCCAATCACACGTGGATAACTTCTTCAACGATATCGGGATGCTGGTTCTCGAAGGTTATGGAATGACGGAAACTAGTCCCGTAATTTCCGTACGTCCTTTCGTAAAGCCGATCATCGGATCCGTTGGATTCTTAGTTCCTAAATCCGAACTGATAATCAAAGACGATAACGGTCACGTTCTTACCCACATCAACGACAAGTATGAAGTTCTTGCAGGGAAGTTGGGACAGAAAGGAGTCGTTTTTGTAAAAGGACCTCAAGTAATGAAGGGTTATTTTAAGAATCCTGAAGTTACTAAGAAGACCATCGTAGACGGATGGATGAACACCGGAGATATCGGATTTATCAACTACAAGAAAACACTGACTCTGACCGGAAGAGCGAAAGACACGGTGGTGCTTTTGGGTGGTGAAAACGTAGAACCGGTTCCAATTGAGAACAAAATGGACGAATCACCTTTTATCAAACAATCGATGGTGATTGGTCAAGATCAGAAGGTTCTCGGTGCGATCATCGTTCCTGATGTGGATCAGTTGGCAGAATGGTGCAAGGAAAACGGAATCGATGTTTCCAAAGTGGAAGAATTGATTAAACATCCTAAAGTGATAGACTTCTATAAAAAAGAAGTTCGTAGCTATAACAGCACTAAGACCGGATTCAAATCTTTCGAGCAGGTTCAGCACGTAATCCTCACTAAGAAACCTTTTGAAGTGGGAGACGAGTTGACTAACCTTCTCAAAATGAAACGTCACGTAATCACTGAAAAATACAGCAAAGAAATTAAGAAAGTCTACGACAAAGACTGATTTTCAAAATTCTCTTTCGTATTAAAAAAGCCTGAAGCGAAACTTTGCTTCGGGCTTTTTTATGTACGGAGAACTGATAAAAGAAGAATTCAATCCGAGACGAAAGCTTGAATCAAGAAATTTGAAAAACGCTTAGCGTATATTTTGTAAAGCCCGCTAACTTTTGTGTCTTTTCGCAATCGACTCTATCGAGAACGTCGAGTCGGGTAAAAGGTTTATCAGAGAGGAATTTACAGAAAACACGAGATCCGCATCTTTACTAAAGTGAAAATAGAATTCTAACTCCGGGAAAAATTTCTTCTCCTTCTTGTAAAATCGATGGATCGTGCAGTGTTAAAATCTTAGTACCTTTTCCACTTAAGATCTGAACGTATTCGAGAAAGTCTCGATTCCTTTTCATTGAAAACGCGGCGACTTTCGGAAGTCCGATCCCATTCTTACATTCCTGAATCAGATAACATTCGTCGCCGGTAATCAAAAACTGATTTTCAGAAGAAGCGACCCATTCCAGCGCTTGAGAACCGGGAGTATGTCCACCCGTGAATAAGACCTGCATATCGGGAATAAGCGAATAAGCGCCGTTAAACGAATGAAGTTGATTTCGATTTTTTAATCCGTTCAGATAGACCGATTGATTTGGAAAATAAGTCTGCTGAGTCAAAAGATCTAGATCGTGATTTTGAATATGAATCGTAGCCGAAGGAAAGAGAAAAATTCCACCGGCGTGATCAAAATGAAAGTGTGTGAGAACGATATCGGAAATTTCTTTTGGATCGATACCGCATTTTTTCAGAAGGACATCCGTCTTTTCAAAGGAAACAAAGCCGAATCTTTTCTTATACGAATCGTTTACAAATCCCGAATCGACAAGAATGTTCTTTCCTGGAATTCGAATCAAATAAAACAAATAGACAATTTCGCGACTTCCGCCTTCTTCATCCGTGTTTAGATATTGATTCGGATAGGAGCTTTTTCCGTAAGAAAAAACATAGAGACCAAAACTCGACTTACAGTCTTTTACTGCGGTTCGA
This sequence comes from Leptospira tipperaryensis, assembly GCF_001729245.1. Taxonomy (NCBI): domain Bacteria; kingdom Pseudomonadati; phylum Spirochaetota; class Leptospiria; order Leptospirales; family Leptospiraceae; genus Leptospira; species Leptospira tipperaryensis. The sequence goes on along the minus strand of NZ_CP015217.1, from coordinate 97,294 downwards.
GAAGCGAAATCGGCATTCTTACTTTTATATCCTCCACAGAAAACTAAGAAGAATAGAAAAAAAAGCCCGATCCGAATTCTTTTCATTTGAGAGTTTCGGAGGGACTACTTTTGATTTCTGAAAAACCTTTTTGTAATTGCGTTCTAAATTGCATTAGAATTCCCTTATGAAGATGTCCCGGCAAAAGCATCCATTGCTGGAGATTTTTTAAAGGCTGAACATTGTAGTGCAAAGGGTAATCCACGGGAATTTTTTCTCCATCCGGAGATCCGTATTCTTCTTTCGTTCCGTTTTGCATCGTCCTCAAGACGATTCCTTTTTCATCAGTTGGTAAACTCAAAAGATTATCTCGAAAGCCCGGAGTGTAAGAAAAATAATCTTCGATGTTGGAAAGATAAACGACTCGAATCGGAACGTTCAAACGAGCCGCCCTTTCGGAAACGGATCGCATACTTTTCTCTGCGTTGATATCGCCTTTTAGAATTTGAATTCTTCCTTGAAGAACCATATTCCGGACGTAGTTATATTCTTCCTTAGAATGGATAAACGTCTTGAGTCCGAATTTCTGAGAAGTTCGATCCAATTCGTTCCATCTCTGTGGAATATCCGATTTGCCTCGATGCGCGACTTCCCAAGCTTCTCGGATAAGATTCCATTCCGGATCGTTTCCCCATTCTTTTTTGAGCAATTCAAAAGAAGAATTTTTATTCTTCCTGGACCATAGTTCCCGAAAAGATTCCGGATCTGCCGCCAACTTAAAGAATAACAGATGAATCCGATTGATGATGCAGATCGTGTAATCAAAATCCATGAGCCAAGCGTATTTACTTTTCGCCCAAACGATAAACGTAAAATTTTGATCGGTTCCGGCGCCGAGATAACCGCCTTCTACATTTTCGATATACGGTTTAAAAAGATCGATCCTCAATTCGTTGGAAGCGGGATAGTGTCTTCCTCCGAGATCCTTAGAATCGAAATCATCGGTGATCAAAGGCGCGAGAAAGAATTTTTCTTTCTCGTTCAAAGGAGGTACATCCCAAGGATCTCTGGGAGGGGGAGCTTTGCAGAATGAAGTAAAGACGATCAATCCCGATAGAATCATCGGGATCATTTTAATATGAAACATAAGCCTGGTTACTTTGAGTTGAGTTTATACCAGTTCAGCCATTCGTTCCGAGAGTAAAAGTTCTTTCCTGTGATCGAAGATATGGAAGCCATTAAAAGTTTCGAGCTCGAGGCGTGATTGTCTTCTAAAATTTGCATCAAAACCGGAAGACTTGCCGGATCTTTTCTTTTTCCTAATTCCGAAATGGCGACTTGTTGAAGAGCGACATTTTCTTTTTTGGCGAAGGTTTCCAAAATTTTACGAGATTCTTCTCCGGGAATCGAAGCGATCGCTGGAATCACAATCGAAGCCGAATTCGGTTTGTTCTCAACCAAGCGCGTCAGAGTCGGAAGCGCCTTTGGAGAACGGAGCAATCCCAAGGATTCAACGGCAAGGGCCGAAAGCTTTGGATCCGTTGAATTGGAAGCTACAATCAAATCTTCAAGCGCTTCCGTCGCTTGTAAGATTCCTAAAGACCAAGCTGCTCCGTAACGGCCCTCTCCATTCGATTCTTTTAGAACACTTAATAAAACCGGAATACTCTTTTTGTCTCCCATATAACCGAGAGATTGTCCGATCACTTCTCGATCGGGAAGTTTAGAATCTAATAATTTTCTTTCAATCGACGTTCTCGCCGATGTAAAATGAATTCTTCCTAAAACCAAAGAGGCAGGCGCTAAAGAATCCGGTTCATTCTCTTCGAGTATTTTTAAAGTCAACGGTCCAGTTTCCGAAGAAGGAATTTCAGAAAGCACGTTAACGGCTCGAAAACGAATCTCACGATTTTTATTTTTTAGAATCGGAACCACCGGTCGGATCGCGGAAGAATCCCTTACTTCAATGAGAGCAAGCATCGAATTTTCACTGCCCTTATCAAAATCGCTCGCAAGCCCTTGAACCAAAATCGGAACCGCATTCTTACTCGAAATTCTTCCCAAAGCCAAATAGGCAGCGGCCAAAGTGGGAGACGGTTCGGTCGTTTTTGCGAGCTCAATCAAATAAGACTCGGCGCTTCTTACTTTCAATTTTCCTAATGCCATCGCATACGTTTTTGAAAATTCCGGATTCTTATTTTTTTTCGCCAATCCGAGAATCGTTTCTCCGGAAGATCGAGCTCCAATTCTCACAAGAGTATCGACTGCGATCAAACGAAGCGTAGAATCATCCGATTGCAAAAAGGGGATTACTGCGAATGCCGAAGATGGATTCTCCATTCTTGACAAGGCTTCCATAACGATATCGGGGGTAACACCGGATTCGGGTTTAAAAAGTTTGATCATCTCCGGAAGAGAAGAATTGTCCTTCCAGGTTCCCAAAGCGATCGCGGCGGTTCCCTTTACCGCAGGATTAGAATCGTTTTTGAGAAGTTCTCGAATTGGATTCAAGGAAGCTTTATGATTTCTATTAGAAAGTTCTAAAATAGCCTGAGCCCTCAATTGTGGATTTTGCGATTTCAGTTCGCTTAAAATTTGTTCCAAGGAAACTTCTTTTCTTTCTTCGGCGATCGGAAGCAAATCAGGTCTCGGCGGTCCGCCACAACTCAAAACAAAAGTAAGAACGATTAAAAATAACTGCATGTTTTCTCCTTTGACTTAAACAATTGATCCTTTCGAATCGATAACGAACTTATGAGCGAGGAATCAAACTCTGGACTTGTTTTAGACCGGCGAGTTCTTTTTTCCATACGGCAAGGTCTTGATTTGCAGTTCCAACCTGAGACGGATCTAATTTTCCCTGCTGAATCGTATATTCAATCAATTGGATTCTAGATTCCAGTTCTTCGATTTTATAATTCACATAAGCAAGTTGTTCTTTCGGATTTACGCTGGCATCCGTAGGAGCTTTGGGTTCGTTACCTGGCTCGGCATACTTGCCTAAAGATCTGGAAATCGCATTCTTAGCCTCTACGCTTCCGATATGATCCAGTCTTTCTCTCGCTTCTTTTTCTTCTTCTTCGGATAACGCCGGTTTAAACTCGGATGGAATATAAATATTCTTAGGATATCTTGCGATAAAATCGGTCCATTCCTTTCGAATCTGTTCCTTTTCTTCGGGTGTTTTTTTGGGACGAAAAGCTTCGGGCCAAAGACGCTTTGCCTGACCTTCCAATTCAGGGTCTTCGTTGAACGGATGCGGCGCGTCCGGAAAATACGGATCCATTTCGGAATAATATTTTGTTTTTAATACGGCTTCGCTCTCCTCCGCCATGGAAAGAGAATTTTTCTTTCGATCTTCGGGCCAAAAAATAATAAATAATATTAGAACTAATGCAATTAGAATTGCGGCGAAAATTAATTTCTTTCTAACTTCCATATAACTCGCTTTAAATAAAAAACGCCGCCTTTAAAAGGCGACGTTCCAAATTTACTGTCTTCTTCCTTAAAAATCGAGGAAGAAATTTTGTTAAACGAAAATCCCGATTACCCAAGAAATGAACTGTCCGAAAATTGTATCGGTCAGGAATTTCTTCAAGTCGATCGGATTTCTGTTTAGAGTGTCGTAGTACCAAGCGGTGTATTCGCTTACTTGAGCCAGATTTAAGCCATAACGTACGTTGATGACTTTGATCAGTTCGTTAGCAAACACCGAGTGTCCGAACATGTTCGGGTGTACTCCGTCTAAACCAAAAACTCCTGGTTGGTTTGGTAACGGCCAGCTTGCGCGAGCGTAACCAGGGCTCCAACCGGAAGGGCTTTTTACGATACGTCCGTTTTCTTTGATATCATCAAAGACAACTTTCAGATCAGCAACTGCAAATCCCATCGCTGCACCTTGCGCTTTGACTTCGTTATTCAACATAGCCAAAAAGTTAGTAATGGTTGCAACTTCACTCGCATCTAAGACTTGGTTCGGATCGGACACAGAGCTTCTGAAGAATGCTTTCAGGCCGGAGTAATTTGCTCTTCCTTGAGGATCCTTATAAGGTTCCAAGAAAGCAATCGCAGTTACGTTTGGAATTGTAAAGAGAACACCTCCCTTCAAACTTCCAATCGCAGCCAGTCTTCTCATCACTTCGCGAATATCTCTTTTATAACGAGCCTCGTCCAAACAAGCTGTTGTTGTAGAAAGCGCAGTACAGAGAACATGATTCGCAGCTACAGTTCCAAAAAGAAAAGAAGGTCTGACTTTTTCCATAATCTCAATTTGAGTTCCGGAATCCCGAAGACCAAATTGATGAAACTTATCAGGTTCTTTACAATCTTGAACTTGTACCCAACGATAGGTATACCAGTACCATGTTGCCCAATACCATTGTTTATCCCACTTAGTTGCGGTGACGTCTTCGCATTTTCCGGAAGTTCTCAAAACGGAAGTATATTCAGCTCCTGTAATTCCCGCATGGGTAGGAAGGCTCACAGTTGAACCGTTACCACCAATGATAGAACCAGCGATACAGAAAACACCACAATCCCCTTTCAGAACGTCTTCCAAATTAATATAAGGTCCTTTCAGAACGTTATACGAAACGGAAGCTCCGGCTTGTTTGCTGACCAGAACCGGATAAGCCCAATCCTGAGTTTTTTTCTCTACTGTCGCTCCAAAGAAACCATGACTCAAAGAGTCTCCAATAACCCCAGGCTTCGCAAAAAGTTGAGCCTGAGTCTGCGCGGATAAAGATCCTACGCCGAATCCGAGCACAAACAGAAGAGTCGCAATCCAATTAGCTTTTTTCATCTTTCACTATTCTCCATTTTCATTTATGGCCCTGGAGAACGACTACATCCCTAAAGGATCCCATCTCTCGTTCTTCTGCCGGCCCGGGTTTTTTGCCCAAAACAATCCTACGGTTGTAACGAACAGTCAGTCAACTTGAATTAGGAAATAATGACTAACGCAGAATTTTTTTTTCCAATTTGCCATAACGTTCGATATAAAATCTGCTTACTGAAATCCAGTCGAAACCACGAAATATTTAATTTGATATCAAATAAGATAAGGGGCGGGAAAAGTCTTTAGACTTTCCGTTTCCAAAGTTGTTCTTATTTTTTTCTAAGAAGAATTAAAATTCTAAAACTATTAGGCGAAAGGAATGATAATGATTCTTTAATTTAATTTGGAAAAATTCTGCGTCAATTTTTTATGAAAGAATGAACTATTCTCTCCTTCGTTTTCTATTCTCCTTCCTGATTTTCTTACTTCCGATTTTTTCCGTTTACTCCGTTCAAATCGAAATGGTCGGTGGAAAAACTTTTAAGAAGGTAAAAATAATTAAAGAATCGAATACGGAAATTCAATTTGAAGACGAGGACGGAATCATTCTTAGAATTCGCAAAGAGAAGGTTAGAAAGGTTTCCCCGGATCTCACTGAAGAAGCCCCTGAAATTTCTTCGGATGAAAGCCTTCCTTCTCCAAAGCCGGTCGAGGAAAAATCTCCGCTTCCGGAACATTCAGTTCAGCTAACTCAATTTCTTTCCAACGATGGAGCTTTTCAAGGAGCCAGTCTCTTCGGTGAAAGGCAAGCTCGAAGAAACAATATGAAATACACCGACTATTATGAATCTTATTATCTCACCTCTTCCGTAAACCTGTTAGGACTTCCTCCGCAACTCAGAATCGGTTTTACCGTAATGAATCCGTTAGTCGATCGTAGTAACACTGACTCGGATGGCTTTTTTCAAAATACATCCGGAGGTAAAGATCAAACACAACTCGTGAATCAATTTATCCAAACAGGGCAATTGAGTTTCGATCCGAACGAAACAAAATTACGAAAAGAAAAGAACGGTTTAAATGATTATCTATTTACCGCTACGTCTTACGAACATCTAACAAAGCTCGGCGCCTTTTCGGTAGGATTCTTATTTATCAACGTCGATGATCCTTCATTTGTTATGCGCGGTTATCTTGTTTTCGGTTGGAAGCCGCCCTTCTTAGAATATCTCAATCCGCAACTTACCGTTAACAGTAAAATGTTATCCGAGACAAACGGAGCCTTTCAAGGGACGCATAACCTTCGTTTGACGCTCAGTCACGAATACTTTAAAGGAAGAATGATCCAAGTGACGCCGAGCCTTGTGAGCGGATATCAGGACGTAAATGACAACACGGATCGTAGAAAAGGAATCAGCGATGTAAGTCCCAGAATTCAATTCAACTATAGTGATTTTTTCATTGCGTTGAATTGGATGTACAGAGCCACTCCCGCTCTTGTGGACAATCAGCTTTCTACTCCAAGTTCGGGCGTATATCAGGATACAAATCAAACCGACGGCAGAACAACGGATCCGTCAAAGGTTCACGGCTATTTCAACCAAGCGGCAATCAATTATATAACGAACAATTCTCCAAATGAATACGTTTCAAGAGAACTCATTCAACATTACCAAAGCCAACATATCGTAAGGGGAATTTACTTTTTTAACATCGGGTATTCAATCCGTATTTGAAAATTTTAATTTTGACGAATTTATACAATTCTTATCGTTTCAAAAATGATAGTCTTCTCAATAGATTTAGGAGGCTATCATGCAAAATGAATCACGAAGAAAAATCTACGACCTACCTCACAGAGGAATCCGTAACGCATTCTCCATTTGGTTATTCGAGACCGGAAAAACAAATCCGTCCGATTCAAAAGACATACAGAATTTTATTTCCATTTCCGAAGAAGTTTTTAGAATCCTAAAAGTACACGCGGAGGATGAAGAATCGGTTTCACTAAAACAATTGGCTTTGATTGATCCTTCCTTTGCCTTTAAAGACAAAGAAGAACACAAAAGATTAGAAACCACAATCGAAGAACTCAAGGAAATAACCGCAGCCATTTCCGAACTCATAGAACAACCCGAGGCGCTCTCTCCTAAAATTTTAGAATTTTATGATAAGTTAATCTCATTTCAAGTTTCATATTTCAATCATATGGAGCACGAAGAGACGATCACTCAGAAAAAAATCTGGGAACACTTTTCCGATTCTGAATTGGAAGAACAACAGAAACAAATCATAATTTCACTGAGCGCATCGGACTTAAAACTCTGGATAAAATACATTGCCCCAACTCTGCCACCTCGAGAAAGGAACGGATTCGAATCGATGACAGGAGCCGTTCTAAATTCGAAATCAAATTGAGCTTGAAATTCAGATGAGATAGAATCTAAAATAAATTCGTTAAGTTCATGAATCACAAAGAAAATTCAGTTCTATTTTATTGGAATCGTAAGACCTTTTCCTCTGAATATGAAATAATACCCGGTGAAAATTGCGTCATCGGCATTCAAACTCAGGGAAGTATTTTTTTAGTCCAAGATCAAAAGAAGATAGAATTAAATTCTGCTGGAATCACCGGAATTCTGACCGGTTCAAGAACTTTCTTTTCTAAAGAAGGTGTTGATTCTTTTTTGATTCAAATTCCTCCTCATGAGTTATCGGTTTTTCTCAAGGAACCTTTGAAAGAAATTACCGGCCAAAGCATTGGTCTGGAAGATTTATTTTCAGCAAAATCGATTTCCGAATTTAGAGCGGAATGTATCGAAGAAAGAGCAAAGAATCTTTCTTCCGGCTGGGCCTGGAATCGTTTTTACAAGAACTTAAAAAAACAGAAAGAATCTAATCCCTATATCAAACACGTCCTTTCAAAGATGAAAGCCGCCGATGGAAAAGTTTCGATTTCTTCACTATGTAAAGAATTGGGGATTAGTCAGAGTAAAATGGAAAGAGATTTCAAAACTTATATCGGCCTTTCCCCAAAAGAATATTCCGATCTCATTCGTTTTAGAAAATCATTATCAATCAAGGAATATAGCAAAAACTTAACGGATCTTGCATACGTTTCCGGATACTATGACCAGGCTCATTTCATCCGCGAGTTTAAGAAAAGAACCGGAAAAACTCCTAAGCAGTGGTTTAAATAAAAAAGCCGGAGCAACTCCGGCTTTTGATATAGAAATGAGAAACGATCAAAAGATCAGTCCTTGTCTTTTTTCTTCTTCTTTTTAGATTTTTTGTCGGACTTGTCGTCGTCTTTATCTTTCTTCTTCTTGGATTTCTTTTCCTCTTTATCGTCATCGTCCTTATCTTTTTTCTTGGACTTTTTCTCTTTCTTTACTTCGTCCCCATCGTCTTCTTTATCTTTCTTTTTCTTTTTGGATTTTTTAGAATCATCGTCTTTATCAGACTCGTCTTCATCCTTATCCTTTTTCTTTTTGCGATTTGACTTTTTGTCTTCGTCGTCCGCGTTATCTTCCTTATCTTTTTTCTTTTTAGATTTCTTTTCTTTTACGGAAGAATCGTCATCGTCGTCTTTATCTTTGCTTTTTTTAACTGGTTTACGATCTCCGTCGCCATTTCCTTTTCCGGGTTTAGCTCTGCAATAATCGTCAACGGAAACTCCGTCTTGTCTCGTGTAACCGCTCACCCATGTACAATCATCGTTTGATTTACAGGAAGAAGCAGAAAGACCCTGACAAGCGCTGTCTGCAGAAACGGGGGTAAAAATAAAAAACCCGAGAGTTAGTGCGATCGAGATCACCAAAACGCGGCGGAAAATCAGATTCATCAGCATAATATCTCCTAAGAACTTTTTGTTTTATAAATTCAAAGAGATACTTTATCTCACACTTAGCTTTATCAATAAATTTTCGAATGCTCTTTCTTTAATTTTTTGAAAAGGAAGGAGTTTTTCTTTTTTCTAGCTTCGCTATTACTTCGAAGTGTTTGGTTCTTGGAAAAAAGTCCAAGAGAACGACGTTTGTAATCAAATAAGAATCGCCGCACAATTCGCTTAAATCCCTAGCCAACGTCGTGTGGTTACAACTCGAATATAAAAATCCGTTCGGTTCCTCCTTTTGGAAAGCTTGAACAACCTTTTTAGACAATCCAGCCCTTGGAGGATTCGCAATCCAAAAAGTAGAATTCAGATCTTCCATCGGAATCGATTCTGTTTCTAAGTTTAATGATTTGAAATCACGGGCAGATAAACCGTTTTTCGAAAGATTCTTCTTTGCTTGTTTTACGGAATCTTTGGAAAGTTCATATCCAATCCAATTCTTGCTTTTATCATGAAGAGCGATCGAGATCAATCCGGATCCACAATATAATTCTAATATAGAATCCTGACCTTCCGGAACAAGTTCGTATATTTTTTCCAACCAGAGAGGAACGAGAAAACGATTGATTTGGGAGAAACCGCCGGGAGGAATTTCCCAAACGATCTCTTTCGGTTCCGGGATTCTTATAGTCTCGCGAAAAACCACGGATTCTTGTTTATAAGGAACGACTCTTCCGCCGTCCAGACGATACGAAAGAGTTTTTGCTTTTGAAATCGGAGCGGAACCGGTTTTTTCTTTTTGAAAGAATTCTAAAAAGGCAAGATTCATTTCGTTCGGAAGATTTTTACAACCGTCGTTGGGAAGAGGCACGATCAAATGCGAGAATTCTTCGTAAAAACCAGCGATTCTTTTAGAACCGGAAAAACCCAATGAAATCTGTGCGGTGTTTCTGTAGCCGATTGGATCTCCGCTCAAGATTTCAATTTCAGGAATTTGAATATGATTTTTTAAAAAAGAACGTTCTAAGGTTTCCTGGAGAAGAAACTTTTTTACTTCCAATTCTTTCTCGTAAGAAATGTGTCGATACGAACAACCGCCGCATTTTGGAAAGGAGGAACAATCCGAAACTATTCTCTCAGGAGAATTTTTGATGATTTCAGAGCCGACTCCCCAAAAAAGGGAACCGGACTTTTTGAGCGGAAGTGCACTGACGGTTTCACCTGGAATTGCATTTTTTAAAAAGAAGGTTCCTTCTTTTGAATTAGCAATTGAGTAACCAAGATTGACCCAAGCCCTCGGCTCGAGTAAGACTTTTTCGGAGAATTTATTTTCATCTCCTTTTTTAGGATTCCCTTTATGCCCCTCAGATTCGGTTTTCATCCTACTCTAACACCTCCCTCCAGGAAAAACAAAGAACCAAGAGCGCAAAGAACAATTCACCTTGACACAGGGGGGTTTTCTCACGGTAAAGTAATTCTCGTCAGGAGAAGTGGCTGAGTGGTCTAAAGCAGCGGTCTTGAAAACCGTCGTGGTAATCCCACCGTGGGTTCGAATCCTACCTTCTCCGTGACATCCTTTGGAGACGTGCCTGAGTGGCCGAAAGGAGCAGTTTGCTAAACTGTCGTACGGGTAACTGTACCCAGGGTTCGAATCCCTGCGTCTCCGGTATTTTTGTTTTCATTCTACCCATTAACCGGAATCCTCGCCTCTATGTCCTCTGAGCGGTTCAAAACCCAGGAATTTATTCAGGAATCTTTGAGAATTTTAAAAAGCGAAGAATTGCCCGGACTTGTCGGCGCGCTCGCCTACGTTCCATTCTTTGGCTGGCTTTTTGTTTGGGTCTTTCGGAAAGCACAAGATTTTGCGTCCTTCCATCTTGTTCAGGCGATGAAGTTGAACATTGCCTTCATTGCAGTTTATTCTTTCGTTTGGTTCTTACGAGAATTTCCCGTAATCAGTTGGTTCTTGTCTTTGATTCGAATCAATCCGATTGTCACCGATTTTATCAGTTATGTTTCCTGGATTGCATTTTTAGGCTACAGCGTGCTCGGAGCTTTCAAAGCGTATCAGGAAGAAAAATATGTCCTGCCTTTTTTTCCGGAGTTAGAAAATGAAATTCAAAGATTATTTAAAAAAATACGAACCGGCTCTCCGTAATCTTCCCGAGACAACCAATCGTTTTCTGAGATCCGAAAGGTTTCTCGTATATTTAGTCTCCTTGCCTTTTTTCGGAACTTGGTTGGTCGGTTTTACTTTCTATTGGGAAAATCAAACCGTCCGGAAGTATTCCGGACTTTCGTTTATCAACTTCCTCTACTTTCTATTCTTCCTTTTGATCAGTGTTCCGGTGTCATGGATTCCCGTTGTCGGTCCTTGGTTAGGTCATCTTGTGCATCTCTCGGGGATTTTGATTTATCTAGGAATCTCTGGATTACTGCTATACAATTACACAAGCGGAAAAAAGATTGCACTCAGGATTCCTGAAGAACACCTTTCTCGATTGGAATCTTATATTCATTAAACGACATGCGCCCATAGCTCAGCTGGATAGAGCGTCTGACTACGGATCAGAAGGTCGGAGGTTCGACTCCTTCTGGGCGCACCACTTTTTTCCCACTTCAACTTAGTCGAAACGAATTTGGTCGTGTTGACCAAAAAGAAACTTCAATTTAAAATTGCTTCGTTTCATTTTTGATCTTAGAATCCGCTTTGATTTCCGATCACTTCCCGATTCTACCGAGCCAGGTATCCAAATTGAACTGATCGAATCCTAAATCCTTTAGCAGAAAGAAATAAAAGAAAACGTAAATCATCTGAACTCCGACGGTATGCCAATCGGATTGAAGACACTTTCCGGAGATCAACGCGATCATGAGCAATCCGCCGGAAAGCAAAGCCCATTTCGAAAATAACCCTAGTACTAATAACGCTCCGATTACGGTTTCTAAAAAAGGAAGGACGGTTCCAAAGGCCGCAACCGACCAGGTTGGAAGCGGAGTATTTTCAAAATCTTTGATTAAAAACTCTCTGAAAGCTCCTACAGACGTAATACGAACAAGCCCGTGAATCAAAATATTAAATCCCAACGCAAGACGTAACACCAGCATTGCAAACGATTGCTCTAAGTTTTCCATTTTCTATCTCCTTAGGAAAGATTTATCTTTCTTTATAAGGAGTATGACTGAGACGAATTAAAAATACAAGAGGACGAATTACGGAACGTTTGGGACTATTTGCGGATTCTTGAAATACGATATTCGGAAGGTGTGATTCCGTTTTCTTTTTTAAAAAATCTTATAAAATAAGAATGATCGTTAAACCCGAGTTTGATAGAGATCTCTGCAACACTTGCATCAGTATGTTCAAGAAGTCTTTTTGCTTCGAGATTAATTCTTTCCTTTAAAAAATCCGAAGCCGTACGATTGGTTTCTTTTTTTACCGTATCATTCAGATGTCCCGGGGTTACTAAAAGTTTAGAAGCATAGTTTCTTACGGATTTGGAAGCGTTCGGAGATTCTCCAACCAACTTTAAAAACTTTCGGACGAGAGAACCGGTCTTAGAAGAAATTCCTCCCGGTAATTCTTCGTAAGAACGTTCTGCGAGAATCATCAAAATTTCGGAATAATTTCTAAGAATATTTCGATTAGAATTTTCTTTGCGAGACCATTCTTCTTCGAAGAGTAAGAGAACGTTCAAGATCGAAGGTATTTTAGAAAAATCTAATGCAGGTGTCGATTCTATAGAATGAAAAAAAGGATATTCCCATGGGCCTTTCGAATTCGAATCCGCGAGAAGAAAGGATTCTTTAAACATCAATACCGAACCCTGGGCTTTGGAACTCCACTCGGATCGATGCGCTTGATAAGGAGTTAGAAAAAACATCATATTCTCGGACAAAGAATATTCTCTGGAGTCGATCCGAATCTTTCCCGTTCCGGATCGAACGATCAAAATTTCGTAGAAGTCATGTCTGTGCGGATAGCTTAGATTTTTTGGAATCAGATTCTCCAGAGGTTCGTAGAGGAGATCGTCCCAATTGCTCGTCCCTAACTCCGGTAAAGTGTAAGTCCTGAGATCTTTCTCTTTCTGAGAACTTTTTACCTTTGTAAGCTTCTGCCGGTCCATTCCTAAAGATTTCTCTCTAAACCCAATTCTTCAAGCCATTCTATCCCTCTTCGAATGCAAATTCTATTAGCGAGAACCATAAAACCCATTTTTTTCTCAATAAATCCAATCCGCCCTTTTGGATCCATTTTGAAGAGAATCGAAATCCCGACTTTTTCGCTCGAACAAAAAAACTCAAAAAACCAAGTGTACGAATTGACACTAAGACTGAGTCTCATTTACATTGTAAAGGAACCCTAAAACAGAGAGTTGGAACCAGATGGAAAAATGTCACTGTGCTCAAGTTGCTTTCGAAACAATCGTGGAAACCGCTAAATCAGAAGGCGTCGGTTATCGAGAAATTATGGAAAGAGTGAATGCAGGAAATACTTGCACTGCCTGTAAATCCTATCTTATTGAGTACTGTGAATCCAGACTCGATCTCCTCCAAACCGCCTAAACAATTAATAACAGATTCTCTTTTTCAAGAGGTGTTGGAAAAAGCCGGCACCTCTGCTCGCGGAAGAGCCAATCACAATTTCCACGAACTCTCAGAAGTTTACCAAAGATTCCTCAACGTCCTCACAAAGGATACTTACGTTCAAGCCCATAGGCATAAATCTCCGCCCAAACCGGAAACTTTTCTTGTTATAAAAGGAAGTCTTGGCTTTATTCTTTTCAACGATGACGGGTCGGTAATGGAAACACACCGACTCAGTTCGGAAGGACCGACTTATGGAATCGATGTGACTCCAGGGGTGTATCATACTCTCGTTTGTCTTTCGGACAACGCAATTTGTTTCGAAGGGAAATCCGGTCCTTACAATCCTACGACCGATAAGGACTTTGCTTCTTGGGCTCCCGCCGAAAGCGATTCCGACAAACAAAAATATTTGGAACAGTTGCGAAAACTTTTTTAGAGGATCTTGTTTTTTAACTGAAATTGATTTTTGACTTTCTAATCTCGGGATTGAGATTTCAATTTTAAGAATGGAAATATTTGGATTTTAAACGTCCAAACAAAAGTTATGAGTTATCCAGCGAAATACGGTCATTACAACCTCATACCGGATTCTCTTCCATCGGAGAGCGAGTTCTCTCTCAAGCTAAGACCGATGGATCTCAGGGTTCAGTGGAAACGTTGTTCCTTAACGGCCGATTATATCTCTAATTTTTGTTCCTTTCCCGAAAAACTGGATCCTGATTCTTCCAATACAATCTCCATCGTGTTAAACGAACTCATAGAGAACGCGGCGAAATTTTCCAAGGAAAGAAAAGGAGAAATTCTTTTAGAACTGAAATACTATTCTGAAATTCTAAAAATTGAAATCAAGAATTCAACGGATGAAATTTCAAAGAATAAACTGGAGAATTCAATCTCCGCTCTGATCAATCGGAATTCAGATGAAATTTACTTAAACAAACTAAAAGAATCTTCCGCGAAAGAATTGAATTCCGGAATCGGACTTTTGCTCTTATCCAAGGATTTCCCAGTACGACTCGGCTTCCTAATCAACGAAGTTGCTTTCGGAATCTATGACGTTATCGTTAGAGCCTATTTGGATCTCAACGAAGTGGAAAGAAGCAAACGAAAAGCGCTCGGTTCTTAATTTTATTCCAAACTCGTCTTAATTTCCGCGCGCAGTTTTTTTAAATTTTCTAAGAATTTTATCTGCCAGTAACGTTCTTTGTTACCCTTGATTTCAATATTGTTGATATTCTTTTTATCATACCCGGCCACAAATCTTGAAATGCTCGCGATTCCAGCGCTATTTAAAAAATCTAAATTTTTTATATCGATGATAGCTTTACCGCGACCGGACTCTTCGAGTATTGTTTCAATGAGGGCGATGATGGGTTCATACTCTTCTACATTCAGTAAGCGCAACGTTCCCGAGATTTTTATTCTTCCGCGATTTTTTTCCGTTTCGACGGAATAATCTTCTTTTGATATTTCCATTTCTATCTACTTGCCTAAGGAACCTTATCCTTTCACTAAAGATCATATCCTAACTTTATAAAAAGTCGGAAGGCATTTCTTCGTTTTTAGAAAAAAGACGGAACTCAAATCCTGTCTTTCATCCATTCTCGTTAGAAAAATAATTTCTCACAGAGTTTTCTTATTTTTTCCGAGTTCCAAAGTCTCGTTTTTGGAAATAGGACGATTTTTCCTCTCTGAGTTTCATTCGATCTTTCGTTCTGCACCACTTCCCCTATTTTCTGATTATGTCGTTTGTCCAAATCGCCCTCTATCTTCCCCATTGATAGTACTTTCGGTTTCGGGGAAGCCGATCTTCAGAAACTCCCTTGAAAAAATAAAACCGAGAAACTAAATTCGTCTCCGTTTTTTTTTGAGAAGAAAGTTAACAACCGTTGAAATTTTTCCGATGAAATGAGTTCAAAGCGGAAAAAAAGAGGATTCAAAAGGTTTCTGAGACTTCTTCCACATTTTTTAGAAGTTTCTTTATGAAAACTGTTGCCACATTCCTTCCCCTAAGCAGACTATATGAGATTGCGGAAAATTTCCCAATCTATTATAATATAAAAAATACGCCTGGAAAGAAGCTCTTATGCCTGAGTTTGATTCGATTGATCTTATGAATTTTGCAGTCTACGGGAACGAACACGATCCCGAATGGGCCGATATAAGAAATTATATCAAGTCCAGCGCATCCGCTCAGAAAGAGTTGGAAGAACTGAGACGTTCCGTACCTCAGAATGCCAGAAAAAGAAGGGATCCGATTCGTTCTCACGAGTTAGGCGGCGGATCTTATGGACAAGAATCTTCTTCCGATCCGAGAAATGCAAATTCTCCGGAGGAAAAAAAGAAATGGTGGTCTATTTTTACAGGGGAATAAAATGACTTCCCTCATTGTATAAACGAGGGAGAAGACCATGGAAAAGGAAGCACAGACATATTTAAGACTGAAGCAGTTTGTGGCTCCTTTCTTGGGTTTCGCCGTTAACATAAACGCTTATGGAACGGAGAATATAGTCCAGGAAGGAAAAGTAATCCTTGTCAGCAATCATAGATCGGATATGGATCCGTTCATTCTTTCTTATACCTTTCCCCGTTATATTTCTTGGATCGCAGCCGATTATACTTTTCGAATTCCCATTTTCAAAGATTTAGCAAAGCTCGCCGGTGGAATTCCAATGGCGATAGACGGAAAAATTTCGATGGCGAGCATCAAGATGGTGCAACAAGTTTTTAAAAGAGACGGAGTTCTCGGAATTTTTCCCGAAGGCCATGACTACATGGTTAAGAATGACTTCTCCGGACCTATGGTGAAATTTCACGACGGTTTCGC
Source organism: Leptospira tipperaryensis (assembly GCF_001729245.1). Classification (NCBI taxonomy): domain Bacteria; kingdom Pseudomonadati; phylum Spirochaetota; class Leptospiria; order Leptospirales; family Leptospiraceae; genus Leptospira; species Leptospira tipperaryensis. The sequence continues at coordinate 81,286 of NZ_CP015217.1, read as the reverse complement.
TGCATTTTCGATCCGAAATAAAGTCGATATCCTTCCTTCCGTAATCGTACCAATCGAAGAAAGTTATTCCGATATTCCGATTCCATCCCTTGTTCGTTCTTTTATGGGAATGCCGAAAGAAGTCTGTGATATTAAGAGAAGATCGATTTACAAAAAGGTCAAAGTTCTTTACGGACCTAAGATCGATCATAGACCCTATTTGGAAGGTAAGTTGGAAGATAATCTCAAAAAACTCTCAACCGAAGTTCGCGTGAGAATGGAAGCTCTTCAAAAAGCGGACGTCGCTTAAATTGATCTTAGTAGAAGTTTAGAATATTCTAAACTTCTACTTCTCCTGAAAAAATTTCACGAGCCGGACCGGTCATCAAAACGTGACCTGATTCTTGCCATTGAATTCTAAGCGTTCCGCCTCTTAGATCGATTTTCACATCCTTTCCGGATCTTCCGGTCAAATTGCCTGCAACCATCACGGCGCAAGCTCCCGTTCCGCAAGCTAAGGTTTCACCAGCGCCTCTTTCCCAGGTTCTTTGATAGAGATGATCTTTTCCACGAACGGTTACGAATTCAACGTTCACCCTTTTTGGAAAGATAGAATGGAGTTCGATCAACGGGCCGATTTCTCGAACCGGAAACTGATCGGAGTCATCGACAAAAATCACACAATGTGGATTGCCCATGCTAACCGCGGTGAATTTTAAATTCTTTCCCGCGATCTCCAATGCTTGATCGATAATAGTCTCTTCATTCTTCCAAAGAACCGGAATTTTAGAAGGAATCAAAATCGGTTTTCCCATGTCCACACTTACGAGATCCACTTTGTTGCCGGATCCGATTTTTAAATCCACTTCCAAAACGCCGGCGCCGGTTTCAATTTTTGGATTTTTAGAATTCGTCAGACCGTGATCGTAAATGTATTTCGCAACACAACGGATTCCATTGCCGCACATCTCGGAAGAACTTCCGTCCGAGTTGTACATATCCATCATAAAATCGCCTTGTTTAGAATTTCGAATAAAGATGACTCCGTCGCTTCCGATCCCAAAGTTACGATCGGATAATTTCTGAATTTGTTCCGGTGTTAAGCGAACATCCGTCTGAGTAGCATCGATATAAACGTAATCGTTACCGATTCCTTCCATTTTTGTGAATTTAAGCGCGGCCACGGAAACTCCTGGTGATAAACTGAATTCTATCTTTTTTTTAGACTCCTTCGGGGGGAATTCAAAAACAAGAAAAAGCTCTCTACTTTTTTCTGGCTTTTCCGGCTTCACCCGGAGACATTGAAAATCCGGCTATTCGCCTGGGGGCTTCTTTGAATCAAACCTGCTATCTTTGCGCAAGCACTCAAAATTCTACCGTGTTCGTCGAGAACGGAATCGATATCGTCCGTTGCTCCAACTGCGGGCACGTATTCTCCACATACGAACAGGAAGAACACTACGAAGGCTACTGGGATGATGATTCTTCTTACGATTTGGGATGGTGGGACAACGCTCACAGAGAAATCTATCAGGACTTTATCGATGCATTCTTAAAAGCTCCGTCCGGAAAAATTTTGGACGTTGGTTGCGGACTTGGTTTTTTTGTAAAACGCATTGGCGCTCAAAAACCGGGTTGGGAAGCAATCGGATACGAGATCTCCGAAAAAGCGGTTCAATTCGCGAGAGATAAAAACGGACTCAAAAACGTTTTTCCGGGAATCGTTCAAAACTCTGGAATCGCAAAGGGATCCTTGGATATCATTACACTTTGGGACGTTATCGAGCACATTCCAAAACCGCACAGTCTATTAGAATATTTGCATTCACTTTTAAAGCCGGGCGGGATTCTTTTTTTACAAACTCCGAACTTTCCGGTTCAGTTGTTTAAGGCTCGTTTGAAAGTAATTCTAAAAGGAATGAAACCCGACGGACATTACTTGGAAGCAAAGGATCATATCAACGATTATACCGAGAAAACGATGAAGATGCTTTCCCGGCAAACCGGTTTCAAAGATTGCAAGTTTACGATTTTAAAGCCGATCGCATCGGTTTCCGGAAGCCAAGGCGGAAACCTCGGAACCCTTTTTAAAAAAACCTATTATTATGCGACAAAGATATTCTGGCTTATCAGTTTTAAAACTTTGAACCTCAATAACACGTTATTTGCGATCTTAAAGAAATAACTTCAGAGCTACGCGGATATCGTTCGTTTCCAAATATGAATATTCGTTCTTTTTGGGAACGTCCGTAAGAACGATTCTTCTTTCTTCTAAGTTGGTTTGCTTTTTAGAAAATATTGATTTTAGATGAATGGCCGGAATTCCATAACGAAGCGCGCCCTCTACGTCGTCTTTTAAAGAATCTCCGATCATAGAAACGGGGCTTTCGCCTTTTACAAGTTCTCTCGCCTTTGTAAAAAATTTTTCCGAGGGTTTTTCCTTTCCAACCTCTTCCGAACTCAGAACTATATACTTTAATTTTTTAGGAAGTAGTGAGTTCATCTTGATCAATTGTGTTCTTAAATTCTCGTTCGTACAAAAAAGAATCTTTTGTTTTTGAGAGATTTGTTCCAAGAGAGAAAATGTTTCTTTGTATTCTTTCTCGTATTTCTTTTTGAAAGTCTGAATTCCGATTTGGAAAAAAATGAAATAATCTTTTTCCAATTTTAGAATCCACTTTGGATTCAGTGTTCCCCATTTCTCAAGACACATCTTTTTAAAATAAATCAAACGAAGACGATTGGATGGAGAATCCTGAAGTTCAATCTTAACTTCTTTGCGAGCGGCGTCATAGAGTTGAGAAAATTCTTTCGTAGAAGTAAGGCCGTATTCTTTTGCTCTTTTTGTAAGTTCTTGTATCGAGAATTCGTAAATAGAGACGGAATCTAAGAGCGTATTATCAAAATCTAAAAAAAGTGCCATTCCTTGCAAAAGAATCCTTCCGATACCAAAGGCAATTCTTTTCCTTCATTTTTCCTTGCGCGATTTTAGATTCCCATTAATCTTCCAATCGAACATGGCCGAAGAACAAGAATTCATTTCACGAAGATCCTTTCTTACCATTTTAGGTCTTTGTATTTCAGCGATCATCGGCGGACTTTCCTTTTTGAAATTCAGACATAGAATTTCAGGCAAGATCGTCGGTCCAAATCGAGAGATAGGACATAGAATTCGAGAGAATTCAAAATCAACACTCAGTTCGAATATAAATCGAAACGTTTCTGAAAAAGTAAAAGTCCTGATTCTTGGAAGCGGCGTCGCCGGCTTGAGTTCGGGTTATTATCTTCACAAATCCGGTTTTTCAGATTTTAAAATTTTAGAATTAGAAAACAACGCCGGAGGAAATTCTAGATCCGGTAAAAATTCAATCGGCGCCTATCCGTGGGGAGCACACTACCTTCCTCAAGTTGGAGAAGAAGCGGTTCTCGTTCGAAAATTCTTAGAAGAAAATCAAGTCATCGTCGGCAAGGACAATCGAGGCAAACCCGTTTACAACGAACGCTTTCTCTGTTTTGATCCGGAAGAAAGAATCTACTATCAAGGAAGATGGAACGAAGGCTTATATCCTGGAGGAAACACACGATCGCCCGCAGGCTTAGAAGAAGAGAAATTTAAAAGATGGATCCAAACTTGGAGACTCAAAAGAGGGAGGGACGGAAAAAAAGCGTTCACGATCCCGATCGATCTTTCTTCGAGAGATCCCGAAATTCTCAAATTAGATAAAATTAACTTTTTTGAATATATTAAGGAGAAAGGATTTCGAACCAAGGAGCTTTTCTGGTTTTTGGATTATTCCGTTCGAGACGATTTTGGAGGTTCAATGGATACCGTTTCTGCTTGGATTGGACTTCATTATTTTTGTTCTCGTCCCGTGGATGAAAACGGCGAAGACTTAACTCTTCTCACCTGGCCGGAAGGAAACGGTTTTTTAGTCGATAAACTCCGAGCTCCGATCGATTCCAAAATTCAAACAGGAACGCTCGTCGAAAAAGTTATACCCTCTGAATCGAAAGAATCTCGATTTACAGTTCAGGTTTATTCGATCGAAACCAAGGAACAAAAAATCATTCACTGTGATTCGATTGTCTACGCTCTTCCGTCCTTCACGCGCAAATATATTCTCGGAGAAAAATCCGGCGTTGCAGAAGGACTTACTTATTCTCCTTGGTTGGTTGCAAATCTTTCCGTTGATCAAATTCCTACGGGAAAAGGAATTCCGCCCTGCTGGGATAACGTAATCTATCAAAGTCCATCCCTGGGTTATATCGTATCGACACATCAGGATTTGCGCGCAGGAAGAGAAGAATCCGTTCTCACTTACTACCAAGCCTTCGGTGAAAAAGATACGATAGCAATTCGTAAGAAAATGATGGGAACGTCTTGGTTCGAATGGAAAGAAGCGATCGTATCCGATTTAAAGAAAGCGCATCCCGATATCGAAAAGAGAATTCAAAATATGGATATCATGACCTACGCGCATGCGATGATCCGCCCCACACCCGGTTTGATCTGGGGAGGAAAACGAGAGCGCCTTGCGATTTCTTATCCTAACCTCCACTTTGCTCATTCCGATCTAAGTGGAATTTCTATCTTTGAAGAGGCATTGATTCGAGGAAACAACGCCGCGATGAAAATTCTCGGTGAACAAAAAATATGAAATCAAAAGGTTGGGTCTTCAATCCCACGCTGGATCTGTCGTTTATCATTTTACCGGGTATTCTTTCCGTTTTCTCCTTATTCATTTTAAGAGAATGGAATGTGCTTCCTTCCGAAATCAATCCTTGGACTTGGTTTTGTACGGTGCTTTTGATCGACGTTGCTCACGTTTATTCCACTTTGTTTCGATCCTATTTTAATAAAGAAGAATGGAGAGAAAAAAAAACTCTTCTCATAACGGTTCCGATCGTTTGTTTTTTATTTTCCGTCTTTCTCTATTCTTTCGGTTCGATTTGGTTTTGGAGAATCATGGCTTACGTCGCCGTCTTCCATTTCATTCGTCAACAGTTTGGATTCTTAGCTCTGTATCGAAAGAAAAGCGATTCGATTCAAATTCCATTTCTTCTGGATAAAATTACGATCTACTTGATGGGAGGAATTCCGATTCTTTATTGGCACCTTACGGATCAAAAAAGAGAATTCTCTTGGTTTATGGACGGCGACTTCTGGACGTATCCGATTCCAAGTTTAGCGACCGCCTTACTCTGGTTACAACAGATTTGGTTGTGTTTGTATTTAGTAATTCACTTCTATTACTTTTTCAAATATCGTTCCCTTCCTTTGGGAAAAATTCTTCTCGTCCTCAATACTTGGTTTGTTTGGTTTTTTGGAATCGTATATTTTAATTCCGATTTTTCATTTACGATTACAAACGTAGTCAATCACGGCATTCCTTACATCTTCTTACTTTTTTACTATGTAATCCAAAATTCAGATGAGATAAAGGGAGAAGTTTTCAAATCGAAATCTTGGATACAGGTTTTACTTTGTTTTTTAGGAGTTTTATTCTTATTCTCTTTCGTGGAAGAATGGGCCTGGGACAGTTTTATTTGGAAAGATCACTTTCAAATCTTTCGAAATACGAGCTTTTATTCCGTTGAACTTCCTGAATTCGCGACTGCTCTTTTGGCATCAGCGCTCTTTTTACCTCAATTTACCCATTATATTCTCGATGCATTTCTTTGGAAGATTGGGAAACCGAATCCAAGGCTATTTCACTTTTTTAAAATCGCTGAAAAATAGGTGAAACGAGCTTTCCATTGAAATTCTATCACATTCAGATCTGGTTTTCGTTTTTAAATAGACAATCCAGGTTTTCCTTCCATAATGACGAAAAAGTTTAAACAGGAATTGATCCATGATTATCGTTGAAGGAATCGACTATTTCTTAATACCTGCGGAGAACCCGGAAACCTCTGCGAAGTTTTATTCTGATATATTCGATTTTGAATCGGTAGATGAGAAATCCGGCGAATATGTTGTCATGGGACTTGATTCGATCAATATTAAACTTCAAAAGATTTCCGGTTTTAAAAACTCTCTTGGAGAGAGCAAAATTCCGGTTCTCAGTTTCGTTTTGGACGTGGATGATTTCACGGAAGCCATTGCGGAATTAGAAGAGAACAAAATTTCGATCGTTCGCGGTCCGGAAACAAACAGTGCGGGAGAATTTCTCCACTTCTTGGATCCATCCGGAAACGTTTTAGAAATCAGTTATAAAGACTAATTCTTCCAAAATAGCGTCGGTACACAAAAAAGCCTCTCTTTGAGAGGCTTTTTTATTCTCTAAGGGTCAGAACCATTTCCTCCTGGTTCAGCCTACCTTATCGATGAAAGTACCCTTTACCTTGTAGAAATCCCCGTTTTGACCTGCTTCAACTGCAAAAGCCCTTTTATCTGAAACGTTAGCCTGTTTATTTTCATACGGCTCGACGCGAACCATCCCATCTTCTTTTGGGATTTTTCTTGTATCTTTGGCTCCTTTTTCTGGAAGCCCAAGCTGAACTGAGGAAACTACCTTCATGATACAACTCCTGTTTGAACTCTAACAGATCTCCGGAAAAAGCCAAACATTTTTTATTGAAAGCTGATTTTACAACTTCCTTTTGCGGAGGTAATAAAGTATTGAACTGCGTAATTATCCGTAAAATTGATCGTTGGATTGTAAACCGGAGCGGCCAAAGTTCCATTGTCAGTCGCAACGCAGCTAGTTGTGAAATACTTCACTGCGACCAAGTTATCACATTCGAGAACTAAAATAGTACTTCCTGTTTCCCTCAGATTGGAACGAAAAGCTTTAGTTCCGTAATCCGCAGTAAACTTTATGGTAGAAGAATCGGGATAGTTTACCGCTGTCTCATCGCCGTAAATATTGTCGTATGCCTTATAACAATCTACGTAAAATCTCCGAGCGGAACAGTTATACCCATCCGTCCCGTAAACCGTATCACAAAATCCGTCGGCCTTGGAAACGGTTAGAAAACCTGCCTTCGCACCAGCTGGAACCGTAGTAATGATTTCCGTCGTTGTGATGGAAAAAATCGTCCCGACCAGATCGTTGAATTTTACGATCGTATCCGTTGAATTGGGCGTAAAATTTCTTCCCGTAATGGTAATCTGAGTTCCGGTATAAGCTACATCGGTCGCTTGCGGTGGAGAACCAGCCGGAGGATCAATGCCGGTAACTACGGGACTTCCAATTCCAAGGCCTGCAAATAAATCGCTATTCGATTTGCTATCCTTACACAGAAGGAACGGAAGAATGAAAAGAATCAGAAAAATTTTTGTCGATTTATGTAGCATAATCTTACTTGGCTTGAAAATTTTACGACGGGCACCTAGTTTATCGGAACAAAAAGGTTTCGGCAAGAATTATTCTGCCTAAAAAATGGTGCATTAAAATGAGCGAATCCTCCACAATCATCGATTCCATAGAAAACGAAATCGCGGTCATACTTCTCAATCGACCGGAAAAACGAAATGCGATCAGTAAAGAGCTTTTGTCGGCCCTTCACAGTTCGATTTTAAGGGCAAAGGAGAATCCATCGATTCGATCTTTGGTATTAGGGGGCATCGGACCTTCTTTTTGCGCCGGAGCGGACCTAAAAGAAAGAGTCGGTATGTCGCCGAAGGAAGTGACCCAATTTTTAGAAGGGTTAAGAAATTGCTTTTTAGAACTCGAAAATTTTCCCTACCCGACCGTCGCAGCGCTCGACGGGGATGCATTCGGTGGCGGACTCGAACTCGCTCTTTGCTGCGACTTCATTCTTCTTAAAAACGACATTCGTATCGGATTGACTGAGACTCGTTTAGGAATCATTCCCGGCGGAGGAGGAACACAAAGACTTCCTCGAAGAATTGGAATTTCAAAAGCGAAAGAGATGATTTTTACGGGAAAGACCATAGACGCAGAGACCGCTTTGAATTACGGAATCGCAAATTCTATCTGGCATGATTCTTCTCTTCCCGCCGCAAAAATGTTAGCTGAGGAAATCGCATCGCACTCTGCTCCTATCGCTCTTCAGCTTGCAAAGAAAGCAATTACGGAAGGTTATGGTCAAGACATACAAACGGCTCTCAAAACAGAAAGTAAATACTATAACGAGACCTTAAAGACGGAAGATCGGGTGGAAGCGCTCAAAGCGTTTCAAGAAAAACGAAAACCGATTTTCAAAGGAAAATAAATGATTCTCACAGGACAAGAAATTCAAAAACGAATCGGCAAAGACATCGTAATCAATCCTTATTCTGAAAAGCTACTCAATCCAAATTCTTACAATCTAAGACTTCACGAAGAACTTTTGGTTTATACAGAACTCCCTTTGGATATGAAAAAACCAAATCCCGCGGAAAAGATCATCATTCCTGAAACAGGTCTTCTATTAAAACCGGGCGTTTTATATTTAGGAAGAACCTTAGAATTTACCGAGACGCATAACTTAGTTCCTATGCTCGAGGGACGTTCTTCCATCGGTCGTCTGGGTATGTTAGTTCACGTTACAGCGGGATTCGGGGACGTTGGTTTCAAAGGATTTTGGACACTTGAAATTTCAGTGATCCAACCATTGATCGTTTATCCGGCTGTGGAAGTTTGTCAAATTTTCTATCACACTGTAGAAGGACAAATAACGGAGTATTCGTCCGGTAAATATCAGGCCAATCAAGGAATTCAACCTTCTATGTTATATAAAGATTTCGAGAAATAGATTCTCTTCTTTTTTGTTGACTTTATCCGTTATCACTCCAGAATTTTGACCTCAAAACACTTTTTTGGAGAATGGAATGACCAGATTTAGATCTATCGCAATTTTTCTAGCCTTTGCATTTCTTTCTGCGCCTGTATTTGCAGGTGAAGAAGATGCAATCCTTGGAAAATGGTGGAATAAGGAAAAAGACGCTCAAGTTGATGTACACAAATGCGGCGCTAAGATTTGCGGAAAAATCGTTTGGCTGAAAGAGCCTCTTTATCCGGCAGGAAGCACTGAAGGTACTCCCGGTACTCCAAAAGTGGACAACAATAATAAAGACGAAAGTCTTCGTACTCGCCCAACACTCGGTCTTGTATTCCTTACAGGATTTTCTTATGAAGGCGAACAAGTATGGTCAGGTGGAAGAGTTTACGATCCGAAAGGCGGCAAAACTTATGATGGAAGACTTACTTTAAGAAATGCTGATACTTTAGATCTCAAGGGCGGATATAAAGTCGGCTTTATGATGATCGGTAAAGAGTCTACTTGGACAAGAGTTAAGTAGAACTATAGAAAAACAGTTTCTAAATTTTAGAAACTGTTTCGATCCTTTTTGCATTACAATCTCTCCGATCAAAACGGAGAGATTTCTCTTTCCTTCTCTCAGACTTTATTTTCAATCTTCCTTAAAATTTTCTTAGCATTCTCATTTTGTGGGTCTATAACTAAGGCTTTATCGGCAAATTCTTTTGCTTCGCTGTATTTTTGCTGCAATCTATACAAGTCGGAAAGATTTACTAAGTTATTCGCATTGTCCGGTTGTTTAGAGGCGACTTTTTCCGAGGCGGTGATCGCTTCCGAAAATCTTCCCAATTTTTTATTCGCTACGGAAAGATAATACCAATACTCGCTCAACTCAGGATCGAGTTCCAAATACTTTCCTAAAATTTCTACCGCTTTTACATAATCTTTATCTTTAAAACTCAAAAGAGCTAAGAGTTTGATCACCTTAGAATCCTCGGGAGTTTTAGAATAGAGATCCATAAGCTCATCAATAGCCTCTTTCGTATTTCCGTCTTTGTACAATTGTCGTGCGTGCGAATACGATATGCTCCAATCCGGCACATCATCAATTGCGGAGGTCATTCCCATCTTATCGGAATCTTCAGAAAAACTATGAGATTCTTCTTCGGTTCGAATTCCGTATTCGATTCTTAATAAAGAAAGATCGTCGGTAATTTCACCGTTCTTATAAATCAAATGTTCGATTTGATCGATGTCTCCTTTGCCGGCTTCAACGGTCTTTAGAAAGAGAGTTTCATCTTCATTGATCGATCGTGTATCTTTATCCGGAGTCAGATCCAGATCGTCCTTTCCATCCGATCCGAGAATCAAAACGTCTCCTTCTCTCAAAGTTGTTGTAAATACTTTAAACGGATATTCCGATTCCAATCCAATCTTGCGGAGATTCAATGTAGTATCTAAGAAGGTTGCTCTTGCATCACGATACAATACCGTAAAAGGATGTTCCGCGTTAAAATAATAAGCCTTACCTGATTCTTCTTCGATTAAAAACACAGTCGCGGAAATCACCATACTTCCGTTAAACGATTTGAAGACGGCGTTTACTTCCTCGTATGTCTCGGTAAGCCATTGTTCCGGTGAAATCTCTAAGACTCTATTGTTTGCTGCGGAACGCGCGAGAATCGAATTGATTACGACCCCCATAACAAGAGAACCTCCGGCTCCCTGCATGGATTTTCCCATCGCATCCCCGTTCATCGCAAAGATATAACGTTTGAAGTTGGATGGAGATCCCAAACGTAAATTTCCGGTTACACAGATATCCCCGCCGAGATCGGCGCGTTTTCCCTTAAATTCGAATTGTTTCTTTTGTCTTAGAAGAAAGTGCGTGGAAACTTTCGGAGATTTACTGGCGTTGTAGTTTAAAGGTTTTGCAAGAAGCGAAGTTAGGAAGTAATCTCCGTCTTGTTGAATTTTGAGTCTTTGAAATTCGTCGATCTTTTCGGAAAGCTCTTCCGTTCTTTCTCGAACTTTGAGTGCAAGATGTTCGGCGTAATCTTGAAGTTCTTTTCTAGCGTCTCGAATCGAGGTAACCATGCTGTTAAACGAGTCGGCTAAGAATCCGATCTCATCCTTTACTCGAATCGGGACTTGAACTTCCAGGCTTCCGTCGTTCACCTTTTCAACTCCACTCAACAAATCGTTCAGAGGAGAAACGAGGCTTCCTCTAAAAAAGAGCGGAAACAGAAGAATGATGACAACAATCACAACGCCTAATACGATGATTTGTTTCAACGCAGTCGGATGCATGAACTGTCTATAAGCCCTATAAGAAAACCCGACCTCGCTGACCGTATCGGCTATAGGATCATACTTGATAAAACCGATGTAATGATTGCTATGATCGGTCACGTCCTTTTTACGATAGTATCTCGTAAGAGAAGGAACGAAAGGACGAAAGTAATTGAGAACTTCCTCTTTGAGTTTGGCGGGGGTTACCGTTTTACCGTCCCACTTACAAAAATTCCAACGATACTCCAAAGAAATCCGAAACATCTTTACTTCTTTGGCTCCGTCTAAATAACTTCTTCCCTTAGCGCAAAAATCTTCCGGAAATATATTATCCAATTTATTCGAAGCCACGAACACATAAAGACCAAGTCTGGACAATTCTTTGTTCAAGGCGGCTTTGAGCGCGGCACCTTCTAAATCGGGGTGTCCTTTCAAAAAATTTACGATCGAATAGCGATATCCTCCGAAATTTTCATGAGAACCTTCCGCGAGTTGAATCACGGAATCGCGAAAACCTTCTTCCTTGAGATTAAAAATTCTTTCGTATAAAAGCGTATTTTTAAAATCGATGACGAGCTGCTCTTCATCCGGATGAATGTTCGGATCGTATTTTGTCTTATCAAAGGAATTCTTATTATGATCCCATTTGATCATATAAGAGATACCGTCTTCGATGGCACCGCCTTCCAACGCACGTTCCATGTGAATCTGGCTCAGCGAGTCGTATTCCGATTCCTTATCTTGGTTGGAAATATAGACGAGAGCCTGCATGATGATCAAAACAGTAACGAAAGTGATCCCGACAATTTTCAACATGAAAGAAGTCTTTTCCACAGAGAAATTCAAATACAAAATAAGAATGATAAAGAACGCCACCATAAAGAGAAGAACGATCGAAGTAAGATAGATCGACCTTTCAATATAACCGTCTCTACTCAATAGGTTTGCAATTACGGGAACAGTTCCCCCCACAAGGAAGGACATCATAAATCCAAAGATAATCCAACGCGACTTACCTTTCAGAACCGTCATCCTCCAAATTGGGATCGCAATGAAGTTGATAAAAACATACGTAAAGATAATGATCGCAATCGTTCTACTTACGTTCTCCGCATTAAAATCCCAATGATGCGCGGTAAAATGATATTTTACCGAAGCATTCCAAGTAGAAAAACAGAAATAGCCGACAGAAACTATGGCAGCAATCCAAAGCACGATCGTCGTGACCATATTGAATTTCGGATTATCGTTGTTCGGATAACGGGCAACAAACTGACCGATGTGAAGAATCGCTGGTAAAATCAAACCGGCGGTGATCCAACGATGATAAGCGGCAAAAGGATGATAGAGTACTGCCGCAAATACATAACCAAATTGGAATATACCGAGTAAGAACGCTCCAAAGGCCAAGTGTTTGGTACTAGATACTTTTTTATCTATAAAAAGAAAAACCCCTGAGATGAGCATGGAAGTTAAAAAGGATAACAAACTTCCAAATGAATAGTAATTGAGGAGGACGTTGTTCCAGATGGATTCGGTTTCACCCATAATTTAAATAAACCTGTCTTTTAAAAAAATCTCTAATGATCGTGCAATTTGGATCTATATTTTTTTCCAAACAGACGTTACTCTAACGACAGGAAGGTTCTTTTCAATGATAAAATAGGAGTAAATTCGAATTCGAGCGCTCTCAACGCCTGGAACTAAATCGGATGAGACGTTTTAAATAAAAAAATAGTCTTTTCTGAAACAAACGTTCAATTTAAGGAATAGAAACGAAGTTCCGAAAAATGGATTCTTTCTGAAAGGTTTTCCAAGAATAAACCTCATAGGGCCCTGCAGTAACCCATCCTCTGAGGAGACTCGTCCAATTCTTATCTCGAATTGATTTGAGGATTAAGATTACTTCTCCCGTTGTCTTTGGGGAGTTTCCAAAAACGAGCTTCTTTACAAATTCTCGATATCCGACCGGGCCCAATTCCTTATAAAGAATAAACTGAACTTTGAATGCTTTATTGTAAAAGGTCGGCGTCGCGGAAGGAGATTTTTCTCTAAAGTCCGGATCGAGAGGAAAATCTTTTCCTCCCTGCAATCCTTCTTCCGTATTCCATTCTTCCGCCATGGAAATTAGTTCTTCTTTACTGAGGTTGATTTTCTTTTCCTTATAAAGAACGAAGGGTAAAAAAGAAACGAGGCCCTCGCTCAACCAAGCGATATCCGAAAAATAAAAATGACCAAGCTCGTGAAACAGAAGCGCGGGAAATCCGGGGGGCGCAAGATCCGGCTCCAAAAAAATTCCTCTGGCAGGACCAAGATCGCCGGAAATATTATTGAATCCACCGACCCTAGTTCCGTTTAAAAAAACCTGATCTTGAACAACTAGAAGAACTTTGAATTTTTCAGAAGATTTCTGACCTTCAAATATCGAAGCACTCGCTTCGTGAAATGAAATTCCGGAATAGGATTCCAGCGCCTTAAATAAATCGATTGTCTTATGATAGGCAAACTCATTCCATTCTTTATCTCTGGAAGAATTTCGAATTTCAAGAATCAATTCCCCTCTGGAAAGGGGAATTCTTCGAACCCAGGAATTTTTTTCCGGAATCAGATCGAAAGAAATTAGAATTAAAATTCCAAAGAAAAGTCTACGCACGATCTCGTTCGATGAGCTTTAAAAGTCTTTCTCCGTTTTGATTGCCCGGATCGAGATGCATAATTTGATTCGCAACTTCTTCCGCTAAATCGAACTGGTCCATCAAACGATAGATATCGGAAAGATTGATCAAGTTGGAGAGATTGTCAGGCTGTATTTCCTTTAGCTTTAAACTCGCATGAAGAGCGTGATCGTATTTTCCGACCTTCTTATTAGCGATCGATAGATAAAACCAATATTCATGCAATCCTGGATCGGTTTTTAGATAATTATCAAGAACTTCAATCGCTGTTGAATAATCTTTTCCTTTAAAACTCAAAAGTCCGAGAAGCTTATTGATCTTTTGATTTGCCGTGTCGTGAGTATATCCGGTTTTCAAAAGCTCTAGAGCCTGATCGACTTTTCCATTCTTATAAAGTTGTTTTGCATCTTCGTAGATGGCGTCGGGGTTGAGAGCGACCTCGATTCTATCACCACCGGTAAACATTTCGTCGAGTTCGTCTTTTTTCTTTTCGAGTTGAAATTCGACTTTGAGCATTGAAAGGTCGTCTGTCAATTCTCCGTACTTACGAATTTCTACTTCGATATCTTCTAAGTTTCCTTTCCCTTTTTCTACGTTGCGTAAGAAAAGATTCTCATCTTCGTTGATCGTTCTCACGGTTTCTTCCGGAGTTAGATCGATATCATCTCGACCGTCCGATCCGAGAATCAGGACGTCCCCTTTTTTCAATTCAAAAGTTCTAATTTGAAAATCGAATTCGGAATCCAATCCAAGCTTTCTGAGTTGTAAACCCTCTTCCAAAAAGCTCGCCTTCCCGTCTCGATACAAAACGGTGAAAGGATGTTCCGCGTTAAAATAAGAACATTTACCGGTCTCTTCCTCGATTAAAAAAATCGTAGCTGAGATCACCATACTTCCGTTGAAAGATTTAAAAACGGAATGGATCTCTTGATAGACTTCGCTTAACCATTCCACCGGAGTTTTATCTAAAATGCGATTGTTCGCGGCTGAACGCGCCATGATAGAATTCATCACGACTCCCATGACAAGAGCGCCGCCGGCCCCTTGCATGGACTTACCCATTGCGTCCCCGTTCATCGCCATCGTATAACGTTTATAACTATCGGGAGTTCCTAAACGTAGATTTCCCGTAACGCAGATATCCCCGCCTAAGTCGGAATGTTTTCCTCTAAACTCGAATTGTTTTTTCTGTTTAAGAACGAACTCCGTGTTTACAAGTTTCGATTTGTTTGCGTTGTAAAAGAGCGGCTTCGCCAAAAGAGAAGTGAGGAAATAATCCCCGTCCTGCTGAACTTTCAGCCTTTGGACTTCCTCCATTTTCTCCTGAACTTCCTGAGTCCTTTCTTTTACTTTTTCTTCGAGGTTTTCGGCGTAATCCTGGAGTTCTCTTCGGGCCTGTTTGATGGAAGAAACCATCGAGTTAAAAGAATCCGCCAAGAATCCGATCTCATCTCGAACCTTGACTGGAACTTGAACGTCAAGATCCCCTTTGTTTACCTTCTCCACTCCGGAAAGTAAACTGTTCAGAGGATTCACAAGACTGCTCTTGAAGAACAGCGGGAACAATACCAAGACGACAAAGATCACGACCAAAAGAATGATCGTTTGTTTTACCGAAGTCGGATGCATAAACTCGCGATACTTCTTATATGAAAATCCGAGTTCGACGACTTGCTTCTTTGCGGGAAGATACTTCATAAAAGCGACGTGATGACCCAGGCCGTCGACGCTTCTTCTATAGTGTCTTGTTTCCGCAGGTTTGAAATAGCTAAAGTATTTTAGAATTTCTGCTTTGAGTTCTTTTCCGGAAATTTCTTTACCTTTCCACTTACATCCATCCAAGTTTTTAAGAATTCCGTTTTTAAAGGATTCCAGTTCTTTGTTTTTTTCCAAGTAGGATTTGCCGTCTTCGCAGAAAGATTCAGAACGAATTCCTTGCAGTTTGTTCGTATTTACGAACGCATCCTTATTGAGTTTTTCGGCCAATGCTAAAATAGCTATTTTCAAATCCTTTGATTTTAAGGAAGAATTCTCTTTTACAAATTTAAAAATCGAGTCCTTATAACCGGCAAAATATTCAGGCGAAGAATCTAAAATACTTTTGAGATTCTCCCTAAAATTATCTTCTTTGAGAGCGGCGATCTCTTCGTAGATCAGGGTATTTTGCAAGTCGACTTTTACGAGGGAGAGATCCAAAGCATACTTTGGATCATAATCACTCGTGACCAATTCCCCACTCTTTTCATCGTAACTCAAAATGTATTGAACTTCGTCGTTTGTACGACCGCTTTCTAAAACTCGTTCGCTGTTTACAAGATGGAGACTATCGTATTCCGATTCTTTATCTTGATTTGAAATATAAACGAGCGCCTGCATAATCAAACAAATCGTGAACAATGTAATGCCCACGATCTTTACCATAAAAGTGGTTCGTTCCGTACTGTTGTTGATAAAGACGATGACTACGACTGAAAATGCCGCGATAAAAAAGATTACGTTCGAAGTCATATACGTAGATCTTTCCATCACTCCGTCTCGGCTCAAAACGTTCGCGATGTTAGGATAGAACGCAGCGATCATAAATCCAATGGCAAATAAGAATATCGCAAAACGTTTCTTATCTTTATCAGTTATGATTCTCCAGATAGGAACAATGATAAATGCGATGACACAATAGAATGCGATCATAAACGCAAGATAACGACTGGAAGCGAGTGCGTTAAAATCCCAGTGATGCGCCGTGAAGTGATAAATTTTTTCCGAGATGTACGTAAGATAAATAAATATACACGCAAGAATAAAACTTAGAATATGTTGGCTGATCATCACCCAGGTTCCGAGTTTCTTGTTGTAATTGCTCGGATAACGGATAAAGAACTGTGTGAAGTGAGTAACCGCCGGTAGAATCAAACATCCGGTCAACCAGCGATGATAGGCCGCGATCGGATGATAGTAAAACGCCGCGAGAAAGTAACCGATCTCAAAAAATCCGAAGATAAAAAATGCGATTCCGAGATGATAGGTTGCGACAGTCTTTCTTCTTAAACTGATAAAGAAGACCGCGAGGAAAAAAGTCGTAAATGTTACTAATAGACTTCCAAAAGAATAATAGTTGAAGAGAATCAAATCTGATCTCAGAAAATCTAATCCCATAATCTCCAGTCCGTCTTTTTAATTCTATATTTTGTTCGAAAAAAGTACGGGTTTAATCAAAAATCTCGAAAACGGTTTCAATAATTCATACCAAAACTAAAAATCAATAGAAAAAATAACGATTCAAAAGAGTTTTCCCTAATGGCCGTTTTTGAAAAGCTTACTTTCCTTAATACCAAGATTTCCAGACATTTAAAGGAAAAGCTTTGGCTAAAAATTCTGATCGGAATGGCGGCTGGAATTCTAGCGGGCATTTTACTTGGATCCGATTTATCTCTCGTAAGCAGAGATGTTGCTCAACTGACTACTTCGTGGCTTGTTATTCCCGGACTTGTCTTTATCAGCCTTTTACAGATGATTATGGTGCCGTTGATCTTCTCTTCTATTATTCTCGGAATTTGTTCCGCGGAAAATCTGGAGAATGTTAAAAAACTTGGAATCAGAACCGTAATTTATTTTATTTTGACCACATTTGCAGCCGTCGGCATCGGAATCTTTTTAGCCCTCTGGTTGGAACCGGGTAAATCGACCATTCAATTGAGTCATCTTCAGAGTTCCAAAATTCCAAATCCGATCAGCATTCCGAGTTTGGATAAATATCCCGAATTATTCATGTCCTTTTTTCCAAGGAATCCCGTTCTTTCTATTACTCAGGGAGAAATGTTAAACGTAATCGTCTTTTCTTGTCTGATTGGAATCGCGATTCTTTCGGTTTCAAAAGAACTTTCAAAGCCGATTTTGGAAATCCTCAATTCGATCTTCCAGATCAGTATGAAAATTGTCAACTGGGCGATGAGTCTAACGCCATTTGCGGTTTTCGGTCTTATGGCGAAAGCAATCTCATCGATCGGTGTGGAACTTCTTCTAACGCTCGGAATGTATATGAGTACAGTTTTACTCGGATTGATTTCAGTCCTTGTCATGTATTCGATCATTCTCATTTTAGTCGCGAGAAGAAACCCGTTTGATTTTTTCAAAAAGATAGCGAGCCTTCAATTACTTGCTTTTTCTACTTCAAGTTCCGCAGCCGTGATGCCGGTTTCCATTCAAACGGCGACCGAAGGGTTGGGAGTAAAAAAGAATATCGCGGAATTTATCATTCCAGTCGGCGCTACCGTAAACATGGACGGGACCGCATTGTATCAAGCAGTCGCATCGATCTTCTTAGCTCAATATTACGGGATCGACTTGGGTCCGACACAACTCGTCTTTTTACTCTTTTCGACGGTGGGCGCTTCTATCGGAACTCCAAGTACTCCCGGAATCGGAATCGTAATTTTAGCAACGATTCTCGCCGGCCTTGGAATTCCCACGGAAGGAATCGGAATTATCCTCGGTGTGGATCGCTTTTTGGATATGTGCAGAACTACGATCAATGTCACCGGTGATATTACGGCGTCTTGCGTGATGGACAAATTGAGCTGATTGAAATCTAAATTTTATAAACTTACCGCTTACAACATTCTTGCCAACATCACCGTTCCTCTGACCGGTTTGGTGGACACAGCTATATTAGGAAATTTAGATACACATATCTTTATGGCGGGAGCCGCGTTATCCGGAATTCTTTTCGATTTTATCTTTTGGATGTTTGGATTTTTAAGAATGGGGACCACGGGCCTAACCGCTCAAGCATCGGGAGAAAAGAATGAAAAAGAATCCCTCTTTATTCTCATTCGATCCATTTGTTTAGCCTGTTTTTTTGGAATCGGAATTCTGATTCTATCACCTTGGATCAAAGAGCTTGGATTTAGAATTCTGGAAGGGGAATCGGTCGTAAAGGCCGCCGGCGTTTCTTACTTCGACGCGAGGATTCCCGGTTCGATCGCAGTACTCTGTAATTACGTTTTCACAGGTTGGTTTTTGGGAAGAGAAAAAAGTTCTTACGTTCTCGTTGCGACGTTGATAGGGAACGCTCTCAATATCATTTTGGATGCTTACTTCATTCTTGAGTTAGGATGGGAAGCCTACGGAGCCGGCCTCGCAACGACGATCAGTCAGTTCGGAATGTTGTCCGCCTTTCTACTTTTGTTTTTTAGAGAGTGCAAGCGAACTTCTTCGTTCGACTTTTCTTGGCTTCGAGAAAAAGCGCTACTTTCTCTTTCCGGTTTTTCCTCACTTCTTCACCTAAACAAAGACATTTTTTTAAGAACCTTATTCTTAATTTTGACGTTTAGTTTGTTCCGGAATTTTAGTTCGGAAGCAGGAACGGAAATTTTAGCGGCCAATTCGATTCTTCTTCAATTGATTCTTGTAAGCGCCTATCTCGTAGACGGGGCGGCCTTCGCTACTGAAAGTTTAGCAGGCAATCTCTATGGAGAGAAAAACTGGAAGGAACTGAAGTCTCTGCTTTGGATCGCTCTCAACGTTAGTTTTCTTTTCACTTCGATTTTTCTAATCTTCTTATTCCTATTTCCTCAGCTTACGTTCGGAATGATCACAAAAAGTTCGGGAGTTCTTTCCATTTTGAAAGACTATCAGCTCTGGCTCATTCCTGTTTTAGGAATTGGAACCGTAGCTTTCATTCTCGACGGATTTTTTATCGGACTGACTCAAGGAAGAATATTGAGAAATTCAATGTTATTGAGTACAGCCCTATTCTTTTTACCGATCGCTTATCTTGGAAAGATTACAAAAAACAATCACCTTCTTTGGCTATCTCTTGCGATGCTCATGCTCGGAAGAGCGTTGACACTTTCTTTACAAGCCCTAAAATTCTTCCGAGTTTCGCAAAACTCGAACCTCATACAATCTACGAAGGGATAAAATCCGAGTTTTATTTTTATACGTTAGACGTCATTCGAAGCTTACTTGAATTTCGGCCGGAATCGATTTCCATTCTTCCGAATTTCTGCTTTTGTAAAAGATCGGAGAAGTAATATCTTCCCAGTTCTCACCCCGAAAAAGATCCAAACTTTCTTCCCCTTTTTTAAAAACACGGGACGATTCATCCGGACCTGGTTTCACGTTCTGAATAGGCGCCCATCCAAAGCCGAGGATATAGACTTCAAGAGTTTCTTTAAACAAAACCGAATTCTTCTCAGCTCTCGTTGCCGTATATAAAGAACGAACCGGAACTCCGGAATCGATCAGATTTTTTTTCAACGATGACATTGAGTTTCTAAACAATCTCACATCGAAAACCTTATCCACGTAGTATGCGTTTTTTTGTTTTTCAAGAGGAATTCCTTTTAAGAAAGGTTTGATATCCTCTCCGATTCGTTCTTTCTTTTCGAGGAAATCGTCGGTCACGTAATAGCGTATATTTTGAGTTCGAACTTCGAAAGAATATTCTAAGGTCTGGGTTCCTTTTTTATCGTCCACTCCGAGATTTTTTACAAAGGCTCTTCCATTTCCGATAAAATCCTGTTTGAATCCGGATTCTCCCATCTTTAGATTTCGAACCCTCTGGTGCTCGGTCGTAGGCGGTTGAAAAATCCCGAGCATTCCTCCGGCGATTGAAAGTTCGTTCAGAGAAAAAGTTAATTTTACTTTTACCTGATGTGTAGTTTCACCCGATGCGATAAAACGATCCGTTTCCACAAAGGAAACTCGCTTCACTTCTTTGCCCGTTCGATCGACTACATAAATTCTGCTTCCTAAAAAAACCATCCCTCTGATTTCTTTTGAAGGAGTTTTGATAGAACCTGTAATCGCTCCGTTGTTCGGATTGTATCGATAGATATTTCCATCGGATGAATCGGAGATCCAAAGAGAATCTCTTGCGAAAACGAGATCCTTCGGCTGTGCTCGGTCCGTCAAAAAACCGCCGATGATTCTTCCGGTTCCTTTATCTAAGATGGAAATTTTTCCATTCTCTTGATCGAGAATGTATAAAAGAGAATCTTGACTTGCAATCCCTCCTATTTTTTCGATCGGAACCGAAATACGTTCCGTTACTCCGCCCGTATTCGGTTCTACTTTGAGAATGAGTTTTCTAGACGCGATATAAATTCTTCCTTCTCTCGGATCAAAATTGATCCCAGTGAGAAAGGGAATGTTTAATGGAAACGATTCTTGTCTTCCGGAAGGATCAACACGATACAAAGAACGTTGCGAAGAATCAATGTACCAAAAGTTAGTACCGTCGTACGTAAATCCGTACGCGTTGTCCGTAAGTTTGATTTCCTGATCCTGAGCAAATATCGGAAATGAAATGATACATCCTAGTAATACTAAATACCTGAAAAAACTGACTTGAGTGAAATCCATAGCTCCTCTGCAAGACCGGGTCTATTTATATCAGTTCCAAGTTGAATCGGCGACGGTACAAAAATAAGAATCAGCGAGCACAAAATCAATATACCGCCGATTTTTCGAAACCGATCCAGAGGAACTACCGGGTCAGGGACAAACGGGTGTTCTACCTTTATGATGAAATAAATGAGAAAACCCCACAGTAACCAGGAGAAATTCCAAAAACATAAAAGCAAAAACCCTGTAAAAAGATAATAAATCCACTTACGATATTTTTCGCCAAAAACGGAATAAATTACATGTCCTCCGTCCAACTGACCAAAGGGGAGCAGATTGATCGCAGTGACAAGCAGACCGACCCAACCTGCCTGCGCAAGAGGATGAATCCAAATGTCTTGAATCGAAGAATCAAAAGGACCGTGAACCCATTGATTTACTAAGATGGTAAAAAGAGATTCTCCAAAGGAAATAACTCCAGGATTTCCTTTTAAAGATTCCATCGGAACCAAAGAGGACCAATAGATTCCCAGAACGTAACAAGGCACCGAAAGAATCAAACTCATCAGAGGTCCCCAAATGCCGATATCGAAAAGTTGTTTTTTATTTCGAATGGGTTCCAAAATCCGAATCACGGCGCCCATAGTTCCGATCGGTCCAAACGGAATCGGAATAAAGTAAGGCCAAGTCGCTTTAACACCGTAATGACGTGCGGCCAAATAGTGACCCATCTCGTGCGCCAAAAGAATTGTGATTAAAGAAAGGGAATAAGGAAGTCTAAGATAAAATAATTCTTTTATATATTGCACAGGTAAAAAAGGAATCTCAAGAAACTCGCTCTGAAAAGTCAGAGTCAAAAAGGTGAGGATAAACAGGATTAAGTGCGTTGAAAATCTGGATTGGTTCAATCGTTATTCTATTCTTCTTGGAAAGAATCCTCTTTACATGGTATCGCGAATTTTTAGCCTCTTACTAATCAGGGCCCGGAGAGAATCACTTGTTTGAAAATATTAAATTTATTAAGAAGTATGACCCAGCCGCTAAATCGTATCTGGAAATCGTACTTTGTTATCCGGGTCTTCACGCTCTCTGGTTTCATAAGGTGGCTCATCTTCTCTATCGGATGAGACTCTCTCTTGTCCCAAGGATGATCAATACTTTTTCCAGATTCATCACCGGAATAGACATTCATCCCGGCGCTCAGATTGCAAATGGAATTATGATCGATCACGGACACGGAGTTGTGATCGGAGAAACAGCAACGATTGCAAAAGGTTGCCTCATCTATCAAGGCGTGACCTTAGGCGGAACCGGGAAAGAATCCGGGAAACGTCATCCGTCTTTGCTGGAGAATGTCGTCGTAGGCGCCGGAGCAAAAATTTTAGGGAATATCACGATCGGTAAGAATGTTCGCGTCGGAGCGGGATCCGTCGTTATGAGAGACGTTCCAAATGATACTACCGTGGTCGGAATTCCGGCGAAAATCGTTCGTTCTAAAATGCCGATCGGCGAAGAAGGCGAGCACATGCTCGATCACAACGAGATTCCGGATCCGGTCGCAAGAGTTTTTTCTATCTTACTCGAAAGAATCGAAACTCTTCAAAAGGAAGTCCATTCTATCAATCACATGGACGGGGGTAAAATTCGTCCCAAGTCTGGGAAAGATAACTTGGAAGAAATCCTGGATGAATTCATTCACGGCGGCGGAATCTAAGGACGTTTGTATTTGCAAATTCTGCAAACGAAAAGAAGAATCCGGCTACTTTTAAAATTCCTAATACTTCCGTAATTTTCCCGTTGGGCGTGAAGTTCCTTTTTCCCTTTTTTCAATAGAATCAGCTATCCAGGAAGGGTGAAAATAAATTTCGGAATGACTTTTTCAAACGATAATCCTTTCATTTACAACATGAAAAAGAAGATTCTTTCCAGCTTGATTTCACTTATACTTTTGATCGGGATTTGGGATTGTAACTTGCTTGTTTCGAGCGAACAAGTTTGTGCAAAGGACATGAAAGAATTCGATAATTGTTTCCCAACTCTTCTTCTGGTCTATCCCGGATGTGTGGATCCGAGTTTAAATACTTGTGGGATCGCAATCGTAGAAGTGGCTAAGGATATCTGTAGAAGTAAAATGAAAAACGATAGCTGTAGGGCTCACCGTTAAAATCAGAACCCCCGTGAAAATCACAGGGGTATCCGAGGAAACAACGGTTTTAAAATGAGTTTTATTTTTTCGGAATGAAACAGTCGATTCCGTCGGTTTTTAATTTCGACTTCAAGGAATCAGCGGAAGTACGACTTCCAAAATCGCCTAACTGAATCACAAACAATCCGTCTCTTGTGAACATGAAGGTTTTTTCTCCGTATTCTTGTCCAAGATTTGATTTGTAAGTTTCAGCTCTTCCTTGATCGCGAAAAACTCCAACTTGAACGGTATAACCTTTTGGAGAACCTTTGATGTATTTTCCACCGGCGATCGGTTTGTTCGGATAATCCGTTTTTTGAGGATTTAATTTTTCGGGTTTTCCGGTTTCTTCACCTAACAAGGCATCTTCGTCGTCGGAATTTTCAAGGTCTTCCGATTCTTCACCGGCCGCTCCGCCGCGTTTGATAACTTTGATCCCGACTTTCGCAACACCCGTGTCTTTGAACTCAAGCGTATCTGCGGCCTTTTCGGAAAGATCGATGATTCTATCCTTTACAAAAGGACCTCTGTCGTTTACGCGAACTAAGACTTCTTTTTGATTTTCTAAATTTTGTACTTTGATAATGGATCCCAAAGGAAGAGTCGGATGCGCCGCAGTGAGTTTGGTTTTATCAAACTTCTCTCCGCTCGCAGTCGGTTTTCCGTGGAATTTAGATCCGTACCAGGAAGACATTCCAATTTCATCAAAATCTCCGGAGGAGGAATTTGTTTTTTCAGGAGGTTGAGCCTTGGCGTATTTCTCAACGTTCAGTTCTTCCTCAAAAGATCTTCTCGCCGGTTTTTGCGAAGTTGTATTGGAACCGGATTCTCTATCCATCGGAGCGATTTCTTTTTCAAAGAAAATCTCGGATGGATCTCCGGAAGCGCTTACACTTCGTTTGGATTCAACGGATGCGCAAGACGTAAAAATTATCAGGGCAACTAAGATTGCTATTTGTTTCATTGTTCCCTCGGGTCCTAGTGATTCCTTTAATAAATCGGTAGAATTGAAAAATTCCATTACTACTTTTTCGGTTGTCCGAGGGAGAATTTGGTCCGATAATTCTTTTATGACCGGGACAGATATCAGCAGATTATTCAACCAAGCTCTCACTTTGGAAAAAGAAGGCAAGTTCCCGGAGGCCACTCGGCTGTATGAAAAAATTATACAAGCACAACCTAAGTATCAAAAATCCTATCTAAATCTCGGCGCCCTTTATTCCAAACAGGGAAATTCAAGAAAGGCTATCGAAATTTATCAGAAAGCTCTCGGAGTCGGCAAAACACCGGAATTATACTACAACATCGGAGTCGAACTCTATCGACTCGGAGAAATTGAAACTGCGGTTCGATCTCTCAAAAGATCCTTAGAACTTGAAAAACGTTTTTTAAAATCGCATATCCTTCTAGCCTATTGTTATCGCCAACTTGAAAAAGATGAAAAGACAGAACTCTATCTAACCAATGCGATTCGGATCGATCCTGAGAATCGAATGGCATTGACCGCTTTAGCGACCTTTCATTTTGAAAAAGAACGATGGAAAGAATGTCTCGAAATCGCAAGTAAAGTAAATCAACTCTATCCGGGAGATTCTCGGATGCAAGTTTTGATTTCCGAAGTTCATACGCGACTTGGAAATTTTAAACAGTCTTTTGAAATTCTCAAACAAGCAACTTCTCAGTCCAAAGGTTTCACTCGTCTTTCAGATGCGATCGAAGAATCCAAAAAGAATCCGGAAGAAGCGGCATTCTTTGAGTCTTTAGAAAAACTTACCAAAAATAAATTGGAAGAATTTCGTTCCAAATTCGAGATGAGTAAGGAGAATCCGGAAGACTTCACACCTCCAAGTCCTCAGGATGCACTTGATCTTTCACTCATGTATCTGTTTCATGGTGATAAAGAACGGGCTCTGAAGTATATGCTCTATGCTCAGAAACAATTGGAAGAAACTGGTGCACAGGAAGCGAGCGATCGATAGAGAGCGAGGTTGCCAAAAGCAGCGAAGCGTTGGCGTTGGCTCCAAACAAAGTTTGGAAATTCAAACGAGCCATCATAAATGGCCTACTAAAATGTTTTGGAATTTATTCATAGTCTTAGTCATTTCCTTTTTTAGTTCTTGTATTTATCCGATTCGCGAAGCGGAGATTTTGGAAACCGATTCTTCCTTTTTGTATTTGAATTCTATGGAATTCTCTCAAGCCGAATTGGAAAAAGTAAATAGTCTTTGGAGCGTAAGAGGATTTAGAAGTAAGGGGACAACCGCAGAAGATAAGAATAATTTAGGAATTCTTTTTGCGAAAAATTCTTTTTTAGATGATGCTGAAATCTCTTGGAAAGAATGCCTGAAACTTTCCGCGTCCAATCCGATCTGTTTCTCAAATCTTCTCAGAATGCACTTTCTCATCGACGAATATGATTCTGCAAAAGAGGAAATCGAAGTTTATTTAAAATCCGCAAAAAAGGATCAGATACTGCAGCTTCGAAAAATTTTAAATTCTCAAAATAGAAGAGAAGAAACGGTTTTGCTTCTTGATGTACAATCCAAAATTCCAGGCCAGGAAGTGTCTTCCTGGGAAGAATTGAGCGTATATTTTTTAGAAAAACAGGATTTTGAAAAGGGTTATTTCTATTTGGAAAAAATTCTTCAGATCAATCCTTATCATAAGAATGCTCGAGCTTCCATGGTTTTGCTGGCGCACGATATGGAAAAATGGGACGATCTTCTGATGTTCGCTATGAACCTGCAATCGACGGACGATAAAATTCCGGATCTTAGTTATTATATCGCAAAAGCATATTATGAAAAACGAAACTACTCCGAAGCAATGGAATGGATTCGTAAAACGCCGGAATCGGAAAGGGAAACCCTTCCTTTTGTAGAACTCTGGAAACGGGTTTTATTATCGATCAATCCCAATAGTGATTTAAGTCCGATTGTTCCTTATATTCGAAGATTACAAAACAAGGGACTTCAAATTCGAGAGGAAGAAATTTTACCAACTTTGAATTCGTCCGGGAAAAAGACCGTAGAGGATATCAAGGTCGGGCGTTAAGTCCTCACTTGGATTGTAAAAAGTTCCAGATCGTAAGAGCTTGTTTTAAATTTTTAGGTTCGTGTGTTCGAATGTATTCTACATTCTGAAGCGAAAGATAGAGTTCGGTAATTACGGTGGCAATTTCCCTTTCGGAAACTTCAAGACCGCCTAACGCGTTTCCCAAAAAGGACTTCTTAGTTACGGAAACCATCATGGGCGAGAATTCTTCTTGGAGCTCCTTGATCTTTCTCAGAACTTCAAAACTAATCTGAAAATCGGGACTCAAAAAAAAGCCCATCCCAGGATCAAAGATCAATTGTTCTTGAGAAATTCCCGATTCTAACATTTCCTTTTTTCTTTCTCTGAAAAAAATCTTAATTTCATTGATTACATTCTCTTTCGTGAGATGGGAAGTTCTTTCCGGTCGATTGGAATGATTGTGAGAATACATCAGGATGAATTTTCTATTTGTCTGCGAGAACTTGGCAGCTTCTTGGATCGATTCCTTATCGACAAAGCCGCGGATATGATTGATAAACTCGACACCGGCCTCCAATGATTTTCGAATCACCTCGGGTTGAAACGAATCGACGGACACACGAACCTTATCCTCTACCAATTTTGGAATGAGTTCCTTCATTCGTACCCATTCGATCTCGGGACCGACCAATCCGGACTGAACGTTGGAAGACTGAGCACCGATATCAACAACCTCAGCGCCCTGTGAAAGTAAGGAGTTGGCTTTGTTTTGAGACGCCGAAAGCGTGAGATACTTTCCACCGTCCGAAAAGGAATCCTCGGTAATGTTGAGAACTCCGAAGATTACCGGAGAATGTATGGAAGAATTCGGTTCCTTGCTAGTTTCCATCTTTAAAAAGTCTCGTTCAAGACCGATACTTTAAGGGAGATCCTGAAATTAAACTAAAAACGGCCCTCTTCGACTTTCTTTTTGGAGTGATTCATGCGTACTTTTTCTAAATTCTTTTTATACTTATTTCTCTGCGCTCTCTCTCCTATTTTTTCACAACCTCTTCCGGATTTGCCCGAAAAACAATTCGGACCGCCGCTCAACACGCAGAATGACGAATACAATCCTCTGATCAGTCCCGATGGAAAGTACATCGTATTTCAATCGAATCGTCCCGGCGGTGAGGGTGGTATGGACATTTGGATTTCGGAAAACGTACAATATCTGGATAAAGAAATCCCGGCCGAATGGACAAAGCCGGTAAACATGAATCAAAACATTCGAGAAGAATTGAAACGAGCTTCAACGGCCGGCGTTCGCAAACCGAATCTTTTCAACTCGAACGCCTTCGAAGGTGGAATCTCAATTCTATTTGATACAAACCACGCTCCTTCTGAAATCTATTTTACATCCACTCTCAATCCGTCCGTTGGAAGAACCGGCTTTGAAGGATTAAATATTTATCGTACAATCAAAGATAAAAAAACGGGACGCTGGAGCGATCCTGAACATTTAAGTGAAATCAATTCCAACTTTAATGACAAGATGCCTGCGATTTCGCCGGATGGAAACTTTCTGATCTTCTCTTCGGATCGTCCCGGCGGTTACGGAGATTTTGATCTTTGGATTACAGTTCGAAATGCGAAGAATGGAACTTGGTCTCAGCCTAAAAATTTAGGCTCTCCTCTAAACTCTTCTGAAAGCGAAATTCTTCCCTTCATTCATCAAGATGGTGAACAGTTATACTTTAGTTCCAATCGAGAAGACGAACGAAAGAAGTTTAAGATTTATAGAATCTTCTTAAAATACAAATCCGCGTTAGACAACATGCTTGAAGACGAAGAGGACGTGGAAGAAACTCCCGAAATAAAAACGGCAGATTCGATGATTCCAAAAGTGGATCAGTCTTCTCTTTTTCTTTTACCAAAACCGTTTAACTCCGATAAGTGGGAAGGATTCGATAACGAAGGGATCAGTTTTGACCGAGACGGAATCTGGGCATACATTTCTTCAAACCGAACCGGAGGCGAAGGTCAGTTTGATATCTATCGCTTTCAGGTTCCGGAATCGCTTCGAAATTCTTATAATCTTAATTTCAAAGGGCTAGTTCTGGACGGATCTGAAAAATCGATGATCGGCCTCGATTCTACACTTAAGATCTATGATGGAAACAAGCCCGCAATCGTAATCACTTCCAAAAGAATCGGAGGCGACCTTACAAAAGGAAAACCGTCCAACTTCGCTACTACGCTACAAACCGGTAAAATCTATAAGGTAGAAATCAGTTCGCCGGGCTTTCATCCCCAAGAGGATATTTTAGACCTTCGTGGAAATATCGGTAAGAATCGAAAAATTTACAGGACTTATGTCTTACTGCCGATCAAAACCGGCGAAGGGAAAGCGGAGGAAACAAAAGTAGAAGAACCTCCGGTTACGAACAATCAACAAACCGCAGTCACTTCCGGTTTGAGAGTTGTGGTAGCGGACGAGAAGACAAAAGAAATTATTCCCGATGCTAAAGTAACACTTTTTACACCGATTAACCGCAAAGGAGAATCTCTTCCTCAAGAATCCGATAAAAAATCCTTTTTAGTAAATAAATTGCCGGAATCCGATTTTGAATTATTTGCGATTGCGCCAAAATACATTTCTGAAAGTGTAAATATTAGTCAAAAAAATATTTCCAAAAACGGAACTATAACCATTTTTCTTAAAGCCGAGAAGGACGTAGATCCGATCTATAATCTACGCATTTATTTCGAATTTAATAAAACAAAAATCACAGAGGACAATAAAAAGTTATTAAATCCTCTTGTAGAGTATCTGTTGAAAAATGCGTCCGATAAAATTGAAATTGGGGGACATACGGATAACGTTGCCTCTAAGGAATACAACACGAGGTTGAGCGCTAAAAGAGCTCGTAACGTTTATGAATATCTTATCTCTAAAGGAATTTCTGAGAAAAGAATCAAAGCAAGAGCTTATTGGTATTCACAGCCGGATGCAGAAAATGAAACAGAAACTGGAAGAGCAAAAAACAGAAGGGTTAGCTTTCGAAAACTCTAAGGAGTTTTCATGAACGTAATGTATCAAAAATATTTACAGGCCCCTAGATCCTGGGAAACCATCGAGGACCTGAATAAAATAAAATACATTCTTAAAGAATATATTCACTTTCAAGGATTGTTGGTTAAAGAATCTCCATTTCACCAAGAGCTCAAGCCGATGGAAATTAGAGAAGACGGTACATTCGTTTTTCCGATCGATACGACATTGACGAATTTAGACGATGAGCTAGTATTATATAGAACTCTTTCCAAACACATCGAGATTGGATTTCATGTAACGGAAAAAACCGAATCTCAGGTCTTTTGCAAACCTGTTTTCGCAAAGATCGCCAAAACTCAGAGGATGTCTCCGAGGATTGAAGGTTTGATAGGGAAGGTTGTCGCGCACAAGTTTTTAATTCCTCGTAAAGAATTTGAAATCAGCAAAGCGTTGGGAACTTCCGGACAAATCATTCTCAGCGATCTCAATCGTAAAATTAAACAAAGTTATCCGAACGCACGTTTGGTTTTTAGCTCTTCCAAAGATCTTTCACCAGAGGAAGAATTAGTTAAAAAGCATAAAAAGCCGATTTATATAAGCGATACGAACACGATGAGTTCGGAAACTGAAAACGGATTTGCGAATATGGATTTGCTTCCGATCAAACAACTTCTTCAGGAAGAATTGATTTTAGAAGAAAGGATTCGATTCTTCAAGAATGGCAAGGTTCGTTCTCTTTTGATATTTCCGATTCTTCTCAAAACCGGTGTCGATTCTCAAATCTTCGCTATGGGCGTGATCGAATCCAGCGATGGACCGATTTCCGAAAAAGTCGTACCTCTCTATCTTGAGATGGAAGAGATTTTTAATTCAAGAACGGGCGATTCCAATACCAAGGCTTTGGATGTAAGACAGAACGTGCTTAATATTTCGGAAGGCGGAATTCTTTTAGAAGTTACCGAGTCCGACTTGATCGAGTCTTTTTTACACAAACCTTCGTTTACAGCGGACATTACTTTTAAGATGCAGGCGCCGTTACGCTTCGCATTTCAGATCCGACATATTTTTCAGGTCGGAGAAATCTACCATGTGGGCGCAGAAATAGTTGGCTCCAATGATGCTAAGGCAAATATGACTCTATTGAAGAAAAATATGAACTTCATTAAGACTCAGTAATTTGCCTTGGAAAATCAGAAGAACTTTTTAACCACAGCCCCTTACAAGGGGACTAGAGACTTTTATCCGGAAGAGATGCGTCTCCGTAATTGGATGTTTTCCGTAATGCGCGAGACAGTCCTATCTTTCGGCTATCAAGAGTATGACGGTCCTGTCTTAGAATCTTTCGATCTCTACAAAGCCAAAAGCGGCGAAGAAATCGTAGAACGCCAATTATATGATTTTATAGACAAAGGCGAAAGAAGAGTCGCAATCCGTCCGGAAATGACTCCTACGCTCGCAAGAATGGTGGCGGGAAATCTACGCAATCTTCCGAGACCGGTTCGATGGTTTTCCATCCCGAACTTATGGCGCTATGAACAACCCGGCAAAGGAAGACTTCGAGAACACTGGCAATTGAACGTGGATCTTTTCGGCGTGGATACGTATCGCGCGGAACTCGAAATTCTACTCATAGCTGATTCTATCCTTAAAAAATTCGGCGCGCCGCAAGGAAGTTATCAGATCAAGGTCTCGCATAGAAAACTTCTCGATAGCTTTTTAAAAACCACCTTGAAGTTAAACGAAGATCAGGTTCACGGCGTTTCCAAACTATTGGATAAAAAATCAAAGATCTCAGCCGAAGCCTTCGAAGCGGAAATCAAACCTCTTCTAAACAACGCTCAAGAACAACTACCTCTGATTGAAACTTATCTTTCTTCTACATTGGAGAATGTTTCTGAAATCCCCGGCATCGATTCTGAATCCGTTTCTTTTATCCGAAATCTATTTCGTGAATTAGGAGAATTGGGAGTTGGAAAACAACTTACCTTTGATCCGTCGATCATTCGAGGATTCGATTACTACACGGGATGTATCTTCGAAGTGTTTGATACAAATCCGGAAAACAGAAGATCCTTGTACGGCGGCGGGCGATACGATAACTTAATTGGATTGTTTTCGAAAGAACAACTTTCCGGAATTGGATTCGGTTTAGGCGATGTGACTCTTAAAAATTTTCTCGAAGGTCACAATTTAATTCCTGACTTAGGAAGGCAAACTACAGTGTTCCTTCCTATTATGGATGAATCCTTATTCTTAGAAACCTCGAAACTTTCGAAAGAACTCCGCGAGAATGGAATCCTCACCGAAACGATGTTAGATTCCGCAAAAATCGGAAAACAAATTCAGGTCGCGGAAAAAAAAGGTTATCGCTATGTATTGTTTCTTGGAGAATCGGAGATCCAATCGGAATCCGTCCAGATTAAAGATCTTGTTTCCGGGGAGCAGAAAAGCCTGCCTAGAAAAGGCCTTTCCGAAATTCTTAAGAAAGACTTTCAACTTTGATACAAATCGTAGATCAGATCGACTTTTCACTTTCAACATGGATCCGTGCCAATCTGCACAATCCTAAGTTGAGTCATATTCTTTCTAAGATCAATCGTGGAGAAGTCTTCCTCATCATCCTTCTTCCCTTTCTTTTTCTAAAGAACGATCTTCCGATTGCTTGGTATTGGGTGCTTTTGTTTACCGGTGCGATAACTTATGCGAACGATCGATTCGTTTTATTCTTAAAAAAATTAATCGCGAGAAAGAGACCACTGATCACCGTCGCTGGAAAAGTAGATTCCAATCCGGACATGAAACATTCGTTTCCATCCGCGCACGCCGCCAACTCGATGACCGCAGTATTGATTCTTGTATTTTTATTTAAATTCTCTCCGGCCTTGATTCTAATCAGTTTCTTAGCCGGATTTGGAAGGTTGCTTTCTCTTCATCACTTCGTCAGTGACGTGATCGGCGGATGGATCATAGGATCCATCTTTGGAGCAGTGGGACTATTTCTTGGAAGCGCTCTTCTTAGCTTTTGCTGCGCCTGATTTTGATCCAAGAGCATCTAAAGTAAGTTTATGACGAACTTCTCCACCATAAGTGATCGCGGTGGAAGAAAGAATCTCGTCATTCAGATCCAAATTGATTTTCTTTTCCTTAATCAATAACTTCAAAAAGTTAAGAACGTTCTTGCTGAACATCTTAGAAGCATCATTAGGAATCGATCCAGCCAGATTCTTATGACCGATGACCGTAACACCTTTCGGAGTAATCACGTTTTGACCGTGTTTCGTATATTCACAGTTACCGCCCATAGAAGACGCAAGGTCAACTACTACGGATCCGGATTTCATATTGTCTACGATCTTCTTTGTAATTAAAAGGGGAGCCTTTCTTCCTGGAATCAACGCAGTTGTGATGATTACATCCGCTCTTTGAGCAAACTTATCGATCGCTTCTTGCTGGCGTTTTTTATATTCCTCGGTTTGTTCTACCGCATAACCGCCGGCTGCCGCAGAATGTTGCGCGCCTTCGACTTCGACAAATTTCGCTCCGAGAGATTGGACTTGTTCTTTTACTTCCGGTCTAGTATCGAATACATCGACTACCGCACCCAATCTTCTGGAAGAAGCAATCGCCTGAAGACCGGCAACGCCCGCTCCAATGATCAATACGGAAGCAGGAGTAATTGTTCCAGCCGCAGTCGTAAGCATCGGAAAAAATCTCGCTAAATGAGAAGCGGCAAGAAGAACGGCTTTATAACCGGCAACGGTTGCTTGAGACGAAAGAACGTCCATAGACTGTGCTCTTGTTATTCTCGCAATCGCATCCAAACTCAAAACATCTACTTTCTTAGCTGCGAGCTTTTGAATCGTCGGCGCATTCATCGCAGGTTGAAACATCCCGAGATAAATTGTTCCCGGCTTGATTTTTGCGAGCGTCGCAGGGTCTGCAAGATGAAGGCTCACAATGATATTAGATTTACTGATGATATCTTGGCGAGATACAAGACTAGCTCCCGCTTTTTTGTAATCCTCATCATGATAATAGGACTGAACACCCGCACCCTTTTCAACCAAAACCGTCGCGCCAATCTTTTTTAAGGCGTCAATGATGTCAGGAGTTACGGATACTCTTGTTTCTTCTTTAGCTTCTTTTAGAATTCCAATATTCATAATTTATTCCCGGTGATATATAGCGTGTTCCGGACACGTTTCGTCAAAGTACGTCCAGATTTTCTTCGCATAAATTTAATCCAAGTTATTTTTAAAGTATTCGATCGTTTTCCGAATTCCGTCAACAAGAGCAACCTTTGGTTCAAAACCCAGACGTTGTCTTGCGAGGGTTAGGTCCGGTTTTCTACGAGCCGGGTCGTCCTGAGGCAACGGTTTAAGAATAATTTTAGAAGAAGATCCGGTTTCCTTTAAGACCAATTCGGCAAGTTCTCTTACAGTGAATTCTCCGTCGTTTCCGAGGTTAACGGGTCCTGAAAAATCATCCGTGTTCATCATACGAATGATTCCATTTACGAGATCGTCCACAAAACAAAAAGAACGGGTTTGTTCTCCGTCTCCATAAATGGTTATGTCTTCTTTCTTAAGAGCTTGAACGATAAAATTACTAACCACCCTTCCGTCGTCGGGAAGCATCTTCGGTCCGTAAGTATTAAAAATACGAATCACTCTGATATCCACATCGTGATTTCTCTCATAATCAAAGCAAAGAGTTTCGGCGACGCGTTTTCCTTCGTCATAACAACTTCGAATTCCAATCGGATTTACGTTTCCCCAATACGTTTCTTTCTGCGGATGTTCCAAGGGATTGCCGTAAACTTCACTTGTGGAAGCTTGAAGAATTCTTGCCTTCACTCTTTTAGCAAGGCCGAGCATATTCATCATTCCGAGAACATTCGTCTTGATCGTCTTTATCGCGTTTGATTGATAATGAACCGGACTCGCTGGACAAGCCATGTTGTAAATCTGATCCACTTCGAGTTTAATCGGATCGGTTACATCGTGTCTTATGAATTCAAATTTAGGATGTTTAAAAAGTTCTTCGATATTTTTCTTCCTTCCGGTATGTAAGTTATCAACACAGATAACTTCGTTGCCTTCGTCCAGAAGCCTGCTACAAAGATGGGATCCGATAAAGCCGGCTCCGCCGGTGATAAGTATTCTTTTTTTGCTCATTGTTCTTCTTTTTCCAAAAATTCTGCAGGCAAGGGCTTTCCGTTTAAATCTAAACCCTTACTGAAAAACCATTCCATAACTTCCGGAGTTACGTCTCCAGGAAACGGGCTTTCTGCATTTGCACCCTCGGGAAAGTGGAAAGAATCTTCTTCTTGTAGAAATTCTGGGTCTTGTGTTCCAGACTGGAAGATTTTTTTCACCGAGATGAATATGATGGATAAGCTAAAAAAAGACCAGAGGAGGGCAATCAAATATCCCAAGACGATCACCGATTTCGGTATGATCTGAGAAGGACTTGCCCCAGTGATCCACATCGCCATAATTCCCGCATCGGTATAAACGATGTTTCCTGTAAAATCCAAGAGATCGTATAAACTATAAAGTGTGATGCTCGTTCCGATAAACACCAACACAAAGTGATTGATTTTGAGATTAAAAAATCCTAGTAAAACAAAACCCAATCCCCAGAGAATTCCTGTGTACTGCGCAAGATTGCCCGGTTTCGAATATGAGATCGTCATAAGAAGCAAAATTGCTCCAAAGGAAATCAGAGTCGGACGAATCATCTTTCCGGAAAAGCCCCGATTCAAAAGAAATCCGCCGATCAAACAGGAACCTAAATAGCCCGCAGAAACCACGAAGATAAAAGAACCTTTTCCGGAACTGGGAATCGCAATCGTTTCTCCGGATTCATTTCCATGGAGTTCGATGGCGTGAACGGTGCCGCCGGTTAAAAGCGCGGCGATAGCGTGTCCGATTTCATGGATAAAAACGATGAAGTCTTTGAGATAACTAACAAGGTGATGATCCCAAAAGGAAAACAATGTAATCGCAATCGAAATAAAAATTGTCAGTCTTAGAAATCGATTCTCCATCGATTAGATTATCGGCAAAATTCAAAAGCAAGAGAAACAAAATGAGTTTCTTCTCGCGAGAATTGATTTATTAATTTATCTAAGAATTCAATTAGTTCTAAAGTGTCTGAGGATATCCTGTAATTTAGTCGCCTTCAAAATCGACTCGTCGACGGTAAGTTTGATATCTTCCGATGTCTTTGCGATTGATTCTGAATTTTCAGCAATATTCTGCATGGACAACGCAATTTCTTCCGAAGCCACTTTTTGAAACCGAGAAGATTCAGTTACTGTTTCTCCAAGCTGATTTACCTGATCCGTATTTTTTCGAATCTCATTTAATTTTTCGGCCTGAGCCGCTAACGAAGCGGTAACGATCGTCGCCGATGAATTTACTTCTCCGATATAATCCGTTAGTTCTTTTACGATCGATAAGGACTCTTGAACTTTTTCCGCGCCGAAATCGACGGCCTTTGTTGTGTTTCCAATCAAGCTCACGATATCTTTGATTGAGTTTCGAGTTTGATCCGCAAGCTTAGAAATTTCTTCAGCAACCACGCTAAAACCCTTTCCCGCTTCTCCGGCCCTTGCGGATTCGATCGACGCATTCAATGCGAGTAGGTTTGTCTTTTCGGAAATGGAAGTAATGATTCCGATGATTTTAGAAATGCCGTTCGAATATTCTTTGATCTCATCCATCGCAAGAATCGCTCTTCCAAATGTTTCCTGACTTTGAGAAGCTTTTTGTTTCACCGAAGAGGTTTGAGTAGAAAGATTATCCATGGACTTAGAAACGTTCTGAATGGATTCGTTTACCTTTCCGATCCCTTCGTTGATCGCCGCCAAACCCGAAGATTGAAACTGAATCGACTTCACGATTTCTTCCAACGTCGAGGAAAGTTCATGAGATGCGGAAGCGGTTTCTTCAACCGAGATCGCTTGAGAGTGTGTACTAGTTTGAAATTTTTCCGAGGATAGAGAAAGATATCTATAGAGTTCGTTGTTCTTTTCGAAATTCTCTTTAATCTGCACGAGCAAACCCCAAACGCTGATCACAAGAACCCTAAGCGTAGAATAAATTTCGGCGACCTCGGAATATTCCCTTCTTGCGGGAATTTCTTTTAGAAAGTTGCCGGCAACGATCTCTTTTTGGATCGCAATGATTTCTCGAATCCGCTTTCGATATCCGAGAATTGTAAGAATCAGAAAAACGATTCCGAGCGCTCCGCAGGAAATTCCAAGCACAGGAAGAAAGATCAAACCTTGGCTGATCCATGCGAAATTAGCAAATAGAAGCGGAATAAAAACGAGTAAGCTATATATTAGAATTTTACCTGCAAGACCTAGTCTTTGAAGTAAAGATCTAACAATGACTTTAAATTTCCAGATAAGAGAATCCGTATTTTGTAATTCTTTAAAAAGAGATTCTGCCTTGCCGATTTGTTTCGTTGAAGCTTTTTTACGTACGGACATGTAACCGGTTACGATTCCGTCGCTCATTACCGGAGTAATGGTCGCATCTACCCAGTAGTGATCTCCGGACTTCGCCCGATTTTTTACAACGCCGTTCCAGGGATTTCCAGACTGAATCGTTTCCCACATCTCTTGATAGACGTAAGGTGGAACATCCGGATGTCGAATTAGATTATGAGGCTCGCCTAACATTTCTTTTTCAGAAAAGCCGCTTATATCAGCAAAGTCTTGGCTAACATAGGAAATTCTACCTTTGATATCGGTTCTTGAAATCAGAACCGCTTTCGGAGGAATTTGAATTTCTCGGTTTGTGACCGGAAGATTTTTTCTCATTCGGATACCCTAACATTTACATCGCATATTATTGAATCGTTCCTTTAAAGGAGAATTTTGTTCTTCAGTTGAAAAGATAACATGTTCCGAAGGAAAAATGGATTCGTATAAAAAATTTTTCATAGGTATTTTAGAAGATTCTAATATATAGCGAAAGGATTAGTTGAATCGATTTTATTTAAGTCATAAAAACGAGGTAGGCTTGAATGAGACCGACTAAACCTCCTAAAAGGGCCCCTAAAATGATCAAAGTCGTTTCATCTTCTTTGAATACGGAATGTAATAAAGATTCAAATTCATCGGCCGGCAACACACTCAAACGGTCTGCCACAGTTTTTTCAATTTGAAGAGTATCTGTGATATAATTTTGAATTCGATCCGCAACTTGTGGTATGATCCAAATGAGGTGATCGGCGATTTTTACTTTTAGATTGCTGATTTTTTCGGAACTCAAAAACAACGGAGCAAAAGGAACCTTTTCTTTTAACTTGGTCTCTGTCATTGTTTTTGCCTTTTCCATCACAAGCTGAATGATGAGATCGCCGCCCTTCCCCAAAAAAATAAGTCGGATTAAATTTTCAGGGTTCAAAACACGGGACGCGATCACGGCCGCAAATTCTTTAGAAACTTCTTTTTGTCTTTTTAAGAAAAGCCCTTGGTATCGAAAGAAAAGATATCGTTTCGGTTCTAGGGGTCGAAATATCATCAAGATCGCGAGCCAATTTGTATAATAACCGACAATAACTCCCATGATCGGCATCATCCACCACTGATTGAAAAAATTGATAAACGCAACTTGAAGAAGTCCGATTAAAAATCCAAAGTAGATTCCGGAGCGAATGATAAAGGAAAACTCCGGACCTCCGCACCGCATAAACATCTCAACGAGAAACTTTGTATTCTTTCCGCTCAACGAAACACGAATGATTTCATCCAATTCTAAAACTTCATCGAGCTCTTTTCCAAAAGATTTATAAACCTGCTCGATTTGTTTCGGTATTTCGGTTCGAATTTCCTTTTCCAATTCCTCCTTCAATGAGTTCGGCAGAAGGGACCAGAGAGCTGGATTTTCTGCGACGATAATATCGTGAACGATTTCCTTGGATTTTTCTTTCACTATATCACGAATCGAATCGTTGATTTGATGCGGATCTACTTTTTCGTAAAGTTCGTGCGGTCGAACACTCTCGACGTCAAAACCTTTGCAATCAAAGTACTCATTTTAACCGAGTGATTGGGAATGATTCCTTTCCATCCGAGCTTGCCGATTCCGATAAAACGGTTAGGATAAAAAATCATCTGAACCGCGATGTAATTTGTGATCCAGCCGACGAAAGAGCAAGTGAGCAAGATTGAAATTATCTCAACAAGTTGTGGATGTTCCCGAAACCATTCCATTTATTAGATCCTCTATTTTGGAAGTATCGTAAGAATTCAGATCCAAGAAGTTGAAACAACTATTTTTTATTTCGCTTGTTCTATCCTAAACGATCCATATTTTGAGGGAGAACTTTTTGATTTAGAAAATTCTAAATTCGGTATCGATTGCTCTCTAAACGTTAATCGAAAGAGTGGACTTGTGAGTACGAAACTTGCCTTTTTAATTTCCGGTCTTTTTCATATTCTATTCTTCTCATTTTATTTATTTTATAGTCCGGATTCTTTCTCCGTTTCCAATTTCAAAATTTTTCTGAAAAAAGGAGGAAGCCTCCGGCTCACGTTTAGCTTTTCGAATCCAGCAAACGGTAGGAACTCGGAATCGACTGCTTCGGAAAATCCAAGCGCATCGGGAACCTTACAAAGAGAAATAGAGGAATTTAAGAATGAAATCCACTTTCCACAGGGAGCCCTCGAACAGAGATTGGAATCAGATTGTTCTTGGGAAGTAGAGATAAAATCTGACGGTAAGGCGGAAGTTCTTAAAACCGTACAACCTTGTAGATATTCGATTTTTGAAACCGAATTTAAAAGAGCTCTCAAAACCTGGAAATTCAATCTCAAAGAAGGAACGAATTTAATCATTCCCGTCTCGTTTAAAGTAGATGATAAAGAATTCTGACGCCAATGAATGGTATGCGTTGTATACCAATCCAAGAGCTGAAAAAAAGCTCAAAAAACTTTTTCAACAGCGTAAGATCGAATGTTTTCTACCATTGCTTTCGAAAAAGAAAAAATGGTCGGATCGTTGGAAAGTTGTCGAAGAACCGATGTATCCTTCTTATATTTTTGTAAAAATTTCTTTTTTTGAAGAACGAGTAAAAGTTCTTCAATTACCCGGCGCGCATCATTTCGTTTTTTATGCGGGAAAACCTTACGTAATTCCGGACGAGGACATTCAACTCGTGAGGACATTTCTGGAAACCTTTCCCGATAAAATTCAAGTTGAGATTCAAGAAAAACTATCTCCGGGCAAAAAGATTCTAATCAAAGAAGGTCCGTTCTCGGGGTATCACGCCGAAATCATTCAAAGAAAAAACCAAGAACAAATTATAGTTAAATTCCCCGGAATGAATTTAATGACTTCTGTTACACTGGATATAGGAAAGTTAAAACTGGAGGAAAACATTGGATCCAATTTTTGAAAAAATAACCAAGGCAATCGATACAGAGATAGAATCCATTTTGTATTTCAGAAAAAATTTGGATCCTTCGGTCACTGAAGCGATCGAGCTCATTCTTCAATCGAAAGGAAAGCTGATCGTAATCGGCGTAGGCAAATCCGGCGACGTCGGCAAAAAGATTTCATCAACGTTATCTTCTACCGGAACTCCTTCTATTTTTCTTCATCCGGCCGATGCGGCTCACGGCGACGCGGGAATTATTGCGAGTGAAGACGTTGTAATTGCGATCGGAAAATCCGGTGAAAGCGAAGAGCTTCTCAACTTAATTCCTACAATTAAGAATATCGGCGCAAAGCTGATTGCGATGACCGCAAACGGAGAATCTAGACTCGCAAAAGAATCCGATGTCGTCTTATTAACTCCGGTTTTGAAAGAAGCCTGTCCGCTTGAATTGGCTCCCACTTCTAGCACAACGATTGCGCTCATTTTAGGAGATGCGATTGCCATGTGTCTTATGGAACTCAAGGATTTTAAAAAGGAAGATTTTGCCCTCTATCATCCTGCCGGTAGATTGGGAAAACGCCTGAGCCTCAAAATAGACGACGTTATGCGCCGTGAAAAGGATTTGGCGAAGGTTTCCCCGGATTCTAATTTAGAACAAATATTAACCGAAATCACGGTGAAAAGACAAGGGGCAACGGGAGTTACCGACACTTCCGGAAAACTCTTAGGGATTATTACCGATTTTGATATTCGAAAAAAATTGAAAGACGGTGGATTGGATTCTTCGATCACCGCAAAAGATTTGATGAATTCAAATCCGATCACATTTCGTTCCGGTGAGAATGCTTATGAAATTCTAAAACAAATGGAGTCGCGACCAAATCCTATTTCGGTAGCTCCTATCGTGGACGAAAAAAAGGCATTGATTGGAATCGTGTCCATCCACGATCTTTTGCAAAAAGGTCTCTGAATTGTGATTCAAAAAGAATTTCAAATCGTTCTCACAGTTAGTGAGGAAGAATTTTTTAGCTTAGAGGTACAACCTCCTTGCGATTGGATCGAAATACGCCTCGATCTTTTTTCTCCTCAGGCCTTGAAGGAAAGACTAACAACTCAAATCGAACGATTGAAAGCAAAGTGTATTTTTACGTACAGACAAACAGGGGATACGGACCAAACGTCTCGATCCAAAGAAACTGAAATCGACTTTCAAACGATAGCCAATCAGCTTCAGATTAAGAATCACTATTTGGATTTGGAATTGAATCGACCCAATGTGCTATTTGAAACGCTTTCGAAAAAAGGCTTTGGATTGATTCGTTCCGTCCATAAATTCGACGGAATTTTATCCGAACAAGAAATCCGAACTTGGATTCAGCAAGATTCTTATCCAAATATAACAAACAGATCCGAAGCGATTCTGCCTCTAATTTACAAGTTTGCAGTATTCCCAAATTCCGTAAAAGAACTCGTCGAGTTTCTTTCGTCCTTCCGTAACGTTGCACGCGAATATAAGAAAGATAATGTCCACCTAACGGGAATTTGTATGGGAACGTTAGGAATACTTTCCAGAGTTTATCCGGAAGCGTTCGGTTCTATCTTTACTTATTGTTGTTTGAATGAGCCCAAGGCCCCTGGGCAAGTGGATCTCAATTCTTTGTTAAAGCTCAGAGAAGATATAAAATCTTCTTAGGTCTTATCCGAGGCGTGAGAATCAAAATTCTTATCTTTTTCCGAACCCTTCGATTCTAAGAATTTTTTAAAAGAGGACTTTTCTTTAAAACGATCAAACTCTTTTTCTTCAGCGGCTGCGGCCCAAATGGAAGGTTTCATATTCGCAGCAAGTCGAATGTATTCCATTGTTTTTTCGAGATCGTCTTTGTTCGCATAACATTTTGCTAAAAGATAATAGGCTCCGGAAGATCCTCCGACTTTTTCCAACATCAGGATTGCTTGATCGATTTTGCCGGTATAAAAATAGGCTTTACCAAGATAAAAACGATATTCTCTTTCTTCCTCTTCTGTGGATTGAACGGAGTGAAAGTATCGAAGAGCTTTGTCGTATTCGCCGTGATTTGTATAATAGCGCGCTAATTTCAAAATGCCGTCGTTGTAAACGTCGGGAAGATTTTTAAATTCAGGATTGTCTTTTTCTAACTTGGACGCGATCTCTTTTAAGATCGTATATCCTTCCGTTTCTTCTTTGTTTTGTATTTTGCAAAGAGCCAAATACATTCTGATTTCGTGAGTTCGCTCGCCGAATTCCAAAGCTCTTTCCGCGGTCTTTATGGAATTCTCGCAATCCTTAACTTCATATTTTAGTTTTGTCAACCCGATCAAAGGTTGAACCGTTGCGTTTGCAGAATAGGATTTTCTATAATATTTAGCGGCCTCTTCATAACGTTTCATTTTATGATAAGCAACCGCTTGGTTCAAGTTCGCGTAATAGAGCATCTTAGAATTTCCGGAATCGATTTTACTCTCCAGTTTATCCAAAACTTGAAGCGCGTC
The DNA here is from genome assembly GCF_001729245.1 of Leptospira tipperaryensis. Classification (NCBI taxonomy): domain Bacteria; kingdom Pseudomonadati; phylum Spirochaetota; class Leptospiria; order Leptospirales; family Leptospiraceae; genus Leptospira; species Leptospira tipperaryensis. The sequence goes on along the minus strand of NZ_CP015217.1, from coordinate 39,135 downwards.
CGGATACTTTCCGTTGCGGATCAAGATGACGCCGTACTTATATAAATAATCTTGTTTTTCCGGGTGATCTTTTACGAGCCCTTCTAAAAAAGTTTCAGCTTTTTGAAATTCTTTGCGGTTTGCGTAGATCAGAGAAAGATTCCATCTCGCGGATTCGTTCTCCGGTTCTTTATTTAGAATTTTTTGATAATCCTCTTCCGAATTCGGGCCCGGAGTTTCTACCTCTTCGGTATTCTTTTTTGGTTTGTGATGAACGACGTGTCCCGACGAAAGTCTTTCTTCCGCGGTTGTTCGAATTTTTTGTATATGAGTTAGGTCCGGGTCGATTCTTAAAACCCGATTTGAGTATGCGATTACCTCGTGATAATCTCTCTGATAGTTAAAATAAAGAATGATTTTCTGGTAACAGTTAACGAGATCTTTTTTTGGAAGATTGAGGCTTACGGCTTTTTTAAAACTCTGAATAGATTTCGGATAATCCCTCCGGTATTCATAGATGTAACCCATGTACATCCAAGCCTCACCGGAAGAAGGATTTCCGTTATTAAACTTCTGAAACTCATCGATGGCCTTAGCAAAATCCTTTCGAGCATAAGCCTTCTTTCCTTCTTTTAGATCCGCCAAAAGCGGACCTGAACCGAAAGAGAAAATTACAAAAAAAAGGAGAATCCGGAAGCGCATAGGACCAGTTTCAGAGAGGAAGTCTTTTTTAAAAGTGAATTTGCGACCCCTCTCCGTTTCGGTTTATAATAAATTTCCTAATTTTTCCTGTTTTTTGGACGCAAGCGCCTCCGACGCCCGCAGAGCAAAACTCATTGTTGTAATCTGAGGATTTACCGAAAGTCCCGTTGGGTAAACGGATGCATCTATCACAAAAATATTCTTGTGACCATACAACTCCAAGCTCGGGTCTACGGCTCCTTTTTCGGGAGAATCTGCGGCTTGGATCGATCCATGAGGATGCGCCGATCCTACGAGTAAACTTCCGGGATTGAATTTCTTTTCTAAAACCCAGTCGAACTTCGTGTTTTTATCTACCTTGACGGGTTCTTCCATATCGGGAAAAGGAAAAATCAGTTCTTTGGCTCCAGCGGCTGCTTGCACTTCCGCAAGCATTTTCAAACCGCGCAACATATTCTTCCCATCACCTGGGGTAAGTTCGAAGTAAACCTTTCTAGAACCTAAGGACCATTTTACGGAAGCGTTTGCTTCTCCGTCGGCTCCGTCCCGAACGAGAACGATCCCAGCGCTCATGTTTGGATACTTTTCAATCATCTCAAATTGTTTCGGTCCATAGAATGGAATCAAAGACGCTGCTAACGTTGGACGAAAGGGGGCAACTTCTAACCAAAAACCATAACCTGTGTTCTCTTGATTGTGACCGTCCTTGATCACCGCAGACTGAGGCGGTCCGGAGAACATATTGATTTTCTCGTCAAAGATCGCAAAGATCGTACTTGTAGGATGGACTTTCAAGTTTCTTCCCACCCAATCATTTCCCAAACCGGATCTTTGTAAAAGAGCAGGTCCTTCGATCGCACCCGCGCTAACGATCACAACGGGTGCGGAAATTTTAATTTTATGAATCACTTGATCCGGAGCTTTTTCATACGCGTCGGGTGTAAACTCGGCGACCACAACTTTTGTCGGTCCATCGTGGATCACTTTTGCTTTCATATTTGCGATCACCGTAGCGCCGGCTTCGATCGCATCGGGAATGTAAGTTAAAAACATGGATTGTTTCGCATTGATAGGACAACCCAAGCCGCATCTTCCCAAACCAATACAACCTCTGTTATTATTATTCAACACCTCGGGATGAAGACCTAAAGCTTTACCACCTTTCATCAAAGTGTTGTTATTCGGGTTGATTAGATTTTGAGGAACCGGGTGAACTCCAAGTCGTTCGTGAACCGAAGAAACAAAAGGATCCATATCCTCTCGGGAGTAACCTTTCAGACCGAATCTTTTATCCCATTCCGAGGTTACGTAATCGGGAGGATATAAAGAAGTTTGCCAGTTAACGGTAGTAGAACCTCCAACCGTTCTTCCTTGAAGAATACTAAGAGTCTGTTCTTCTGAAACGATAAAGCCCGCGTCTCTATAAAGTCTGGCGGAGGCCATAAATTCTTCACTGGTAAATTGTGCGGGAGTAAAGTAAGAACCTTCTTCGATCAAAATGACCTTCCAACCGTTCTTCGCAAGTGTCGCCGCTGCAACCGCGCCGCCGGCTCCGGAACCGATCACTACGGCTTCGGCTTTGAGTTCCCAAGTCCCATCTTGGATATTTTCTCTTTCAATAATTTCTTTGTGTTTCTTTGGAGTTATGATTTTATCATTTGCTGCTGGAATTCCGCCCATCTTTACGCCTCGTATCCTGCTAATTTTTGGATTCGTTTGTCCTTTGAAACAAGGAAGAATGAAATCTGTCTCATGATAGAATACGCTCCGCGTTTCAGATTCAGAGAAGAATTTTTCCAAGACAAAAGACGTTTCTCTCTTTCTTCCACGTTCAAAGAGATCATCGGTGTGAAAGAAAAATCGAGCGCTAATGCGGCGAGCCTTGAGGACGGAATCATACCCAAAAGTAAGAGCACATCTTCCGTATCAATCGGAGTAGGGTGTCCATAGATGTAATCATCTACTGCGACGCCCAAGTCGAAATCTGAGATTGGATTTCCTCTTAAAAAAACCTCTCCTAAAGATTTAAAGGAAAGGTAATGATCTTCTTTCAATCCGCGCAAACGAGGAATGGATCCGGTTGAGCAGGCGCTCAATCCCGGAAGAACAAACGTCGCGATTGCCAAAAATTTCAGACTTAGCTTTAGAAAACGACTCCGGGGAATCGGTTCTTGTAAAAACTTCTCCAAGTTCACCTCCCGTACACCAAACAGTGCAGCGGTTTTATATATAAAACGAATCAGAGGAAAGACGCAAATTAAACTCTGTCAGTGACGGTGTTTAATAAAAATGCGCTCCGATCCGCAGTGATACAGGAGAGGAATAACTTTGTCTATAATTTCTTCTGAAATTTCTTCATTTTCACAAAGATCTTTATTTCTTCGTAATCGATTCGATCGAGTTCCACTTCTATCTTGTCTCCAAGAGTATAAATCTTCGTAAACTTCTTGGAATAGAATGAAAAATCAGTATCCATTCGAATTTCACCTTCATCCGTAAATTCGGAGGAAAGCAAACAAGCATCCACCATCGGGTTCTCTAAATCCACAAAGATGAGGAAAGGTTTGCAGCCTGTAATTGTGGCTGAGAATTCTTTGATTCCGGTTTTTTCCAAATATCTACAAGCCTTGAGCTTATAATAATCTCTTTCAGAATCGGTCGCTTTTCTTTCCTGGTGAGAACAGTGCAAACCGGCGGTTATCATATCGTCCGGAGTATAGATTGGTTTTTTGCCAAGCAGAATGTTTTGCAAAACACGATGACAGATAAGATCCGGATATCTTCGGATGGGAGAAGTGAAGTGACAATAGTCTTCAAAGCCTAGACCCCAGTGACCCAAATGTTCGCCCGAATAATAAGCCTGCATAAAAGTTCTCAACAAAAACATATTGAATAATCTTTCTGCGGACTTTCCTTCCAGATCTTTTAAAACCGCACTGATGGATTTATAGCTCGAATCTTTCAGCAAGGTTTTAACTCCATTCAATTTTAAGAATGCGTTGAGAGATTCGATTTTTTCGTCGTCCATCGGTTCGTGCACGCGATAGAGAGTCGGTTGTTTCTTTTTTCGGATGAATTCCGCAACTTTGATGTTTGCGGAAAGCATAAATTCTTCGATGAGAATATGCGCTTGAAGTCGATCTTGAACCGCGATCTCGATCACGTTATGCTCGGAATCGGTGACGACCTTATTCTCTTTTAAGTTCAGATCTACTCTTCCGTTTTCTACTCGCTTGGCTCTAAGAACTTTTGCAAATTCGTTCATCCGGTAGACCCAATTTTTGGTATCGCCCGATAGAATTTCGGATTCGGCCCGGTTGTAAGTATAACGTTCCGCAACCTTGATCACACTTTTATAGAATTTAGCGTTAGTGATCTTTCCTTTCCAATCCGCTTCCATCTCGACGGTAAAGGCTAAACGATTTTTACCTGCGACGAGAGAACAAAGATTTTCGGAAAGTTCCGGAGGCAGCATCGGAACGACACGGCTCCCTACATAGACTGAGGTCGCACGGTTGTAAGCTTCTTCGTCGAGGTCCGTTCCCAAGCGCACGTAATGCGAAACATCGGCGATATGAACATAAAATCTTATCTTGTTCTTTTCTTCGATAAAACTAATCGCGTCGTCAAAGTCTTTGGAATATTCTCCGTCTATCGTAATACATTTTAGTTCTCTTAGATCGACTCTGGATTTCCAATCGTCTACGTTGCTTTCGTCAACTTCTTCAGGAAGTTCCAGAGTTATATTTTCAGGATAAAGAATACTGTAATTGTATTTCATGAGCATTCTCATCAAATCCAAATCTTCTTTTGTATCCGATTCGAATCGCAAAAACTGAACTTCGTATAAATTTCGTTCTTGTTCGGTGTCTTCCTTCAACTTAACGATCAAAACGTCGCCCGACTTAATTTCATCTTGGAGATCGGTAAGAATCGTTTTACGAAGAAGATATCCTTCCTTTTCTTCACCATCGATATCCAGAAGTTTTCCAAAGATAAACTTGGGATCTTTTTCAGTGATGATCATTCGATAGAGATCGCGGCCCCGTCTTAGAATCTCGGAAACTTCTCCTTCGAGACGTCCCTTCTTTCCGATTCCGTAAGGTTCAACTTCTACGAGATCACCTTGAATCGCGGATTGTGTATATTGACCCGGAACGAAAATCTCCATCCCGGAAGCCAGCTTTACAAAACCGTCGCCGCGTTTGCTGATCGAAATAGTTCCTTGGAGTTTTTGATTAGAATTTACGATTATATTCTTTTTTTCTAATTCAATCAATCCTTCAGTTTCCAGAAGTTGAAGGGCTTCGGTGATCTCCCTTTCCCTTTCTTGGATCTGCCATTTCTCTCTTTTTTTACCGTAAGAATTTTGATTGTCGTCTCTTAGAATTTTAGCCGTTAAATCCTTATATAAAATCACAGAACCCGCTCTGGATTGAAGGTATTTAAGAATTCTTTTACCTACGTCGTTCTCTCTGTAACCATCCGATCTTCCGGAAGATCTTTCGTTTTTAGTTCTGTCGGATTTTGAGAAGGTTTTCTTTTTCGGTTGAGGAGTTGTCCTCTTTTGATTTGTTTGTTTTTTCTTTTTATTCATAATAACTAAACCGTCGACTTTTCGTCGACATAGGTTCCACGAACATAGTTGGGAACCAATTTCCAATAAGGATAGCGATCCGGAAATTCCAGCGCTTCCTGAATCTGATCTTTCAACTGATTGAGCGCGGCGGAACCGGAAGGAAGATTTTCTAAAATAGAAATTCCTTCAAAAAAATCGGGATTATCCGAATACTTTTGAGAAGTCAAATACGCCTGTAAACGATCCTCAGGAATTCTTTCTATTATATCATCGGGTTTTACGTCGATGGATCCAAAAAAACCTCGTCGATCTTCCATCGCGAAATAAATTTTTTTCTGTTTTGCTTCGATAGCAACGACAACGGGATCTCCGACTTCCTGAAAATAGAAAGAAGTATAAACGTTTAAGCTATCGATTCCGATCGCGGGAATTTTCCAGAGTTGCGCCAAATTTCTCGCAGTAGCGACTGCAATTCGAAGACCGGTAAAAGATCCAGGACCAAGCGCACAGACAATCAAATCGGGTTTTTTCCAACTCGACTTTTTTAGAATATTTTGCAGTTCCTGGATAAGAACCTTAGAGGATTCTCTCGGATGAATTCCGGAATATGAAGCCACGTTTTCCAAATCAGCTTCTTCATTCCATTGAAAGGTTTCCACTAAAACCCACTGATTCGTCGCATCAAAGAATAGAATTTTCTTCATGCTGGATGTCCTTCCATCTTTTCCCAGAGATCCTTTAGAATCGGATAAGAATTTATATCAGTACTTTTGAATGTGATTTTTCTTTCCTCTTCGGAGACGATTTGAAAATCCACTTCGATCTTGAACGGTAATTCTTGGATATCTTCCTTTGCTACAGGCCACCATTCGATAATCGATACTCCACTTTTTCCCCAAATTTCTTCAAAACCTAAATCTTCCAAATCCTGAGGGTTTTTCAATCGATGAAGGTCAAAGTGATAAAAATAATCTTCTCGATTTGGTATCGGGTATTGATTGATCAAAGTGTAAGTTGGGGAATTTACGTTTGCCGTAGGAGTGATTTTTTTTACCAATTTAGATGCGAACGTGGTCTTTCCGGCTCCCATGGAACCGGAAAACAATAAGACCGGAAATAAATTTTGTTTCAAAGATGTTTCGATCAGGGAGGCAAGGAAATAAGCCGGTTTGTCTAATTCTTCCAGTTTTAGATTCTGAAATTCGAGTTCCAATTCTTCCTCAAAATAATTCGTTTACCCTTTCTTTTTCAAAACGATAAACGGAAGTACAAAATTCGCAGGTAACTTCGATCATACCGACTTCTTCCAATATATTCATTGCTTCTTCTTTACCAAGCGTCTGAATCAATTCCCTGATTTTATCTTCCGAACAATCGCAGCGGAACTCGGGTTGACCTTCTTCTAAAATTTGAACCGCAGAGCGCGTCACTTCTCCGATCTTATTCAAACAATTGTATATATCCTTTCCTAAAAACGCGTCTATATTCTCGTTGAGCTCATTCGAGAGACTTTCGATTTTTTGAATGTGTTCTTCTTTTGCTTCCGGTAGAGATTGAAGCAGAATTCCTCTTACATCCCAGTGGAATCCTATCTTTCTAATAGAGATCGTGACAAAACAAGTGATCTGTTCCGAGCTATTAAGATAATTTTGAAAATTCTCTTCGAAACTTCGATTCTGATATGGAACCACCGATTGATAGATACAGGCCCCGTCCTTCCAACGAAAAACTTTCAGAATTCCGGAATAATCTTCCATAAGCTGACCGGGTTCGATGTCTTCTTCCGGTCTGGCTCTTAAGACGGCCTTCATTCTTCCCTTACGATCGCTGTAAGCAAGAACCGAGTGAATGGGAGAATCTTCGTTGAATTGTATTTGTAAGCTTACCTTCGTATCTTCCTTAATTTGATCCGCTAGGAAGAAAGCTCCGATCATAGCTCTCGCGAGAAGTTCAGTATTTGAATCGTCTAAGTTATGTAAATTGGAAGCCGCGGTGACAGAATATGAAATTTCCGTCGCGGAATATCGGAAGTGAACATCCGGTAAAATTCCGTATATCAATGAGTCCTGGTTGTGCATGGAATCCTTCTGTGGTGGAGTAACTGAGAATTCGGTTACGCGCAGAAGTAAAATAATCTTTACGTCATTTGTATCCTCTCAGACTTTCCCGGGAAAAGACAGTATTTTTTCTTTTAGACTTCCGAGAATTGCGGTTTTCTTTCTTTTCAGATTGAACCCATCCGTTGAAATCTCTTTCCGGAACGAAAAGGAGAATCGGAATGATATTCGGCGCAGACTACTACCCGGAACAATGGACTCAAAAAGATTGGGAAGAGGACATTCGGATCATGAAGGAGATGGGTATTTCTTCGGTTCGACTCGCCGAATTCGGTTGGGCGCTCATGGAGCCCAAAGAAGGAAAATACGACTTTTCCTTCTTTAACAAAATTCTAAATCTCATTCATAAGAATGGGATGACCGCGATTCTGGGAACTCCGACAGCCACTTTTCCTCCATGGTTAGTAAAGAAATTTCCAGACATAATTCAAGAACGAGACGGAGTCAAAAGAACAATAGGAACCAGAAGACAAGCCTGTTTCTCATCTCCCGATTACAGAAAAGCGTCGGTAAAAATTGTGACCGCAATGGCAAAACATTTTGGAAATCATCCCGCTGTGATTGGATGGCAAATCGACAACGAAATCGGCCACGAAGGTTCCGATATCGATCATTCGCCCGTTTCCTTAAAAGCATTTAGAGTTTGGTTAAAGAATAAATACAAGACGATTCAAAATCTAAACGAGACTTGGGGAAATGTTTTTTGGGGAGTCCTTTATAATTCCTTTGATGAAATTCCGATCCCAGGTGTGCACGTAGCGAGCAACTTTCATCCTTCGATGATCCAAGACTTCTATCGTTTTCATTCGGATACGATCATTGATTTTGTAAAACTCCAAGCTCAGATTTTAAGAAAATTCTCCGTTGGGAGACCTCTTACCACCAATCTTTATCCTTCTCCTTTTCTTCCGATCATCGATATGGCGGAACTCGCTTCTTACTTGGATTATATTTCTTGGGATAACTATCCTACTTGGGGAGAACAAGAAGAACCCTTCCCACATCCTTTTATAGCGGCGATGCAACAATACAATCGGGGTTTGAAGAATCTTCCTTTCACAGTAATGGAACAAATTTCCGGATTTCAAGGACATGATCTCTTGGGATATCTCCCGGCGCCCGGGCAAACCAAACTATGGATGAAACATTCCATCGTTCACGGATCCAATGCGATCTACTTTTTTCGTTATAGAACCGCACGTTTTGGTCAGGAACAACTTTGTTATGGAATCTTAGATCATGATAAAGAAAAGACCGAGCGCTATTTCGAACTGCAAAAAGGAATCAAAGAAATAAGCGAATATGCCGACGACTTTGTTGAGGAATTATTCCCGGCGCAAGTTGCAGTGGTTCACGACATCGAGAATGCGAGAAACTGGAAGCACCAACCGATTTCCAGCGGACTCAAATACTCACCGGTTCCTTGGGCACAACTTGGATATGACGTTGAAATGGCGACCTGGTTTTCAGGAATGAACGTTCTCAACGTAAACACTCACTTTCGTCCCGCTTCTAAAATCGATTTTAAAGATTATAAAATAATCATATTACCGATGTATACGATGGTAACCGATTCCATTTTTCAGAAACTCGAAAGATTTGTGAAAGAAGGAGGAACACTTATCTTAGGATATCGAACCGGGGCTAAAGATTTAAACGGCTGGATGTATGATTCTCAAGTGCCGGGACCGTTTTCGGAAATGGCCGGAGTGAAAGTTCGAAAGTTCGAAGCGGTTGGAAATCAAAAAGTAAAATTCAAATTCCGTTTTTTCCCAGGCACTTGTTCTAAGATATGCGAAATTTTAGAGCCGACTACCGCCGAGGTTTGGGCCCGGTACACCGATAAGAAAAAATTCTACAAGGGGCAGCCTATAATTACAGCAAATTCTTATCATAAAGGAAGAGTAATTTATATCGGAGCCTCTTTAGAACCTTTGAGTTTTATGCTTCTCTATCGTCGTATTTTAAGAGAAGCAAAGATTCCTTTTACGTTTTACGGACCGACCGTGGAAAAATTAAACCGAACTGGAAGAAATCAGAATTACGAAATCTTTATCAATCATTCCGGCAAAAAGAATTTAGCTGGTCTGAAAATTTTGAATCCGTATGAAGTTAGAATTACACCTAAAAAGAAATGAGATCGAACTGTTGTTAAACAAGGGCAGAAAGGAAATAATTTTTTGGAGTTAAATCAAGTCGAAGAATTGAACCGTATTCTTGCTTCCGTTTCGGGCACGAATCGTCCTCACGAAATCTTCGTAGACAACTTACATACTCCATTCTTGCAATTCGAGGACAGTTATATTCTTCCATCCACTTCCGTTTACGGGGTGGAATTTTCTGCGGCTAAAGAATTTCTGCTGCAAGCGGAACAACTGATTCCCGAATTGATCGCCGGTTGTCAGGTTCTTCCGGAAGCAAAGCCCAAGAAGAATTCAAATCAATTGTTCTTAGTGAAGCCGCTTCCTTCCACGGACGAAAGCGATGACAAAAAATTTATCTTTGTTGTTAGCTTTCATCTTTCCTATCTTGGAGGCGCACCCGCTCCGATGTTTGTGAAACAACCGGCTCAGGGAAAAACGGCTTCCGTTCGAACATATAAAATTTATTTTTTAGCGAGAATTCTTCCTTTAGAAAGTTTGGAAATCAAAAACGGGCAGATCGTCGATTTCGTTACCCGTCAGTATAAAGAGACAGAATTCATGGTCGATGTGGATACCGTTCCCGCTTTTAATAAGATTCAACACACGTATTCCGAACTCTTTGACGACGTCGACTATTCAAAACAGATCTCATTGATTCATTCTATTCTGAACATAACAAAGGATGTCTGGCAACCGGGAAAGGTCTTTGAACCGATTGACGTCGAATTTCAGTCCATCAGCTCTCGATTTTTGGAAGGTTCTCAAGAAAGAATTTTTAGTCAATTTGTAGACATACGGCATTTGATTGATCTTTTATTGTCGCCGGAAAGCATGACTATAGATTCAGTAATACAGGAACCTTTGCATAACTGGCTTCGTTCTTTCGGAACGGAAAGGGACGTAACTCCCTCGGGTAATATGCTTTGGAAAATCCTAAAACGAAAGTAATCTTTTTTAAGAGAAACCCATGGACCAACCACTTGCCCCTCCCATTGATTTTCCTTTAGAGGAAGTCAAACGCAGGATCAAATCCGTTCAATCTGTCTCCGGAATTTTTATCGAATCCGCTCTGAAACTTCAGAAGGATTTAAAGGCTTTCGCTTTTTCTACCGAAGCCGAAGAGAAAGATCAAATTCATAAAGCCGATGAGATGATGGGAAAATTCATCGTTGAATATCTCAGACAAAATTTTCCCTCCGATTCGATTCTCTCGGAAGACAATTACAAATACGAGGGAAACAATTCTTTTCGTTGGGTTTTAGATCCGATCGACGGTTCTATGAATTTTGTTCGTGGAATTCCGCTCTATTGTGTCTCGATCGGATTAGAACACAGAGAAACCCCGGTCGCCGGCGTCGTTTTTGTTCCTGGACTAAACACGAAGTACTCTGCCATTCTTTCTCAAGGCGCTTTCAAAAACGGACTTAGAATCGACGTGTCCAATACCGAATCACTTGCGCGCGCGATGCTCGTTCCAAGCTTTCCCACAAATCGAAAAGAAATATTAAACGAAGTCATCTCGGACATCACCGCTTTTATTAGTTGCGGTCGATCTATGAGAAGAACCGGATCCTTTGTTCTCGACTCCTGCTGGGTCGCAGAAGGTTTGTTAGACGGTATTTGGGAAAAGGGTGTAAAACTCTGGGACACGGCCGCGAGCTCTGTCATTCTTACAGAAGCGGGTGGAAAAGTGACTGACTTCGGTGGAAAAAGATTCCTATCCGGAAATTCGGAAGTTGTAGTATCGAATGGAAGAATTCATTCTCAGATTGTGGATATCATGAGAAACGTTCGGGATTCCATCGGACGAAACTAAACCGAACCGAAATATAAGGGATACACATTCAATATCCCTTATATATTCTTTTTTATTAAGGAGCGTTTAAATAGGCTTCGAGACTTCGAATCTGCTCATCGTTGAGCGGAAGTCGAGTCATCAACTGGCTCGGACGTTTCGGGGTATATCCAGGTGGATACGAACCGCTAACGATTCTTGCCTTCAACAATTCAAAATTCGAACCCTTGATCGCCGGTCCAACGGCTCCATCCATCGCGGGATTCTGATTGTGACAAGCCGAACAATTCGCCACATACAAACCTTTCCCCTGAGTGAGCAGCTTTTGTTCCGGAGTCAGATTCTCTTCCTTACAATTTGTAAAAATCGATACCAAAACCGCACAGAAAAACAAGAGGCGGAAGATTCCGCCTCGAACATTCGTTCTTCTCATTGGATTAGAGAAGAACCTCAAGAAGAATGTAAATAATCAGAGTAAGAACAAACCCGGAAGTAATTACACCCTTAACGGTTTTGATCGGTTTGAAAGTCGCGCTTTCCGGTGTTGCGGTTAACGCGTTGGTTTCAACCAATGCAAGAAGAACCAGAATCACTCCCAAGAACGTATGCGATTCCGAACTGATAACGTCGACAGAAACAGTTAAGTTTCTCGCGGCGCCCATCAGGAACAACATTGGAATGGATAACAACGTATTGGTTCTTGAAGCGAGAAGACCTCTTGCGGCTCTCGGAGCTGGATTCTCTGCTGTTTCACCTTTCGCGGCCGCAATCACAACTTTTTGAGCAGGCCAGATTACAAACCAAACGTTAAACCACATAAGAGAACCTAAAAGCCCGCCGCCAAGAATGATAGCGAGCCATTGGCCGGAAGAAAGAGTAGTTCCGTTGTAAAGGGAAATTCCGATCATCGTCCAACCGCTTAAGAATGTAAACATCGCGCCCCAACGGAACCACCAGAGTACGCGTGGAACTAATTGTTGAGTTGCTTTTTTCTTTGTATCCGCATCGGTCTCAGCGAAGAAAGATCCTTGTACGAAGTTAATGTACCAAAGTAGGCCGATCCAGGCAACGCCTGCGAGGAAATGTATCCACTTGAAGATGAAATACAAACCCTGATTTGTAAAGAGAGCAATCCCTTCCATAATACCTCCAATTCATCGATAGAATTTGATTTTTAACGCTTAAAGAAACCAAGCGCCAGAACTAAAAATAAATCCTGGAATTTAGACGCTCAGTCAAGCACTTTAGAAAGATTCTAATTTTAAAGAGGAAATAAAATCCACGTCTAAAAGGATGCGGCGCCTTCCGGTGATTTTTGAAGATCATCGATTAGAATTTTTTCTAAAACTTCAAAAAAGGCGGGTGTGTCGTCTTTATCACCGCTCGATTGAAAGAGTTTAAAACGTTCTCGAAAAATTTCCGCTTCCGAGCGGAGAATCACTTTCATTTTATTTCCGACTCGATACGCTTCGGACTCAAATCGGTTTCCTCCGTTTCCATCCGAACCATGAACAAGAAGTGTGAAAAAATTATCAAAGTATTCTTCGATATCGCCCGGAATAAACCAGTTCACCATTCCGGGTGGAAAAATTTGTAAGAACCTTCCGCTGATTTTTTTTTCGGGAATTTTTGAGAATTCTCCCGTTATCTTTTCATAATTTTTAGAAGAAGAAAAACGAAGTCTATATCCTAAACTTCTAATATCAATTTTTAAACCGTAGGCTTGAATGAATAAAGAAACACGAATGTGCAAGGTTTCAGGTTTAAGCCAATATCCCGGCGGAGTATCCGGAATTTTTAAGAATGTTTTTGTCTTTTCGTTATAGAGTTCGATTCCGCTCAAAAAATCTCCCGACTTAAAAATCGTTATTCTATAAGAAACCTGATTTAAAAGTTTAAACATTTTCTTATAGAACTCCGGAAATTTTACACCCGTTGATTCATCCAGCTCGTACATAAGCCAAGAAGAATTTTCGGCTCGGCCTATGTCGCAATTGGAAACGGAACAAAGATATTGATGTGCTACGGAGATTTTTGTAAATTTAGAAGATACGTCCTTACTGAAACGAAAAAAATTCTGCAGTTGATCCACATGCGAAAAAAAATCAAGATAACTAAAAGCGGGAAGAATCGATTCGGTTTTTCTTTTCATTCGATATGTTTTTTGATCCTTAAAAGAGGAAGGAACATAGTCGACGTGAATCTTATAAGGTACGTTATCCGGAACCTTGTCGGCAGTCAAAACCGACTGAAACCCGTGGTTGGTTTTGCGAAGATAAAAATCGATGGAAAGAATCCCTTCTTTCTCCTGAAGAAAAGTTTCGTCGGCGGAAGTAAGATTTCCATAGAGCGCGTTTCTAATTCCTCCGGAAGGAAATTCTCTGGAAAGAGCTTTTTGAAACGAAAGATATTCCTGCCAATAGGCGGCTTGGTTAGTTTTTTTTTGCACACAGTTGTATGTTAAGAATACAATCGTAATGCAGATAAAAATACGATGGTTACTTTCTTTGCTTTCGAATGATTTCATAGAGTTTATCCACCGTGCTATCGTCTACCGTTTGATAGTAGGATTCATAGATCAATTTCTTGTTCCCAGAAAAAATTCTTAACCAAGAAAAATTAGACCGAATTCCGGAAGATAAAATCCCTGTTTCGTCTAAAAACACAGATTCGTAATTTTTAGAATGATTCTCACGGATATAGGAATGAACCGCTGCGGGCGCATTTCTTAAATCCACGAATGCGACGAATTCAACGGGATCCTTGGACTCATCTATAAGATTTTGCATTCTCCAATAGATTTTTCTTCCGTGCTTTCTGCAAAGAACGATATCGGAAAATCCACAACCCAAAAATATCGAAGTCTTTCCTTTTAAACTTTTAGAACTGAGTTTTTGTCCTCTCTGATCCTTAAGTTGAAAATCCGGAAGGTCCGAAGAAAAAATTGGAAGCGATAAAAGTCCTATAAAGAATAACAAAATCCATTTCATCTTTTAATTCTTACTTTGTCTGATAGCGAAAGATTCCGTCCCAATGAAGTTCGGGAGGTTTTATTGAATAGAGCTTACATCGTTTCAAATAAATTTTGGAAAGATTATCTCTCGGTTCTTCCCGATATAACTCCTTGAAAATGCTCGACGCTTGCGAAAACTTTCCGGCTCTGTACTCTGACATTCCCTGCGATAACATATCTTTTGATTTGAATTTAAATTCACGAAGTTCTTCGGAATCACCTTCGAAAACTTCATAGATATCGACCGGTTGATTTCTTCCTTTTACAAATACCGTGTCGATCATTCGAATTCCGGCTTCGCTCATTCGATTTAATTGCAAGTATGTATGATGCGAGATCAAAATTTTACTTTGATAAAGAGAAGTGAGATCTTGAAGTCTGGAAGCGAGATTGACGGCGTCGCCAACGACGGTAGTATCGATTCTTCTCTCGCTTCCTACCGTTCCTAAAATTAAAGAGCCGGTGTTGATTCCGATTCCGATTTCTAAATTCCATTCCGAAGGGATCGAGAATCGTTTTTGGATTTTTCCGGATTTCACTGCGGAGATCATCTGAATTGCAGAATCGACCGCATTATCTGCGGAATTAAAATTCTCCTTATCGACTCGATCGTTATAGTCGGCAAACAACGCTAAGACGGCATCTCCCACATACTTGTCCACAAAACCGGCGGCCTGATACACGAGCTCTTCCATCTCGGAAAGATAAGAATTTAAGAATGCGATCGTTTGACTCGGTTTTATAGATTCCGAAAACGAAGTAAAGTCCCGAATATCCGAAAATAACACAGTCATGGATTTCTCTTTACTATCGCCGATCGCGATCGAGACAGGGGATTCCTTGTCTAAAATACGAATAAAATCTGCGGGAACAAAACGATAGAATGCATCCTTCTGATTAGAAAGTTCCTTATTGAGAAGTTGAGCGTCTTTATAAAGCTGAATGTATCTTGAAACTAGAATGCTTATAATCGTAATAATAAATAACGAATAAGCAATCTTAAAGAAAGGATAGTGCAGGCCTATGATCTTAAACATAGAATCCAAAAGATCCCAAACCGCAAAAAGGATACACGCCGATATCCCCGCCAACATTTTCCTTGAGTCGTGCTTTTTCTTTCTTACGGTTTGGATCGAAAAGAAAAGAATATAAAATAGAAAAAAGATTATCAAGATCTGACAGGCTTTCAGTGCGTTATGAGCCCATGAGAGTGGTGAAGACCAAACAACAATAAATAAAGAAAGTAAAACGGAAGTGAAGACGATCGGTAGAATTCCCATTTTTTGTTTCGGATAGAAATAATCCTGAATAAAAAAATAAAAAGCGGGAAGAATCAACATCAAGGAGGAATATTCGATTCTAAAAAAGAGAGAGCTGTCGACGTTTGAATTCGAATTCACAAACTTTTGAAAGATCAGATTGGACGAGGCAAAAAAGTAAATCGAAGATACGAACGAAAAAAGACCGAAGTAGAGATAGTAAAGATCCTGTCTTCGAGTGACGTAAAAAAGAATATGATAGATTCCGAATATAAAATAGATTCCATAGAGAAAAACTTCAAAGTATTCGGAAGTTGATTCGTATATTTGTTCGAAGGATGCAATTCTATACCCGCTCGCGTGATAAAAACCGAAATGATCGTTCTGAACATAAGGAGTGAGATTCGATTCTCCGACGATATACAATTCTATGGTATTCTTTCCTTCCCTCAAAACTCCAAAAGGAATCGGCAACGTTAGCGATTTTAACGATCTTCGGATCCGGGGATTGAGGTCGGCTTTGTCTCCAGTTTCGGAGAAGAGTTCATTTCGGATTAAAATTCCGTTTAGATAGAGTTCCCAATTCTCTCCTAAATCCGGAAAGTAAATCGCGGTCGGCATTTTTAAATAAGAAGATCCCGCATTGATCAAAAATTCGACTTTGACAGTTACGTCGTGAAACCCGGATTGATCGGGAATTTGAAAAAATGAATTGAATCCGATCGGAAATTGACGTATTTCCTTCCACTCGGCGGAAGAAGCCGATTCTTTCTCTTTACTCTTTTTTATAGATTGCGAACCGGAAGCCGAACGATTTTGTTTTCCCAATTTTGGATCCAGATGATTGCCCTGGATCACTTTCCATTCCGCGTGGGTTAGGTCTAAAACGTCCTCGTTGGGGTTGTATCCGCAGGAAAGAAAGAATGAGAAAGATAAGTAGATTATAAAGTGCTTTAGAAGCCGGACCATGCAACCAGATTTCAACGAGATCAAAAACCTGCGAAGGAAATTTCTTTCCTAAATCGAAAATTAAATCACATAACCAATTCGTCTTCACCCGCACGGGCCACGACGATTTCACCTGCGTCTTCCAATTTACGAATGATGTTTACGATTTTTTGCTGAGCGTCTTCCACGTCTTTGATTCGAATCGGACCCATAAAATCCATGTCCTCACGCAATAGGTTCGCGGCGCGTTTAGACATGTTCTTAAAGATTTTTTCCTGAACCTCTGTATCAACCGATTTCAACGCTTTTGCGAGATCGGAGTTATCCACTTCTCGCATGACTTTTTGAATCGCGCGGTCATCCAAGAGGACGATATCTTCGAAGACGAACATCCGTTTTTTGATCTCTTCGGCGAGCTCTGGATCTTCTTCTTCCAAAGCTTCGATGATCGTCTTTTCCGTTCCCCGGTCGACCAAGTTCAAAATCTCGACAACGGAATCGATACCACCGGCGGAAGTATAGTCTTCCGAAGCCAATGTGGAAAGTTTTCTTTCGAGAACCCGTTCCACTTCTCTCAATACGTCCGGACTCACCCGGTCCATCGTTGCGATTCGTTTTGCAACTTCGGCTTGGATGGTATGCGGTAAGTTGGAAAGAATGTTCGAAGCTTTTTGCGGATCCAAATACGAAAGAATCAATGCGATCGTCTGAGGGTGTTCGTTCTGAATAAAGTTTAATAAGTGCTGAGGATCCGTTCTTCGAATAAAGTCGAATGGTCTTACTTGCAAAGAAGAAGTAAGACGATTGATGATATCGATCGCTTTCTGGTTTCCGAGAGCTTTTTCCAAAAGACCGCGGGCAAAGTCGATACCGCCGTTTGAGATAAATTCTTGAGCCATCATGAGCTCGTTGAATTCTACTAAAACTTTTTCCTTATCTTCCGGAGTGATCTTATCAAGACGGGCGATCTCGAATGTGATCTGCTCGATCTCGTCCTCTCGGAGGTGCTTAAAGATCTCCGAAGACACTTCGCTACCGACCGCGATTAGAAAAATTGCGGCCTTTTGTCTTCCGGTTAAGTTGGTCTTCTTATTGAGCACTTCCGAGTCTACCTGTATGAATCCTATCGGTTAAAATAGGTCTTTTCAACGAAAAGATTTTTGGGTGAGAAGAAGAATTTTGTTCCACTGAAAAAACCCGATTCTCCCTTTAGAAGAAGTCCATTTTCAGAAAACTTGACCTTTCCCAGGATGGAAAAACAATCGGAATAGGAGAATTCCATTGAAACTCAAGGTCTACGAATACAAAAACTGCAGTACTTGCAGGAACGCTCTTAAATATCTTTCCGGTAAAAAAGTGGAATTGGAAGTTCTTCCGATCCGGGAAACGCCACCCAAAAAAACGGAACTCAAGACGATGCTGAAATACGTTGGAAACGATTCTAAAAAGCTTTTTAATACATCCGGCGGAGATTACAAAGAATTAGGATTGAAAGACAAATTGGCTTCTATGCCGATCGAAGAGCAGTTGGATCTTCTTTCGAAGAACGGAAATTTAGTGAAACGCCCTTTCGTCTTAGGAGAAGGTTTTGGATTCGTCGGTTTTAAAGAAGAAGAGTGGAAAAAACAAATTCGATAGTTACAAGTCGACCGAAGTTCCGAAAGCGCCGGTGGCATCCGGATCGTTGATCGTCTGCGGAGTCGAAGTGTACCCAGCACCCGTTCCATCGGAAAGGTAAAGATAAACTTTACCAACATAAGCTCCGCCTCCGATTGAATTCGGAGCTCCGACTAAAAGATCGCTGAAACCATCTCCGTTGATATCTCCGGAGCTAATCACGTTTCCCATATTTCCTTGGTTTACAGCTTGGGTTAAAAAGTTCAAGGAAGTGGGATTGAGTCCCAACGTATTTCCGCCGTATAAGAATGTAATCGCACATCCTTGCGCACTAAACGTGTTTGTATAAGAATAACCACCGATTAGAATGTCGAACAACCCGTCCCCATTGATATCTCCTGAAGTAACCGAAGTCGCGCTCTGCGAACCCGAAACTCCAGTTACAGGACTATTGGCTGCATTGGAAAGAATTCCCGAATTAGAAAGATATAAATAAGTTCTTCCGAAGGCGCCAGATTCTTGATAAGCGCCTAAAATTACATCGGCAAGACCATCTCGATTCACATCCATCGTGGCCGCTGAATTTGCATACCATTCGTTCGTTGCCGATCCCGAAAAAGTTTGAGAGTAAGAAGCAAACGTCGTACCTTGGGAAGTATGAACAAAGAAGGCCCCGTTTTGACTGGATCCAACCGCTCCGGAAATTAAGTCTGATTTTCCGTCTCCGTTTAAATCTCCAAGCGCAACGGAATAACCGTAAAACTGAGTGCTTCCCGCGAGACTTGGATTATTCACCTGTTGAGTGAAAGAAACTCCCTGACCGATTGCGGCGTTCGAAGTAAAAATGTAAGCACTTCCTACGTTTGATAAATCATAAGGAGATCCTACGATTATATCGGAAAAACCGTCTCCGTTGATATCTCCGGAGGCAATATTAAGAATTCCTGTTCCTACCGTAGTCGGGGTTAAGGGAGTTGTTGAAAGCGCCCCGCTTGCTCCTAAAGAAAGATAAATAGAAAAGTTAGCCGCCGTATTTGATACCGTCGCGTCCGCGTAACCGTCCCCGTCGATATCGCTCAAGACGACGGAATAACCAAATCCACTCGCTCCATTGATCGTGGTTGCGGGAGTGGCCGTTAGTCCCCCACCTTGTCCCAATGAGAGATAAGCTCTTGCACGGGAAAAATTTTGAGAACCGATCATGGCGTCAGGATAACCGTCTCCGTTGATATCCTTATTCAGTCCCTTCTGTAAAGAAACAACTAACGGAAATGAAACTTGCCCACTGGAAGTTATAGCTCTGATTGAAATCGTATGAAAACTCCAATCTTTCCAAATTCCGGAAGAAGGAATCGTCGCTGGAACACCGGGTGCTGGCAGTTGAAATTTCCACTGGTTACCGGAAAGGACTGCCTTCACAAAAGGACCCGAATCTAAGGAAACTTCCACCCCAGCAGCGGAAGGATCAAAATCACCGGAAAGAAAACCCGAATTCAAAAGTCCTTTCGGACCAACGCTGAGGAGACGGGGCCTTACCACTCCAAAACGAACACCACAAGAATTCGCCTCGCCCGCGTTTGCAAAATAACTTACGATCAGATTTTTATAGAATAAGGATCCCTTTTCGTCGCACAAATTGTTCATCGACTTGATGCTACAGTTAAAGAATACGAAAAAGATTACTAGAGGATAAAAGAGACGATTCATTTCTGATACCAGGAAATAAATTATAAACTAACTTTAAAAAGAAAATCAAAATAAATAAAATCAATCGGCAAATTTTTTATTATCGAACAAAAGAGGATTCGAACAAACCGCGACGAGATCCTTCAAGCCATCTTTCACGATCAATGAATGATAAAAATTAGAAATGTCCAATTTTTATCATTGGTCACGTTCATAAAATATTTACTAAATATTATGCGAAGTCCTTTTTTCTTTCATCGGACGGATTTTCCGTTAGAAATATAGCGAGATTTTTTCAGAGGAATGCGGTGAATTCGGAAATTCGTTTTGCGAGCTATAAAAGATCGAAACCTTTCCCTTCTCTTGTGACTGTAATTTCGTCTCCGGTGACGTCCAAGATCGTTGAGAGTTCAACGTTAACAATTCCACCATCTACTATCCCTTCCACTCTAGATCCGTAGATTTCTTCTAAGGATTCTACTTCAATGATAAATTCATCGTTGGCAAAGACCGAGGTAGATGTAAGAGGGTTCGGATGAATTTTCATCAATTCTTGCAGATAGATCGCATCCGGAATTCTAATACCAATTTGTTTTTCTTTCTGATTGGAAAAGGAAACTCGAGGTAAATGTTTATTCGCTCTAATGATAAAAGTAAACGGACCCGGGGTCAGTTTTTTCATTAAGCGAAATGCTTCGTTCGGTAAGTATTCGATATAATTCGAAGCCACGGAGATACTTGAACAGATTAGGGAAAGAGGTTGGTTTTTTGGAATATTCTTCAGTTCGTATAATCTTTCCACACCGGTCTTAGATTGAGAATCCGCAATGAGTGCGTAAACCGTATCCGTTGGAAAAATATAAACCTTACCCTCCAACAAATTCTCCGAAATCTGTTGGAGTTTTCTTTTTTCCGGATTGATTGGATGAAGAGAAACGATCATCAAAGTTTAGACTCTTTTTAGAGTCCTGCGGTGATTCCCCCATCCACAACAATCGTTTGTCCTGTAACGTAGGCGGATGCATCGCTAGCGAGGTAAATCGCGGCTCCTACGAGATCTTCCGGTTTTCCCATTCTTCCCATTGGAATCGCCTTCACCATCTGTTCCATAACTTCCGGTTTTTCTTTGATCATTTCGGTCATGTCGGTGTCGATAAAACCGGGACAGATCGCGTTGACTCGATAACCGGACCCAATCCATTCCACCGCCAAGGCTCTGGTCATATTGATTACGGCGCCTTTTGTTCCCGAATAAACCGATGCAAATTTAGTTCCCCTCATTCCTAGAATGGAAGCGATATTGATGATGTTTCCACCCTTCTTTTTATGAATTTTGTAATACGAAGCACAGGTTCTAAATACGCCGGTAAAGTTTGTTTGAATGATCGATTCGATCTCATCCTCTTTTAAAAAAGCAGCCGGTTTGTTTGCGGCGATTCCTGCGTTGTTTACCAAAACGTCCAACTTTCCGTGTTCTTTTACGATGGACTCAATGATGGAAGTCATCGCATCCGGTTGACGAATGTCTGCGGCGAATCCTTTGATTCCGCTTCCTTCAAATCTTTTGATGGATTCTTCCGAAGATCCAGTTCCGTAAACGATCGCCCCTGCGTCCTTAAATCCCTGCGCAAAATGTTTTCCGATCCCGCGTGTAGATCCGGTCACAAGAACCGTTTTATTTTTTAAATTGAATAGATCGCTCAATTGTATTCACTCCTGATTGTAATTTGGTTTCACCGGATAACAAGGCCGTATATTTTCTATCGATTCGTTGTTAGTCGCGCCTTCGGGACGTTTTCCGCGTTCCGTATCAAAAGTGCGAATCAGTTTCCGAGAATCGATTCTGATATTCTTTCCAAAGTCCGAACTTGTATCCCGAGTTTTTTCTTTTCTAGGCTTTTTATCAGAATATGGATCAAAAATTTCGGTCCCTCTTTCATCTTTTTCAATCGTCAAGTCGTCAACCAGAACTTCTCGATTGATATAGTGCGCGCCGTCGCTTTCGTAAGTATTGTGCAAAGGGTCGCAGTCGAACATATCGATTTTAGCTACAATCTTATCGCAGAAGATCAGATATTCTTTGCAAAGGTATTGGTAACTTCGTTCTTTTACTCTGTCAAAACTTCCTCTTCTACAGGATGGTAACAGCAGAACGATAAATAAAAGAATCAGGATTTTTTTTATATAGAATGAATTCATAAAAGTAATTTTAGAACATTAAGGTTTTGTGTTGTTTTGTTTTTCTGAACTCGCTGGCGAGTTTTTTGAATCGCTTTCTTTTTGAAGTTTACCGGAAGAAATTCCGAGTCTCCACTCATAGGATTTTAAAGTCCGAATTCTATCTTTTTTTCTTTCTTCTTCCGAATCGGAGTGAAGCTTATCTTCAGCATCGTCCCAGTAAATCAATTCTTCCGGTTTCAAATAGTCCGTTTCTAAAATTCTATTTTTCGAGATTCGATCCGAAAGCGAAATTGTAGAATCTTCTATTTTTCCGAGTAGAATTTTAATCTGATAAAGAGAAATCAACGCTTGCTTTTGAAAATAAAGAGCCGACGTCCGTTCTCCTTTTTCCAACTCGCTTACGGAAGCCTTTGAAGAATCTCCCGAACGAACATAATATTTTTCTAATACGGGAAGAATACTTCGGTTTTTATTTTTCTGATCCAAACGAATGGAGACGATCAACGGAGCCAGTTCTTGACCTAGCTGAACCGTCTTTGTTTCGTAATCCCTTCTCAAAACTTCTTCCAAGGGAACTACCGCTTTGTAAACGTTTTCAAAACCCGTAGCGGCTGTAGAATATTCCGCTCTGAGATACGAAATTTCCGCCTGTCCATAGTCCGATGTTATTTTATCCAGATCTTGTTTTTTTCCAAAATTCAAAAGAGAGGTGCGGATTCCTTTCAAACCAAGAAAGGCTTTCTTGCGAACCGATTCTAATTTTCCGGTCACGATCAGTTCTTTTTCAGAGCCGATCTTTGTATTTTCCTTAGAATCCTTTTGATCGTTCGTTTTTTCTTGGGAAAAAATCGAGGAGATCGAAGTAAGGAGAAGGATACAAAAAAGAACACGGAGATTAAGATAAGAAGACTTTTGATTCTCTTTCATCCATACCAATATCGACTGGAAAACGGGTGCAAAGCAAGGCTTTTCTCAAACTGTGGATTTATGATCGTCCTCAGATCCAAATCTCCCCGTAGAAAACAGGTATTGGAATCGCTGGATCTGGATTTTCGAGTCGAACCGGAAGACATCGACGAAAGTTCCTTACCGAAGGAAAGCCCTTTGGAATATCTAAAGCGGATCACACTTTCTAAATTAGGGACCAAATCGAAAACCGAATTGCTCGTTTCCTGCGATACGATCGTTGTCTACAATCATCGAATTCTTCAAAAACCCCGCGATTTTCAAGAAGCTGTAGAAATCTTAGAAACCCTCTCAGGAAATACTCATATCGTTTATTCGGGTTTGGGAATTTACGATCGCGGTTTGGAACAATTCGCATTTGATTCTTCTAAGGTCGCGTTTCAACCATGGACTCGGGATCAGATTCGCAAGTACGTGGAAACCTATTCTCCCTTTGATAAGGCAGGAAGTTACGGGATTCAAGACGCGGAAGGTCCTGTGGAACACTTTGAAGGATCTTACACAAACATTCTCGGCTTTCCGATCCGAATGTTTTTTCAGTACCACAAATTATGGGAAAAGTATCTGAAGGGGAATCAAGCGTAGAAATCAATGAGGCTTCCGCGTGTTTGCGGTTGCGCTTCTGTAGAAGGGCGAGCTAAATTCTTTCCGGGAAAACTTCGGTCAGAATTAAAATCTTCCCTTTGAATACGGTCCACGGCCTCAACCTTCCCTCCAAGACGAGCCGGGCTGACATAGGCCAAACCTTCTCCTGGAAAAGAAATCCTCTGGACTCCGGAACTGATGTTCATATTCTATTCTTCGGAGAATCGATTCCTTACCTTAAGTTAAATGTTCCGGTTTTTTCGGAAACAAATCGGATTCTCACCTGAAACAATGGCGACCAAAACAAAAGAATACAAAAATTCAATCGAGTTTCTCTCCGATTTTGGAAAGGACCTGCCGTCGATCGTTTTCGTTGCGGCGAAAGAATCCTACGAATTCGAGATTCTCGCGGAAAAGTATAAGGAAGCGATTCGTAAAACCGGAGAATCCATAGAAATCGTAATCTTTGTTTCCGAGCCGGGAGATTTCGAAAGATTTCAGTCGGAAGCTTTTAACCTCGATATGTTTTCCAATCGGAAATTGTTTATCATCAAATCTGGATTAGAATTTTTTAAACCGGTTTCCGGTGGAAAAGGAAAGAACAACGAATCCTTACAAAAGCAATTTTCCAATTTCCCGGATTCCATTCAGCTCTTAGTTCATTACAATCACTGGGAAGTTCCAAGCAAGGTTTTACAACTTTTCGGCGGCAAAGCTCATCTCATCAAAACTAAAAATTTTTATCCAAACGAAGCCAAAGGCGGACTTTTACAAGCCTGCAAAGAAATAGGCGTTCAGTTGGAAGAAGACGCGATGGATGAGTTTCTTCATAAAATTCCGCCTTCGATGGGAGCGTATTTGCAATCGCTTTCTAAACTGAAACTCTATCTAAGCAAAAAGGTTTTTAACAAACAAGACGTCGAAGACGTTCTTATGTTTAACTCGGAACTCAACTCGAGCGGCCTCGTGGATTTTTTTATGGAATCGGATCGAATTCGTTTTTTTAAAGAATTCCGGAAGTTTCAAAAGGGAAAAGATTCGCTGCTTCTGTTTTTTACGATTTTAAAAGAAAGAATCGATCAACTCCGAAAATACAAAATCATTTCGAGAAAATACGAAGCGACTCTTTCCGATGAAGAAATTTACGAATACCTCGATATTCAGTCTTATAGCCCGGCGAGAAAGAATTTCGTTCGGAATCGACTTAAAAAGGAAGCCACTTTCTTTTCCGATAAGATCATCGGCGAACTTTATGACTTTATCATAGATATGAATATTAGGATCAAAACGGGATCGGAAAAGGAAGAATCCGAATTCTACTTCAATCGAAAGATGGAAGATTTTTTTATTCTGCTTCGCCGGAAAGACCGAATTCTATAATCTTCCTATAAATTGTTCTTTCCGATATTCCTAAAATTTTCGCGGCCTTTTCTCGATTTCCATTCACAAGAATTAGATTCTTTTTTATGATTTCCCTTTCGTAGTCTCTGAGCGGAATTCCCGTTTTTACTTCTATAAATTCTTTATAAACATAGGAAGTTTCAAACATCTGAGGGGGAAGATGTTTTGTATCAAGAATTCGAACCGGGAATAAAGAGACCATACTTTCCAGAAGATTTCTCAACTGCCGTATGTTTCCCGGAAAATCGTAATTCAAAAGTAAGTGATAGAGTTTTTCACTCAGTCGAATTTCTTTTCTTTTATATTTATCGGAAAGTATTTCGAGGAAATGTTTAATGAGTAGAGGAATGTCTTCTTTTCTTTCTCTGAGATCCGGAAGGTCCAATCTGTAATTGGAGATTTCGAAGTACAAAGATTCTAAGATATCTCCGGCTTCAAGTTTTTGTTTCCATTCCTTTCCGGATAAAAATAGGAATCTTGAATCCGTTTGATTTTCACGAAGTCGCTTTAACAGGAAAGCTTGGATTTCTTTTGGAAACTTTGTAAAATTCTTAAATACAAAGTACGTGTTTTGTTCTTGAGAAAGAATACTCTCTAATGCGGACTCGTTTTCAAGATTTTCAGAATCCAAAACTCGAATCGAAGGTTCTTTACCCGATAGTTTCGCGATCAACTGGGAAATAAACGTCTTTCCAGATCCAGGGCCGCCAGTAAGAAATAGGGGCATCTGATTTTGGGAAAAAGATTTGATTCGATCTAATATTTTAACCGAGTTAGAAGCATTGCTGATAAAAATATGTTCGTCGGAATTCAAATGAGGATCCCTTTAGTAAAAGATTATAATCCTTTGACCTGTAGAACTCGACCTCGGACGATACAATCGAAAGAACTTTTGTTCGTATTCTGAAAATAATTTCTTACCTGAATGGGCGTACATTCTAGGATTTGGGAAAAATTTCCTTTGTAGACTTCGGTAAGGCCCGCGATATTACTCACTCCGTCTACGGATGCGCCCGAGGGAACATAAGTCGTCTGATAACTTACCAATTCTTCCGTTTCCGGGGCTTTTACACCCGTCGGTAAAGATACCCAAAAAGCTTTTTCACCGGACTTGATTAAAACTTCCGGTCCTTCCGATTTGAATTCGTCTTTCAAAAGCACATTGGAAAGTAAAAAACTCAGATTGTCGCGAAGCGGTTCCGACGCGAGAATCTTATCGCCCGTCAATTCAGCGTAGATTTCCGTAAAATTGAGAGGATTGATCGCTTCCGATTCGGTGTATTTTCCGGAATAGGAAACCTTATTGAGTGAGGATTCAGAGCCCGTCTGTCCCGCAGAAAGTTCCGAGTAAGTAAAATAAATTTGTCTTCCGCGAAAGAGCAATGTTTTGGAATCTTTTGCCGTGCTCACCTTGCGAGAATACGAGATCTCATAAAAACTTCCTTTGGAAAGAATTCCTTTATAAAACTGCGTCTGTGAAATGGAAAAATACGGAGCGGTGAAAAGTCGGATCCCGTAACCCGCAGATTGTAAATCTTGAAGAATGGAAGAGAGTGTGGGATTGGGAATTTTTCCCTTTGCATTTGTAAGAATGATTATGTCTTGAAACGTTTGAGATTTTGTTCCGGATTGAAGTAGACTTCTTTTCACGTTGATCAGAGCATCCGATAGATCCTCTAAAGAAGATTTTCCGACCGATCTTAAATTAGAAATCTGTGTTCTAAGTTCTGCGAGCGAACCCGCTTTCGGAAGAATCGTGGTCTTTCCTTCGGAGAAAGTCACGACTCGAATTCCGGTCATCCATTCCCAAGAAGCTGTTTTTACGAATTGAACCCATTCTTCTCTCTCTCTTTGAAAGGAAGGAGACAAGTCGATTACAAAGATCAATTCTTTCGAAGACTTCTTTTGATTCAATTGGGAGATTTGTCTTTTTTTGGAAGGAATCCATGGAAAGGATTTCTCCGTCATAGAACGCATTAAAGAAAAAGGATCCGATTTTTCGGAAAGGTGTAACTCATCCAATTGCTTCTGTGTACAATTATAAACAGAGCGATCGAGCGTGATTTGATTTTGAAAACTCAACTCATCACGAACTAAAATATCGACGGAAAGTTCAGAACAAATTTTTGCGAAGTCTTCCTTTGCAAAACGGGAACTTCGAAATTTTTCGAAAAGTTCTTTCTCCTTAATTCTTTCAGTCGCGTCTACTTTGGCCCTTAAGAGTAAGTTTGCGTAAAAAGCCCCAAATTTGGAAATTTCTTGCGATCTATCGCTGATTCTCTGAAAAGAATTTGGTAAGTTGCCGTCTACTTTACCCGGAAGGAAAGTTATACTCGTAGAGAGTAACGGTTGAGCCAAGAAAATTAAGAAAAATAATAAATTTCGTAACATAAAGAATTAGTGCGACGCAAATCTCTCTCTGAGATTCATTTAGAGAAATCTATGTTTCAAAGCAACCTATTAAAAAATGTGTTGCATAAACTCGGCGAAGTATTAGATTTTTTCATTTAGTAGATCAAGGAGAAAATAATGATCAATAGACTTATCGCTCTATCTGTAGCAACAATGATTTTTGCAGCTTGCTCCAGCACCGACACTGGACAAAAAGACGCAACATCTGTAGGTGACGGTGGATGGACATTTGAAGGATGGGGTGGAGCTCCAGAACAAAGAAACGACGGAAAAACACCAAGAGATACTGCTCCAAAAGACTGGTACTATATTAAATTTTCTTCCAGAGCATCCGCTAAAGCAGTGGCTAAGAAAAGCCAGGCTATGATGCAATCAACTTGCCGTGAAGCTTCTAGACTTCAAGGCGCTTCTGATGTTGTGAAGAAGATGGTTGGTGAAACTGTAGAAGCTGCTTCCGGCGTATCCGACGGTGAAGCAACTGCTTCCGTAATTGTTTCTCAGTCTCAAGGCGTTGTAAAAGGAGTTGGGGTTTACGAGTGTAAAGCAACTGGTAACGGTTCCGATCCAAAAGACGTTTCTAAAGACAACTGGGAAGAATGTCAGTGTGTTATCTATGCAAAATTTCCTGGTGGAAAGGATGCTCTGGTAGCGAAAGCACAAGAGGTTTCCAATAAGCAGTAAGCTTTTCTAAAAAGAAGCTTTTTGTTTCGAAACCCCGCTGTTTAAAGGCGGGGTTTTTTATTGCCTATGACCCGATCGAATATAAGGATTTTTGAATCTTGGTTTTCGACTTCGACATAGATTTAAAATCGAATTTTCATTACTCCAAGGAAAGGTTAAACTTACTTGCTAGATTGGTGATATCCGTAGAAAATTCATCCTGCTTTGACGCAGCTTTTTTCAGAGCTTCCGTTGCCGAGCTAAGAATTTTCGTTTTCTCTTCCTCCGTTGCTGAATTGTATTTCGCTAATTCCTGACTCGCCTTCTTTAAAAGTTTAATCGTTTCACCCAAGAGTGCGTCTTTACTCAGGTGCGGAGAGGCGGTCTTAATCCACACGTCATAATAATTGGTAAGTTTTTCCTCTTCGAGGATGGAGTCGTAACAAGTTACTTTGGAGAATTCTCCAATAACTTCCTGTTCTAAACAATACATCCCTCGTTTCAATTTGCCTTTCGTATTAGCCGTGATAGTCGGTTTTACGAAAGCATCCTCACTCGCGTTCAAAACAAAATATACGTTCTCAGAAAAGTTTTTTACCGGAGCATAACCTTCTTTATTTTCCACGGTTCTAACTTTTAAAAAAGTAGCGGAAACCATTCCCTTTTTGTCCTTCGTCGGGACTTGTACATCCACGGTTTCCAGTCCTGTAACTTCTTCCATTCCATAGACGAGAGAGACTTGATCTTCTTTTTTGTCACTTCCCGGAATTTTATAAATCCATTGGTCATAATTCGCAAATCTAGTTCCGAGGATTTGCGGAACGTCTTTCTTTTCTTCCTTTTTGCAGGCGTTAGAAACTAACAAAGCAAAAGAGAGAACTAAGAATATTTTTACAAGTTTCATAAAGTAATTTCTCCGTTTCGCGAAGTTATCGCGGAAGGATTTAAAATAGTCAAGAAAAACGCTTAGAACGAGCACTAAAACTTGCGTTTACTTCATCAAAACACCTAACGCTAAGAATCGATTTCAAAGAAGTTTTTATGCGAAAGGGCTGAAAAATAAGAAAGTTATCGAATTCTTATTGAATTGAAATTGCTTTGAAAAAGAGGAAATTTAAAATTCTTACTTTCAGAATAAGGAATGTTAGATCAATGTAATACTAAAGAGCTAACAGCCCTACGGGAAATCAAAAGCTCTTCAAAACGATCAAACTCTCTGATTTCCAAGAGTTGAGATTTCCAGAGTGGATCAAACTCCAATCCGGAAAGATATTTCACAAGGTGTTTGCGAAAAAGAACCAAGCCGAATTCTTCTCCAAAATTTTCAATCATCCATGAGAGATGTTGTAGAATCACTTCCGATATCTCGGTCCAGGATAGATTTTCTTTTTTGATTTCGGAAAAAATCCAGGGATTGCCGATTGCGTTTCTTCCGATTAAAACGCCATCGACTCCGTATTCTTGAATCTTCTTTTGCGCTTCTTGAAAACTTTTAATATCTCCGTTTCCAAAAACAGGAATCTTTACGCTCGACTTTACTTCGCCGATCGCATTCCAATCCGCAAATCCAGTATAAGCCATTTCCTTAGTTCTGCCATGGACCGTTAGTGCATCCACACCTGAGTCTTCCAGGATCTTCGCGACCTCAAGATAGTTGCGATTTTCAGAATCCCATCCGATTCTTATCTTAGCGGTTACAGGCACTGTAACCCTTTTCTTAATAGCCTCGATAATCTTTCCTGTGTGTACAGGCCTTCGCAATAAACCGGCTCCGGCACCTCGAAGAGAAACCTTCCGAGTGGAACAGCCCATATTGAGATCGATGATATCGGGTTTTAATTCTTGGATGATTTCGGCCGCTTCCGCGATCACCTCGAGTCGATTTCCAAAAATCTGAAATGTGATCGGTCTTTCTTCCGGATGAAATTGAAACATCTTTAAGGCTTTCGGCGCCTTATGAATAATTTCATCCGTGTTTACAAATTCAGTATAGGAAAATGCGGCTCCGAACTTTCTACAAATTCTACGAGTGGGAGAATCGGAAATGCCCGCCATCGGAGAAAGAGAAATTCTCCCAGGGATCGTAACATTTCCGATCTGAATCATATTCTTAACTTTCTCCGAGAACCGTAAAGTCTTGGACCTTATCGTTGTCTTTCAAATCTACGAGACGTACGCCGACGGCGGTCCTCCCTAGTTTAGAAATGTCGAATGCGTTGATTCGAATCGTCATTCCTTGCTGAGTGATTAGAATGATTTCATCCTCTGCGCCCACGGAGCCGGTTCCCACTGAGAAGCCGTTTTTATCCGTGACTTTTAAGTAAGCCATTCCTTTTCCACCTCTTCCTTTTGCGGCAAATTCTTCAAAGCCGAGACGTTTTCCGTAACCTTCTTCGGAAACAACGAAGATGTCTTCGCCTTCTTTGAATTTACTAAGACCAACAATCGCATCGTCTTGAGAAAGTCTCATGCCCGTTACGCCGCTCGCAGTACGACCTTGAGGACGGATGATCGTCCCTTCGATTCTGAGGGCTAAACCTTTTCTGGAGAATATGATCACTTCGTCTTTATCGTTGATCGCTTCTACTTTAATGAGGTCGTCTCCGTCGCGAAGACCGATCGCAATGATACCCGATTTCTTAACATTACTGAATTCGTTAAGGTGAATTCGTTTGATAAAACCTTTGCGAGTTACAAGAAGGAGGTCTTTATCCATATCTTCTTCTCTGAATGCGAAGACAGAAGAAATGTATTCATCCTCTCTAAGGTTTATGATCGCTTTGAGGGATTTTCCGCGCGCTTCTTTGGAAGCGATCGGAAGTTCATAAGCTTTCATCACGTAAACTTTTCCAATATTGGAAAAGAACATGATGCTATCGTGAGTCATTGCGGCTTTCATGATCTTGATCACATCGTCTCGTTTCTGTGAAAGACCTTGGATTCCCTTCCCGCCGCGTTTTTGTCTTTTGAAAGTATCGATCGGAAGACGTTTTACGAATTGATCATACGTGATTTGGATTACGATTTCTTCATCCGCAATCAAATCTTCCGCGTTGAAAGAAGAACTTTCAATGCTTTCGATCGAAATTTCAGTTTTTCTTTTGGTTCCGTATTTATCGCCGACTTCTTGAAGTTCGGTGCAAACGATATCACTTACACGAGAAGGTTTCGCGAGAATGTCTTTTAGATCCACAATGAGTTTTCTGACTTCTTCCAATTCATCGATGATCTTCTGGACTTCGAGAGAAGTAAGTCTTTGCAATCTCATTTCGAGAATCGCATCCGTCTGAACATCGGAAAGGCTGAACTTCAACATCAATTGTTCTTTTGCTTCCGCAGGATTTTTAGAAGCGCGAATTACTTTGATTACGTCTTCGATATTTTCTAAGGCAATCTTCAAACCTTCTAAAATATGGGCGCGCTTTTCAGCCTTATCTAAATCAAACTGGGTTCTTCGTACGATTACGACTCTTCTGTGAGCCGAGTATGCGGTAAGAATTTCCTTGATATTGAAAATCTTAGGTTTGTTATCCAGAATCGCGAGCATCGTGATTCCATAACTTACCTGAAGCTGGGTCATCTTATAAAGTTGATTGAGAATGACCTGAGCATTTGCATCTTTCTTAATATGAATTTCTACTCGAATTCCTTTACGATCGGAAAGATCTAAAATTTCAGAGATTCCTTCGATATTCTTGTCGTTAACTAGATCCCCGATTTTTTCAAGAAGAACTTTCTTATTTACTTGATAAGGAATTTCCGTTACGACGATGACTTCCCGTCCGTTCTTCTTTTCTTCGATATCAACCTTGGATCGGATCCGAATCGAACCCTTTCCGGTCGTATAAGCTGAGATCAGTCCTTCTCCACCGATGATAATACCGGAAGTAGGAAAATCAGGACCCGGAATGATTTTTAAAATTTCAGGAATTGATATTTCCGGGTTCCGAATGACGGCAATGACCGCATCGATCGTTTCTTTTAGGTTATGAGGCGGGATGTTCGTCGCCATACCCACCGCAATTCCGGAAGAACCGTTTACGAGTAAGTTTGGAAAATTAGCCGGTAGAACATCCGGTTGTTGTTTCGTATCATCATAGTTAGGTGAAAAACTTACGGTGTCTTTTTCGATATCACGCAAAAGTTCTTCGGCGACTTTTTCAAGTCTTGCTTCCGTATAACGATAGGCAGCCGGATTATCACCGTCGATGGAGCCGAAGTTTCCTTGTCCGTCGATCAAAGGAACTCTCAAAGAGAAATCCTGGACCATTCTTACGAGAGCTTCGTAAACGGAAGCGTCACCGTGAGGGTGATAGTTACCGATTACTTCCCCGACGATCTTAGCGCATTTTACGTAAGGACGATCGCTTCTCCAAGCACGCTCATTCATCGCGTGAAGAATTCTTCTATGAACCGGTTTTAAACCGTCTCTGACGTCCGGAAGCGCCCGTCCTACGATAACGGACATCGCGTATCCAAGATACGCCTCTTTCATTTGGTCTTCGATTTCTACAGGAATTACCCGGACTCCGTTTCTCAACGCTTCCGCGATATCTGGTTTTCCTGCAATATTGTAGCTTAGGACTTTTGTTTCGTTTTCCATCTCTTGACTCATTTCTGAATTCCCTTCGGATCAAAGATCCAAGTTTGCTACCTTTGCGGCGTTTACTTCGATAAACATTTTTCTTGGGTGAACTTCATCGCCCATAAGGACGTTAAACGTTTCTTCCGCTTCCACGAAGTCGTCTAACTTTACTTTCAAAACCACTCGATTGGAAGGATCCATCGTGGTTTCCCAAAGTTGTTCGGGATTCATCTCTCCCAAACCTTTGTATCGTTGAATTACAACTTTGTCCGTGCCGACCGTTTTCAATAGTTCGTCTTTTTCTTTATCAGAGTAAGCATAAGTAGAATTTTTACCGTGTTTGATTAAATAAAGAGGCGGTTGTGCGACGTAGAGATATCCTCTTTCGATCACGGGCCTCATATAACGAAAGAAGAATGTAAGAAGGAGTGTGCGAATATGAGAACCGTCGATATCTGCGTCCGTCATAATCATAATCTTATGATAACGAATCTTATCGATATTAAACTCATCTTCGCCGATTCCGGTCCCTAGCGCAGAAACTAAGATTCGAATCTCTTCACTCGCGAGAATTTTATCAAGTCTCGCTTTTTCCACGTTTAAAATTTTTCCTTTCAAAGGAAGGATCGCTTGTGTGTTTCTATCTCTTCCTTGTTTTGCAGAACCGCCCGCGGAATCTCCCTCGACGAGATAGATTTCCGAATGAGCCGGATCTTTTTCAGAACAGTCCGCCAGTTTTCCCGGCAAACCCCCGCCTTCCAAAACCGTCTTTCTTCTCGTAAGATCTCTTGCTTTTCGAGCTGCTTCTCTTGCTTTCGCGGAAAGAATACATTTTTCTAATATTCTTTTTGTAATATTAGGATTCTCTTCAAAGAAAAGAGTAAGACCTTCCGAAGTTAAGGTTTGCATGATCCCTTTGATTTCCGCATTTACCAATTTTTCTTTTGTCTGAGAGTTAAACTGAGGTTGTGGAATTTTTACAGAGATAACAGCAGTCAAACCTTCCTTCACATCTTCACCCGATAAGCCGGTTGGATGTTTTTTCGCGAGCACGGTATCTTTTTTAAGAAAATCGTTGAGAGTTCTCGTGAGCGCCGCGCGAAAACCTTCGAGGTGAGTTCCACCCAAGTTATTGTTGATGTTATTCGTAAAACAGAAAATACTTTCCGTATATGTTTCGGAGTATTGGATCGAAATTTCGGCGATTACATCCTCTTTATTTCTTTCAAAGTGAATCACTTTGTGCATCGGATGTTTGTTTTCGTTGATATGTTCTACGAAAGAAACGATACCGCCTGAAAACTGAAATTCATTCTTTAAAAGATTCTCACCTTCGTTTCCTCGTCTCCGATCTTCAATTGTAAGAATCAAACCTTTATTCAAAAAAGCTAATTCTCTAAATCGAGCGGAAAGGACGTCGAATTGGAAATCGACCGTGGTAAAGATGGAGGCATCCGGCTTAAAACGGACAATCGTTCCTCTTTCAGAAGATTCTCCCTTTGCTTCTACCGGAGAAACGGGAATCCCCTTTTCATATTTTTGAGTATAAATTCTACCTTTTTGAAAAACCTCTACGACGAGCCATTCAGAAAGTGCGTTCACGACCGAAACCCCAACCCCGTGGAGCCCGCCGGAAACCTTGTAGGCGTCGTTTTCAAACTTACCACCGGCGTGGAGAATGGTCATAACGACTTCGATGGTTGAAATTTTCTTATCCGGGTGAATATCGACGGGAATCCCTCGGCCATTGTCTCTTACTTCGATTATGTTATCGGGAAGAATGCTGATTTTGATTTCTGTACAATGACCGGCCATCGCCTCGTCCACGGAGTTATCAACAACTTCGTAGACCATTTTATGAAGCCCCGTATCATCCTGAGTTCCAATGTACATCCCCGGACGTTTTCTAACAGCTTCCAGACCCTCTAAAATCTTAATCTGACCGGCGCTGTAGCTTGCTTCTTCTTGGCTCATTTTTTTCAGACCTCAGGAATAGTTTTCCTGAAAACCATAGGGAGGCAAGGAAATTCATTTATTAATCAAAGATATTGAAGAATCTCGAGATAACGTTTTTTAACTTCCGGATCGGTTTCTTTCTCAAGTATGGCAATTAAATCCTCTTTGCCTTCTAATCCTTTTTTTTCCTTTGTTTCCGGTTGTTTAGAAGAGACGGAATTCGTTAGTTTACCGATTGAAATTTCCAAGGAACGAACAACACCTTTTCCGAGAAAGAGAGAAGCTTGTCTTAGGATTCGGTTTTGAAGAAAAAGCAATTCTTGTTTGTAGGCATTGTGGGAAACGATAATTCTTAATTTGCCGAACTGAATCGAACTAACTTCGGAATGAGAGGCAAAGACTGGTCCGACTATTTCTTTCCAACGATTTTTGAGCGTGTTTAGGGAAATTTTTTCCTGAAGACTTTCTTCCGTAATTCCCAATTGATTGAGAACGGATTTGAACTCGTCGGTTTCAATCTTTTTCGATGAAATTAGATCGTCTCTCATTCTACTGAACGAACGGCTCCGTCTTTGATGATAAAGATCTGCTTTTGATCTTCGAGCTTACCGACATAATCCTGAATTCCTTCCAGATCGGTCGTCGTAAAAAAAGCCTGACCGGCGTTAACCACTAAGTCCACAAAGTATTCCCTTCGTTTTACATCCAATTCGCGGATCACGTCGTCTATCAGTAAGACAGGGGTTGTATTGAGAATATTCTTATAATAGTTGAAAGTGGCGGCTTTTAAAGCGATTACCGTACTTCTTTTTTGGCCTTGAGAACCGAATTCCGTAATATCACGGGAATCAGCCCCGATAAAAAGATCGTCGCGATGAATTCCGGCAGAAGTATAACCGAGTCTCAAATCCCGACCCAAGTTGCGATTCAGTTTATCAAAAAATTCTTGTTCGTCTTTGACGTCCGGTTTGTAGATCAACGTAAGTCCGTCTCTTCCACCGCTCAACTTATCCAAGTTTGTCTGATAGAATGAATTCAATTCTAAAACGATTTCTCTTCTTTTATTTAAGAGGATCGTTCCTTTTTCCACGAGTCTCTTTTCCCAAATGGAAAGTTGAGAAGAATCCGAATTTCCCGTTTTTAAAAGAGCGTTTCTATGTTTTAGAATTTTATTATATTCCAATAAAGAATCCAAATAAAACGGATCAAAGGAAGAAATGAAAGCGTCTATAAACTTTCTTCTTTCCGCTGGGCCGCCTTCTATAATTTTCAAATCCATCGGAGTTAAAAGAACCGTTATAAATTTTCCGATCAGATCCGTTCTCTTTTTGATTTCTTCCTGATTGAATTTTAATTTTCTTTTTACAGTCGGTTTTGTAGTATATCCGATTTCTAAAATGGATTCTTTTTGATTTTCTTGGATTCTACCTCGGAGAAAATAATTCTCGGCGCCCCAACGGATTAAATTTCCGTCTTCCGACTCGCGAAAACTTTTTAACCACGACAACATACAAATTGCTTCGAGAAGATTTGTTTTTCCTTCTCCGTTATCGCCCACAAAAAAAATAAGCCTGGAATGAAAATCCAGGCTCAGTTCTTCGTGACTTCTAAAGTTTTGAAGTGTAAGATGTTTTAAAAACATTAAAGTTTCATCGGCATAATTACAGAGATAAATTCAGGATCGGACGGATCCTTAAAGATCACTGGTGAACTGGAATCTGAAAATTCGATTTTAACTTCCGTATCGTCGATGGATTTAAAAATGTCCATGAGATATTCCCCTTTGAAAGCGATCGTAACTTCATCGCCCGAATATTCGATCGACTTGTTGATACTTGCTTCCGATGCGCCGAGTGTTTGTGCAAAGAAGTTTAGATTGTTTTTAGTAAAGGTAAGTCTTACTTGTCTCGATGGTTCTTCCGCGGCGGTCATAACCTGTCTCAGAGAAACTTGAAATTCTTCTTTGGAAATTCCGGTGGAGAATTTAGTACTTTTAGGAATTACTTGTTCGTAGTTTGGAAAATTTCCTTCGATCAATTTACACAAGAGTTCAATATTATTTGCCGAAGCGTAAATCTGACTGTCGATCAATCCTATATTACCGGTTTCTGATGTAGCAATCATTTTTGAAATTTCTCGGATCGCTTTTGCAGGAACGATAATCGATTCTTTAAATTGCAAGGGTGCGGGAAGTGTTCTTTCAATCTTACAAAGTCTTCTTCCGTCGGTTCCAACAAAGATCAGCTTAGTTTCATTCGGGATCATATAAAGTCCGTTGAAAATAAAACGCTGATCTTCATGAGCGATCGCGTAAGAAGTTTTTCTGATCATATCATTGATTAACGTACTAGGAAACGAAGACACTTGAGAGGAATTTACTTTGGAAATCGTTTTGATTTCTTCGGCGTCCATTCCTGAAATTTTAGATTTGTAATCGTTCTTTCCGGAAGCATCGGTAATGTATGCGATCGAAGATTCACCATCAGATTCTTCTAAGGACAAAATAGTTTCTTCAAAGTTGATCGTTTTAAAAAAGCTGGAAAGTTGTTTTGCCGGTAAGGAAATACTTCCCGGTTGAATGACTTCCGCAGGAACTGAAGTTTTTATAGAGATCTCAAGATCCGTCGCTGAAAGAAATACTTCTTTTCCTTCGGCTTCTATTTTAAGATTTGATAATACAGATTTAATCTCTCTTGCGGAGATCACACCTTCCACAGCATGGATTGCTTTTAAGAATTCAGATGTGTTTATTTTGATTTTCAATTTTGTTCTCCTAATATCTTACTTAATTAAATAGGTTCTTATTATTGTACAGTTGTAGGAGTAGTACCTGTAAATATGTACATAAAATCGTATTCCTATTGAATACTGAAATATGTCTCATTCTTTTTGAAAAGAGAATTTTCATTTTGGACATAATTCTTCGTCAATTTCTTCACTTGAAGCGACAGTAATTTTGCATTATGTCTTATTTACAGATTTATTAAACTTACTGAACAAGGAAAAGAGAGTTTATATACACTTTATTTACAGTGTGTGTAAATCTGAATTCACCTGTAAGTTTAAAACGCTTACTGAAGTCGATAACGAGAGCTGATTCTTTCGACTAAAAATCGCATATCTTTGTTTTTGGAAAGTAGGTCCTCAGCTTTTCTGACCCCGTGAATGACCGTCGTATGCTGAGTTTGAAAAAGTCTTCCAACCTGAGACTTGTTCACTTTAAAAATATTGTGCAGAAGATAAAAACAAATGTGGCGAGGAATGATGAGTTCTTTCTTTCTACTCTTTCCCATAATCTCGGAAGGGTTTAAACTGAATTCTTTTGCAACCGCTTCGATGATTCTGTCATGAGAAAATTCTACGTTCTTTTTTCGATAAAGACGATTTTTTACGATCTCCTTTACTTTCTCCAAGTTCAAAAACAAAAGAGAATAGGATTTTTTATAAAGATAAATATCGTTCAGCGCTCCAAGAAGAAGTCTTGTATCTTCTTCGATTTGATCCGCGAGAAAATCTAAGATATCCTCACTCAATCCTAAATCCATAATTTGAGAATGATGTGCGACGATGCCTTTTCGAATTTCTCTGTCCGGATATTGAATGTCAGCTTGAACGCCGGTTACGAATCTTGATTTTAATCTTTCGTGTATTGGAAGCTCGGAACTTGGACGATCCGATGCGATAACGATTTGTCTTCTTCTCTCAAAAAGAAAATTGAACAATGCGAAAAATTCATCCTGAGTTTTTTCTGCGTTTGTTGAGAGAAGTTGAATGTCGTCCACGAGAAGGCAGTTGTAAGATTGATATTTTATTTTAAAACTTTCGATCAGTTCTCGAGATTGCAATGCAAAACGAAATTCATTCATAAAGGAGGATATATCAACGTAGCAGACCGTTTTCCACGGATCTTTTTTTAAAAGTTCGGAACCGATCGCATGAAGCAGATGTGTTTTTCCAACTCCGACGCTACCGAACAAGTAAAGAGGATTTATCTCCGCAGGTTTTCTTACACATTCTTTAGCTGCCGTATAGGCTAAACGATTACAGTCGCCGACGATAAAGGATTCGAACGTATAATCCGGATTGAATTGAAAATCTTTTTGATCGAATGATTTTTCAAGAATGGTCTGAAGCGGTGATGCGGCCTTTGTTTCGATCAGAATTTCGACCGGAATTTTATCTCCGCAGGCTTCTAAGATCGCGCTTTCAATGATGCTTTGATATTTTCTTTCAACGTGAGTCTTGATTGTCGCCGAAGGAGCGATGATCGTACATTTTTCAGAGTTAAGAGTTTCTAATTTCAGGGTATCAATGAACCTTTCAAAGTATTGAGGAGATATTTTCTTGGATACTTCCTCTAAAATTTTATTCCAAACTAGGTTCAACTCTTCCTCCAAAGAAACAAAAACAAAAATTCTCTCTCACAAGAGATTTTTACGAGTTTGATTTGGATGGTTTTCTCCAAATCAATTGACTGAGGCTATTTTTCACTTTTCCTCCGGAGTCCCGGAGATCGATGAATGAGAATACACTATTTTTGAAAGAACTCT